>NZ_PGEZ01000001.1:1514607-1817528 GCF_002797495.1 Mumia flava
GCCCAGCTGCGGACCATCGCCGCGGCGCCACGCTCGGTCCGGACGCGGTACGGGTCGGGCACGGGCGTACGGAGGACCGCGCCCGCGATCCAACGGTGCGCACCCGCGAGCCGTCGGAGCACCGGGACGAGCACCACGAGGAAACCGAAGCCGATCCCGATCGCGGCGAGCGGGATCGCGACGGTCACCAGGATCGCCACGACCATCGTCGGCAGACCGAGCGCGACGTAGACGAAGACCAGACCGGTCAGCCGGAACCGCGACGTCCGCCGGGGCGGCAGCGTCGCCACCGGCGCGGGGGTCGGGGGCGGCGGCGCGCTCATCGGGGCTCCTCGGGCGGTCGTGGTCATGATCCCACTCTGCGCGACGTCGATGCCACGAACAGTGGGGCCAGCACTACCACGATCGGGGGCGTCACCCCCGTGTGCACGCGCACGCCGGTCGATTGGCTCGATACCACGGAACACACGATCCCTGGAGGAGCCATGACCACGACCACCACACCCCCGCCCACCCGTCCGCCGACGACCGCGCAGCGCTCGCCCGTCGTCCGGGTCGCCCGGTGGAGCGCGACCCATCCGTGGCGTGCCCTCGCTCTGTGGGTCGCGTTCGTCGCGGCGGCGATGGCCGTGATGGCGAGCGTGCCGACGCAGTCGATGGGCGACGAGGACAACAGGATCGGGGAGTCCGGGCGAGCCGAGGCGATGATCGACGAGGCCGGCCTCACCGGAACCCCGTCCGAGCTGGTGCTGGTCACCGCACCCGGCGGTGGCACGCTCGACCGTACGGCCGCCGACCAGGTCGCCGCCGACCTGCAGCCGGCCGCTTCGGCCGTCGACGGGGTCGCCGGTGTGGCCGAACCGGTCTGGTCCGACGACGGCACGGCGATGCTGGTCGGCATCTCGCTCACCGACGCGGACCTGGAGGACCAGGAGACGACCGCCGCCGACCTGCAGGACGTGACCGCCGACGTCGCCGACGCGCACCCCGACCTCGACGTGGTCCAGACCGGCGGCACCTCGATCGGGTCCGCGATCGACGAGCGGGTCGGCGACGATCTGGCCGCAGGTG
The DNA here is from genome assembly GCF_002797495.1 of Mumia flava. Taxonomy (NCBI): domain Bacteria; kingdom Bacillati; phylum Actinomycetota; class Actinomycetes; order Propionibacteriales; family Nocardioidaceae; genus Mumia; species Mumia flava. Next base: position 1,515,679 of record NZ_PGEZ01000001.1, read on the forward strand.
AGGCCCGCAGCCTCCCGATCACCTTCGCGCTCATGGTGATCGCCTTCGGCGCCCTGATCGCAGCGGCCATCCCGGTCGCGCTCGCGTTCTCGTGCGTCCTCACCGCGATGGGGCTGTACGCGCTGGTGTCGTTCCTCGTGCCGGACTCGGGGACCGTCGCGAGCGTCATCCTGATGATCGGGATGGCGGTCGGCGTCGACTACTCGCTGTTCTACCTGAAGCGCGAACGCGAGGAGCGGCGCAAGGGCGCTTCCACGGTGGACGCGATCGAGATCGCCGCCGCAACGTCGGGACGCGCGATCGTCGTCGCCGGCGTCGCCGTCATCGTCGCGATGTCCGGGTTGATGCTGACCCGCGACACCGTCTTCGTCGGCCTCGCCGTCGGGGCGATGCTGGTGGTCGCGGTCGCGATGCTCGGCTCCGTGACGGTGCTGCCGGCGCTGCTCGCGAAGCTGGGCCGCTGGGTGGACCGGCCACGGGTCCCGGGCCTGTGGCGGATGAACCGCCGGATCGGCACGGGGGGCATCAGCAGGCGCCTGATCGGTCCTGTGCTGCGCCACCCGCGGGTCTCGCTCGCAGCCTCGGTCGTCGTGATGGCGGTGCTCGCCGCGCCGGCGCTCGGGATGAAGCTGCACGAGGGCACGATCGAGACGCTGCCCGACGACGTGCCGGAGGTCGCGGCGTACCAGCAGGTGCAGCGCTATCTCCCGACCGAGCGGTCGTCGATCGACGTCGTCGCTCGGACCGCTGACGCCGGCCAGACCGACGACGTACGGGGTGCGCTGGAGATGCTCGGCCGCGAGGCCGTCGACGCCGGCACCGCGTCCGCGACCGGCGAGGTCGTGGTCGGCGACGACGGCCGCACGGTGCTGCTCGAGCTGACGGCGCCGGAGGCCGACGGCGACTCCCGCAACGAACGAGCCGTCACCGACCTGCGTGACGACCTCGTCCCCGGTGCCCTGGACGGGCTCGGGACGACCTGGGCGGTCGGCGGGAACGACGCCCGAGCGGTGGACCACCACGCCGACCAGCGCTGGACCCTCCCGCTCGTCGTCGCGTTCGTGCTCGGGCTCACGATGCTCGTGATGGTCGCGGTCTTCCGCAGCGTCACGGTCGCCCTGGTGACGACCGCGCTCAACCTCCTGTCGGTCGGTGCTGCGTTCGGCGTGATGGTGCTGGTCTTCCAGAACACCTGGGCGGAGTCGCTGCTCGACTTCACCTCAGCGGGCTTCCTCGTCGACTGGGTGCCGCTGTTCTGCTTCGTCGTCCTGGTCGGGTTGTCGATGGACTACCACGTGTTCGTGATGAGCCGCGTCCGCGAGGGTCTTCGGCGTGGGATGTCGACCCGGCTCGCGGTGGAGTACGGGGTGCGCCAGACGGCGAGCGTGGTCACGAGCGCGGCGGCGGTGATGATCTCGGTGTTCGCCGTGTTCGCGACCCTGTCGATGCTCGAGATGAAGCAGATGGGGGTCGGCCTGTCGGTCGCGATCCTGCTCGACGCGACGGTGGTCCGGCTGTTCCTGCTGCCGGCGGCCCTGATCGTGCTCGACCGCAGGCTCGGCCCGCTCCGCCGCCCGGATCGTCGCGAGGTCGGGGCAGCCGCGGAGCAGTGACGCCGCTTCCGACGGCGAGGCGCGAGCGGAGCACCCCGCTGGTCGAGGCGCGAGCGGAGAACCCCGCTGGTCGAGGCGCGAGCGGAGCGAGTGATCGAGACCCCTCAGAGTGCGTCTCGATCGTCGCTCCGCTCCGCCTCGACGAACGGGCAAGGTCGCTCCGCTCCGCCTCGACGAACGGGCAGGGTCGCTCCGCTCCGCCTCGACGAACGGCTCAGCTGCCCCAGGTCGGACGCAGCGGGAAGTCGACCGTGCCGTCGTCGGCGGTCTTGGTGGCGAGCACGTGGTGCAGCTGGATCTTGTTGCGCTCGAACCCGAGCCGGGACCCGGCCATGTAGAGGCCCCACACCTTCGCCGTGCCGACGCCGACCTCGGCGACGGCCTCGTCCCAGTTCTCCGCCAGGTTGCGGCACCAGTCGCGCAGCGTCATCGCGTAGTGCATGCGGAGGTTCTCCTCGTGGTGCACCTCGAGACCGGCGTTCTGGACCTCGGTGATGATCTTGCCGGACCCGGTCAGCTCCCCGTCGGGGAACACGTACCGGTCGATGAACGCGCCCGCGTTCGCCCGCGACCGGTTGTCGGGGCGGGTGATGCAGTGGTTCAGCATCCGGCCGCCCTCCTTCAGGTGGTCACGGATGAAGGCGAAGTAGGCCGGGTAGTTGTGCACGCCGATGTGCTCGGTGAGGCCGATCGAGCTGATCGCGTCGAAGCCGGTCTCGGGCACGTCTCGGTAGTCGGAGAACCGGACCTGCGCCCGACCCGCGAGACCTTCGCGCTCGATCGCCGCCTGCGCCCAGAGCGCCTGCTGCTCCGAGAGCGTCGCGCCGATCACCTCGACGCCGTAGTTCTTGGCAGCGTGGCGGACCATGCCGCCCCAGCCGCACCCGATGTCGAGGAGCCGCTGGCCCGGCTGGAGGTCGAGCTTGCGGCAGACCAGGTCGTACTTCTCGGCCTGCGCCTCCTCCAGCGTCGAGTCGACCTTCGGGAACACCGCGCACGTGTAGGTCATCGACGGGCCGAGCACCAGCTCGTAGAAGCGGTTCGAGACGTCGTAGTGGTGGTGGATCGCCTCGGCGTCCCGGGTCTTGGAGTGGCGCAGGCCCTCGAGCAGCCGGCGCCAGCGCGGGAGGTGCTCCTGGGGCGGGGTCGGCGGCGGCAGCAGGTGGTTCATGCCGAGCGCACGCACGATCCTGAGGGTCTCGGCCGCGCTCGGCGCACGCAGCCGGGTCTTGTCCATCAGCAGGACCAGCGCGTCGTACGGGTCGCCCGGGTGGACGCCGTCGATCTCGAGGTCGCCCGTCACGTAGGCCCGGGCCATCCCGAGGTCGCCCGGCGCGGACATGACGTACGAGAGCCCGCGCTCGTTGAGCAGCCGGACCGTGATCGCGGCGTCGGCCGGACCCGCCGTGCTCCCGTCGTAGGCCTCGAACCGGAACGCCAGCTCACCGGGGAGCATGGCCTCGATCGCCTCACCGAGGCTCATCGTCGGTCGGGTGGGTTTGCTGGAGATGCTCATCGACGTCTCACCGCCTTCTCGTACAGACCGGTCAGCCGGTCCTTGGGGTCGTACGTAGCCTTCACCTCGGCGAGGTACGGCATGTTGTAGAGCTCGGCGAACGTCTCCGGGGAGTAGAACGCCTCCGAGTACAGCGACTTGTGGCCGCCGAGCGCGTGGACCTTCTCCTCCACGCGGCGGTTGACCAGTCCGGCCGGCGATCCGCCCCGGACCTCGACCGTGCCCCAGAACCCGACGTTCACGTAGGTCAGTCCCGGCTCCAGCGGGTACAGCGGCCACCGGGTCGCGCTGCCCGGCCCGTCGGGCTCGCGCAGCCGCAGCGGGCAGAGCCACACCGGCCGCATCCCGACCGCGTCGTCGAACCAGGTGAGGAACTCCGCGAGCCGGTCGACCGGCACCTCGATGTCCTGGATCACCCGCTCGCGCTGCTCGACGCCGTTGCGCTTGATCCGGTCGAGCTTCGCGGCGATCGCGAACCTCGTGTCGAGGCCGACCATGCGCTGGTAGACGTCGCTGCGCCGGTAGCGCTTCGGCCACAGCCGCCGGGCCAGCGGATGCTGCGCGCCGAACGCCCGGCTGCACCAGAACCAGTCGGTGTCCCAGCGCCAGAGGTAGTCCTCCATGGTCAGCGCGTCGGTGCTGCGGGTCCGGACCGACCGGTAGTACACGTCCTGGCCGGTGTAGTCGCTGACGTCGAGGTCGTCGTCGGTGAACTCGGCGAGCGTCAGGTCGATCTCGCCGGGGTGGAAGGCCGTCCCGTCGATGGCGTCGACCCGCACCCCGTCGTACGACCGCTCCTCGACGATCCGCGCGATCAGCTCCGCGGCGGTGGTCGGGTCGTCCACGCGCACGTGCCGCAGCCGGACGTTCGCGGGGACGGCTTCGAGCGCGATCCGGATCCGGGTCGCGTACCCGAGCGAGCCGTAGGAGTTCGGGAACGCGTGGAACAGGTCGGCGTTGCGCTCTGGGCTGCAGGTGACGACCTCGCCGGCTCCGGTGAACACGTCCATCTCGAGAACCGACTCGTGCGGCAGGCCGTTGCGGAACGACGTCGCCTCGATCCCGAGACCGGTCACGGCACCACCCAGCGTGATCGTGCGCAGCTGCGGCACGACGAAGGGGATCAGGCCGTACGGCAGGGTGGCCGCGACCAGGTCCTCGTAGGTGCACATGCCCTGCACGTCGGCCGTGCGCGCGTCCGCATCGATGCTGACGACACCGGTCAGGCCGGACACGTCCAGGCCGGGGGTGGTCACGACGTCGCGGGGTCGGAAGAGGTTCGTCGTGCGCTTCGCCAGCCGCACCGGCGCACCGTCGGGAAGCGCGTCGTACGAGGCGGTCAGCCGGCGCACGGCGTCGGAGTGCTGCTGTGGTCCGACGATCTGGCTCACGAGCACACCCTAGGGAAACCCGCGGGATGCCGCTACGTCGGGCCGGTCACGTCACCTGTCACACGCCGTGGCAGCCGCTCATCCCGGCGGGTCGGAGTCGAGCTGCGAGGCGATGAATCCGAGGGCGGCGACGTAGCCCTCGAAGCCCAGGCCGACGATCACCCCGGTCGCGACGTCCGACAGGTACGAGTGGTGCCGGAACTCCTGACGCTGGTGCACGTTCGAGATGTGCACCTCGATCAGCGGCGCGGTCAGCATCTCGGCGGCGTCGCGGATCGCGATCGAGGTGTGGGTCCAGGCGCCGGCGTTGATCACGACCGGCGAGCCGGCCTCGGCCGCCTCGTGCAGCCAGTCGATCATCACGGCCTCGCTGTTGGTCTGGCGGACGTCGACGTCCAGACCGTGGTCGGCTCCCGTGTGGCGGCACAGCGCCGCCAGCTCGTCGTAGGTCCGCGAGCCGTAGACGGTCGGGTCGCGCTTGCCGAGCCGGTTCAGGTTGGGACCGTTGAGCACCAGGACCGTCATCACGCCACTTCCTCGTCGAACCGCCAGATCAGCACCTCCGCGGACGTGACCGCCCGTACGGAGAGCCCGGCCGCGTCGACGGCGCGCACGGCGTCACCGACCTCGAGCCGGTGCGGCCGACGCCGTCGAGGCGTGCCGAGGTCGATGCTCCCACGGCTGACCTGCAGGTGCACCATCCCCGGCGCTTCGTCGAGACCCACCTGGTCGCCCGCGTCGAGCAACGCGGCCTGGAGCCCGACGCCCGGCCGCACGGCGAGGACATCGATCAGGTAGCCGCGGGCGCCGGCGAGGTCGGCCTGCCGGTAGACCGGAGGGCCCGGGTCCGGCGACGCGAGCTCGTCCGGCGACGGCGCCAGCATCATCTGGAGGAAGCGCAGCGGCTCGGTCGCCGACGCGTTGCGCTCGGTGTGCTCGATCCCCGTGCGTGCGCTCACGTGCTGCACCTCGCCCGGCCGTACGGTCCCGTCGACGCCGGTCGAGTCGGCGTGCGCGAGGGCGCCGTCGAGCACCCACGTGACGATCTCGACGTCGGCGTGGGCGTGGGCGTCGTAGCCGGCGCCGGGCGCGAGCAGCTCCTCGTTGACCGCGCGCAGCGGACCGAACGCGACGTTGTCGGGGTCGTAGTGGTCGCCGTAGGAGAAGGAGTGCCGCGTCGTGATGCCGTCGCGGACCGACACGTACCGCTCGTCGGAGCGGATCAAGGTGACATCGGCCCCGCTCGTCGAGGCGGAGCGGAGCGACGATCGAGACAGCCGGTTCCGCCAGCGCCCGCTCATGCGTACCCCAGGTCGTGCAGCCGGTCGTCGTCGATCCCGAAGTAGTGCGCGATCTCGTGCGCGACGGTGATCCCGACCTCGGCGACCACGTCCTCCTCGGTCTCGCAGATCGCGAGGGTGGGGTTGCGGTAGACCATGATCCGGTCGGGCAGCACCCCGGCGTACGTGCCGCCGCGCTCGGTGAGCGGGATGCCGTCGTAGAGGCCGAGCAGGGTCGGGTCGTCGGCCGGCGCGTCGTCCTCCACGAACAGCACGACGTTGTCGAGCAGGTCGGTCAGCTCGGCCGGGAGGTCGGCGTACGCCTGCTCGACGAGCTCGTTGAACCGGTCCGGGTCCATCGTCATCACGCCTCCCAGTCTGCCCGACTCGTCCACGTCCCCGTATGCTGATCCGGTCGCGTGCAGACGCGTCCGCCCTCATCGTCTAGTGGCCTAGGACGCCGCCCTTTCAAGGCGGTAGCACGGGTTCGAATCCCGTTGGGGGCACGCTCGAGGGGTGCTCTCCGTGGAACGGCACCCCGGTCTTGGGGGTCTTGAACCGGTCGAGTAGAGTGGTGCTCGCACCCGCTGAGGGCGCACGAACAACTGAAGATGCAAGGCCCTGTGGCGCAGTTGGTTAGCGCGCCGCCCTGTCACGGCGGAGGTCGCGAGTTCGAGTCTCGTCAGGGTCGCCAGCAAAGGTCCGAGCCGTCCGGCTCGGACCTTTCTCGTTGTTCGGCACACCCCGTCGTACGGCTGGGCGCAGTGCGTGCCTGCGTTCCCGCAGGCCGGGGACGCAGATGCCTGCACCGCGACCGCGTCACGGTACACAACGCAGGCACGTCCGTACGGCCGGGCGCGACGTTTGTCGCGACGCGGGCACGGCTACACAGACGGCTGGGTCGTGGCGTGAGAATCGCCACACATGGTTGCGGAATGCATCTAATCTGCCGACTCGTTGCACCTTGTATGACTCAGACGATCCCCGAGCTCGCGCTGGCCCCGGCCGCGCAGGACCTGCTCTTCCGCGAGGCCCGCACCGCGAACACGTTCAGCGACGAGCCCGTCACTCCCGACGAGATCCGCGCCGTCTACGACCTGGTCAAGTACGGCCCGACCGCGATGAACAGCCAGCCGCTCCGGATCACCCTGGTCTCCTCCGACGAGGCGCGGAGCCGCCTGCTCCCGCTGATGGCCGAGGGCAACCGTGCGAAGACCGCGAGCGCTCCGCTGGTGGCGATCCTGTCGTCGGACTCCGACTTCCACGAGCACTTCCCGACGACGTTCCCGCACAAGCCGGACGCGCGCGAGATGTTCGCCGGGATGGGCGAGGCGCGGGCCCCGATGGCCGAGCTGAACACCGGGCTCCAGATCGGCTACTTCATCGTGGGCGTGCGGGCCGCGGGGCTGTACGCCGGCCCGATGACCGGCTTCGACGCGGCGGGGGTCGACGCCGAGTTCCTCGCGGGCACGAGCCAGCGTTCGCGCGTCATCGTGAACATCGGCCACCCCGGCGCGGACGCGTATCTCGACCGTCTCCCCCGGCTGGAGGCCGAGCACGTCATCACGGTGCTCTGAACCACGGTGCTCTGAACGGCACGGTCCCGACCCGTCGACCGGCCGCCCCCGCCAGCCTGTGCACGGCCGGTCGGGGGCGGCTTGTATAGTAGGGACCGCCCGGGTGGACCCGGGCGGTTTGGTGTAAGGCCAGGTAGCTCAGTTGGTACGAGCGTCCGCCTGAAAAGCGGAAGGTCGCCGGTTCGACCCCGGCCCTGGCCACCGCCTCCGAACGCCGCAGGACATCCGTCCTGCGGCGTTCGTGCGTCCAGCGGCGTCCCGGTGCGGACGAGCTCGACCTCGCCACCGATGAGTTCGTCGGGTGGCCGTTGTCTACCCGGTGTCCGACACACTGGTGCAACGAGAGGAAACGTCATGACCCGCACCGCCAACGCCCACCTGTTCGCCTCCGTCGACGGCGTCGTCGAGGCTCCGGACCAGTGGCAGTTCGACGCATTCGGGCCCGACGAGGGGGCCTTGATGGGCGCAGCGATCAGTGGCGTCACCGACGTCGTCATCGGCCGCGTCCTGTGGGAGGAGTGGTCGGAGTACTGGCCCGGCGCCGACGACCCGTTCGGCGCGTTCATCAACCCGGTCCGCAAGCACGTGATCGGCAGCTCGCTGACCGGCGAGCTCGCCTGGAACAGCACGGCGATCGACGGCGACCCGGTCGCGTACGTCCGCGCGCTGAAGAACGACGGTGAGGGCGCGATCAGCGTGGTGGGCGGGATCGAGACCGTGCGATCGCTCTTCCTCGCCGGTGTCGTCGACAACCTCACCTTGACCGTGCACCCCGTGATCGCCGGCAAGGGCCAGCGGCTCTTCGACGACTCGCTGCCCGTCACGCGTCTGACGATGACCGACCACACCGTCACCAGCGTCGGCAACGCCGTCCTGACCTACGCCCTGCGCGAGAGCTGAGCACCGGCGCACACTCGTCGGGGCCGGCTCCCCGCGGTCCCGGCGAGCTCATGACCAGGGTGTGACCGGACGCTCCTGCGGCACCCCGTCGACGGTCTCGTCGAACCGCTCCGCGTAGAAGCAGATCAGGCCCGCGACCGGGCGCCCGTCGTGCAGCGGCGCCTCGTAGGTCCAGGCCACGTCCTCGATCCGCGCGTCGCCGGCCCCGAGCGAGAAGTACGAGGCCCGCCCCTTGTACGCGCAGTACGTGATCGTCGGGCTGGTCGAGAGCAGGTCCGTCCGGACGTCCTCGGCGGGCACGTACACGCGCGGCGGGAGGTTGGTCTCGTACAGGTAGGTCGGGCGTCGCGTGTCGGCGACGACCTGGCCGCCGATCGACAGGGTCACGTGCCGGCTGCTCCGCAGGCAGTCGATCCGGTGGTACGGGTCGCGCGGGTGACCGTAGGCCCGCTCCTCCTCCTCGCGCCACTCGTCGAACACGCTCCAGTCCAGCACCACGAGGCCGTCGAGGTCGGGATCGTCGGCGACGAAGGCGGCGCCCTCCAGCACCCCCGACGACGTTGCGATCGACCACGCTCGCCCCGCCGCGGTGTGCACGGAGAACGGCGTGCGCGGGTCGAGGACCGACGGACCATCGTGACCGATCCGCACGGCGTGCTCGGCACCAGCCGTCCCGTCCCAGGGCACGAGGTCGCCGGTGACGTCGGCGCGCGGCACGGCGTACGACGCGACGACGCGACGCGGTTCCCACACGAGGGCGGCATCGCGGGTGTCGACGACCGTCACGCCGCCCGACGTCGCCCGGACCCAGGTTCGGACCGGATGGATCCGCAGGTCGCAGAGCGCACCCATCATGAGGTCGGCGGGTCGTGTGGCCATCGCACCACGCTAGCGCCGGACGAGTCGCGTCGCCGCGAGCGCGAGTCCGATCGCGACCGCGTCCTCGGCCAGCGCCGCAGGCAGGTCGGGCCGACCGTGCGCGGCGACCCAGCCACGCCACCGCGCGCCGCCGTACGTCCCCGCGAGCGCACCGGCGGCGCCGGCGACACCCGGCAGGAGCGAGCCCGCCCAGCCGGAGCCGCTGCCACGCGCGAGCGCACCCGCGCCGGTGAGCCCCGCCGCGGCGCGGCCGACCAGGCTCGGCGTCATCAGCCGGCTCATGGCCGCCGGATTCTTGTCACCGGCGAGCTCGGCGACGACCGCCACGCCGGCGGCGATCTTGCGCGGGCGCGACGCACCCGAGGTGAGCACAGGGGCCGCGACCCCGAGCGACGAGCGGCACCCTGCGGCGACACCGAGCAGCAGACCCGCGACGAGACCGCGGGTCGCTCGAGCGGATGGATCGGTCACGGCTGCTCCTCGCCTCCGAGTCGAGGACCACTGTGACACCACACGGCCGCGACCGCGCTGCGAGTACTGTCCGGCTGCCGTCGCCGTCGCCCCGACCAGTGGTCCCCCGACCCTCCCGGCCAGGGCGACGACGGCGGCAGCCGGATCAGCTGGCCTTGCTCTCGTCGACCGGCCCGAACTCCTCGGGACTGCCGAAACCTTCCTTCAGGAGCCGTCGCACCTCGTCCTCACGGAATCGGCGGTGACCGCCGAGCGTGCGGATCGAGCTGATCTTGCCTGCTTGGGCCCAACGGGTGACGGTCTTGGGGACAACTCGGAACATCTTGGCGACCTCGGACGGGGTCAGGAGGCGTTCCGCATCGGGGGAGTGCGAATCCATGGGAGGAATCATGCCAAAGGGAAGCCTCGGTTCGGACCCCCCGAACGGAATTCGTATCGACCTGTGACACTCTTTTTCCCCGTCCGGGGACTCCGCGTCGCTCCAGGCGGGCTCCTAGAGTGGACTCGTGAACACAACAGACGTGGAGACCCGTACGATCCCGTCCCCGTTCGGCGGGGGCCACGAGCAGGTGGTCTTCTGCTCGGACGAGGCGAGCGGGCTGCGCGCCGTCGTCGCGATCGCGTCGACCGGGCTCGGCCCCGGGCTGGGAGGGACCCGCTTCTACCCCTACGCCGACGAGGGCGCCGCGCTGACCGACGTGCTGGCGCTGTCGAAGGCGATGGCCTACAAGGCCTCGCTCGCGGGTCTCGACCTCGGCGGCGGCAAGGCCGTCATCATCGGTGACCCGCGCCGGGACAAGTCCGAGGCCCTGCTGCGCGCGTACGGCCGGTTCGTCCAGTCGCTCAACGGCCGCTACTACACAGCGTGCGACGTGGGCACGTACCCGGAGGACATGGACGTCATCGCGCGCGAGTGCGACTTCGTGACCGGGCGCACCGTCGAGCACGGCGGCGCCGGCGACTCCTCGGTGCTCACGGCGTACGGGGTGTTCCAGGGGATGCGCGCCAGCGCGGAGTTCGTGTGGGGCTCGCCGTCCCTGGCGGGTCGCGTCGTCGGGGTCGCCGGCGTCGGCAAGGTCGGACGCCACCTGGTCGGGCACCTGGTCGAGGACGGCGCCGAGGTCGTCGTCACCGACGTCAGCGCCGAGGCCGTCGAGAGCGTCCTGCAGACGTACGAAGGGGTGCGGGCAGTCTCCGACACGGCGACGCTGGTCCGTCAGCACCTCGACGTCTACGCACCCTGCGCACTGGGCGGAGCGCTCGACGACGACACGGTCGCGGCCCTCGGTGCCGCGATCGTGTGCGGAGGCGCCAACAACCAGCTCGCCCACCCCGGGACCGAGCTGCTGCTCGAGCAGCGCGGGATCGTCTACGCGCCCGACTACTGCGTCAACGCGGGCGGGCTGATCCAGGTCGCCGACGAGCTGGAGGGATTCTCCTTCGAGCGAGCGAAGGCAAGGGCGACCCGGATCCAGCAGACCACCTTCGACGTGCTGACCCGCGCCAAGGGCGAGGGAGTCGCGCCGTCGGTCGCGGCCGACCAGATCGCCGAGCAGCGGATCGCCGAGGTCTCGCGGCTGCGCTCCACCTGGCTGCCGCCCCGCTGAGGCAGCGCCCTCAACCGGGGCCGTACGGCGCGGTCACGAACGGCCGAAGTCGAGCGGACGACGACCACCGTTCATCGGTGGTCGTCGTCGGCGTGCCGGTGCGACGGTGCGTCAGTGGGTCGACGGACCGGAGTCGCTGTCGGCGAAGTCGGCGTACTTCTCGAGGAGCTCGTCATCCGGCTCCTCGGCCGCCGGGCCCTCAGGCTCGCCATGGAGCTCGCGCTGCAACTGATCGAAGTCAGTGTCCAGCGTGCGGTACTTCAGGTTGCGAGCAACCTTCGTCTGCTTGGCTTTTGCACGGCCGCGCCCCATAGGGTCCGACCCCCTCGCACAGTCTCGGTTTCACGTCGTAGGCCCTAGGCTACCGGTTCGGTCCAAGATTGTGCGAACCGACCCGGCGTCCGGATCCTCGACGATCGCGGGCGAGATCACGCGCGTGTGATTCAGATCACGGTCACGCGTAGTCGCCCACGAGCGTCACCTCGCCGCCCGCTGCGGACGTCACCCGGCCACAGGCCCAGGAGGCCACTCCGTGCTCGGCCAGCACCGCCACCGCAGCGTCCGCATGGTCCGGAGCGACCATCGCAACCATCCCGACACCCATGTTCAGGGCGTGCTCCAGATCCCCCCGCGCCACCGAGCCGAGCTCGCCGACCAGCCCGAAGACAGGATCCGGCGCCCACGTCCCCCGCTCGATCTCCACCGAGAGGTGGTCGGGGACCACGCGGGCGGTGTTCGCGGCGAGGCCGCCTCCGGTGATGTGCGACATCGCGTGCACGTCGGTGCGCGCAGCGAGGTCGAGGCACGGCTTCGCGTACAGCCGGGTAGGGGTCAGCAACGCCTCGCCCAGCGTCGTGCCGAGCTCGGCGACCTCGCGCTCCAGCGACCAGCCGGCGATGTCGAAGAAGACCTTGCGGACCAGCGAGTAGCCGTTCGAGTGCAGGCCCGAGGAGGCCATGGCGATCACCACGTCGCCGGCGCGGACCCGCTCGGCCCCGAGCAGCGCATCGGCCTCCACCACGCCGGTCGTCGACCCGGCGACGTCGTACTCGTCGGGCGCCAGCAGACCGGGGTGCTCCGCGGTCTCCCCGCCGAGCAGGGCGCAGCCGGCCTCCGCGCACGCCTGGGCGATCCCCTTGACGATCGACGCGATCCGCTCCGGCACGACCTTCCCGGTGGCGATGTAGTCGGTGAGGAAGAGCGGCTCCGCACCGCACACCACCAGGTCGTCGACGAGCATGCCGACCAGGTCGTACCCGATGGTGTCGTGCACGTCCATCCGCTGCGCGATCGCGACCTTCGTCCCGACGCCGTCGGCCGACGTCGCCAGCAGCGGGCGCCGATAGTCCTTGAGCGCCGAGGCGTCGAACAGCCCGGCGAACCCGCCGATCCCGCCGACCACCTCGGGACGGCGTGCCTGCGCCACCCACTCCTTCATCAGCTCGACGGCGCGGTCCCCGGCCTCGACCGAGACCCCGGCACTGGCGTACGACGTCACGGTGTCCCTCGAATCGCTCACGGGTTGACCATGGTCACCGAGACGCGGTCGTCGGCGCGCTCCGGCTCCAGCAGGTGCAGGGTGGTGCGGTCGTCGCTGGGCAGGCCGACCGGGTACTCGCCGTCGAAGCAGGCGCGGCACAGCGAGTCCTTCGGGACGCGCGTGGCCTCGACCATCGCCTCGAGCGAGACGTACGAGAGGCTGTCCGCGCCGATCGAGCGGCAGATCTCGTCCACGGAGATGCCGTTCGCGATCAGCTCGGCACGCGTCGCGAAGTCGATCCCGTAGAAGCACGGCCACTTCACCGGCGGGCTCGAGATCCGCACGTGCACCTCGGCGGCGCCGGCCTCGCGGAGCATCCGGATCAGCTGGCGCTGGGTGTTGCCGCGGACGATCGAGTCGTCGACCACCACCAGTCGCTTGCCGGCGATCACGTCGCGCAGGGGGTTGAGCTTGAGCCGGATCCCGAGCTGGCGCAGCGTCTGGCTGGGCTGGATGAAGGTCCGGCCGACGTAGGAGTTCTTCACCAGGCCGTGGCCGAACGGGATCTGCGACTCCTCGGCGTACCCGATCGCGGCGGGTGTGCCCGACTCCGGCACCGGGATCACGAGGTCGGCCTCGACCGGCGCCTCGCGGGCCAGGCTGCGGCCGATCTCGGTGCGGACCGAGAACACGCGCTGGTCGGAGATCTGGGTGTCGGGACGTGCGAGGTAGACGAACTCGAAGACGCAGCCCTTCGGCGCCGGCTCGGCGAAGCGGTGGTGACGCAGCCCGTCGGCGTCGATCGCGACCAGCTCGCCCGGCTCGACCTCGCGGATGTAGGAGGCGCCGACGATGTCGAGCGCCGCCGTCTCCGAGGCCACCACCCAGCCGCGCTCCAGCCTCCCGAGCACGAGCGGACGGATCCCCTGCGGGTCGCGCGCGGCGTACAGCGTGTCGGAGTCCATGAAGACCAGCGAGAACGCGCCGCGCAGCTGCGGGAGGACCTCGATCGCGGCCTCCTCCAGGCTGAGGTCCTCGTACGACGCCAGCAGCGACGCCATCACGGCGGTGTCGCTCGTGGCGAGCTCACGGACCCGGCCGGCGAGGTCGCCGTTCTCGGCGGTGCGTCGGGCCAGGGTCTCGGCCAGCTCCGCGGTGTTCGTCAGGTTGCCGTTGTGGCCGAGGGCGACCGACCCGTGCACGGTCGGGCGGAAGGTGGGCTGGGCGTTCTGCCAGACGCTCGCGCCCGTGGTCGAGTAGCGCGCGTGGCCGATCGCGAGGCTCCCCTGGAGCGAGTCCAGCGTGGCCTCGTCGAAGACCTGCGAGACCAGACCCATGTCCTTGTAGACCAGGATCTGCGATCCGTTGGAGACCGCGATGCCGGCCGACTCCTGACCGCGGTGCTGGAGCGCGTACAGGCCGAAGTAGGTCAGCTTGGCGACCTCCTCGCCGGGGGCCCAGACGCCGAACACACCGCACGCGTCCTGGGGGCCGACGTCGTGAGGATCGAGGTCGTGGGTCAGTCGACCGTCTCCGCGAGGCACACCCTCAGTGTAGGCAGGTCCGGTCAATCCGGCCCCGACGGGCTCAGCGCTTGGGCGGACGGTCCCAGAAGACGAAGAACACGATCACGATCAGGATCGGGATGCCGACCGCGATCGCACCCACCAGCGGCTGCGGCAGCGTGCCCGCGGCCAGCTGGGCGAGGTCGGCGGGACTGGGGGCAGGAGACACGCCGCCACTGTACGGGGCGCCCGGTCGTGTGCCGCCACTCCGTCGCCCTCCCTTGAACGGCGGCTGTGGTGCGTGTCACAGTCAGACACCCGTTCGGCCCCACAGGAGGAGCCCCGATGACGCAGCCGCCCGATCCGACCTTCCTCGACGACCGACTCTCGTGGTGGGCGGAGGTGACACCGGACGCCGAGGCGATGACGTACGGCGAGCGCACGTGGACGTTCGCGCAGATGCACGAGCGGGTGCGCCGCGCCGCGGGCGGGCTGCGCGACCTCGGTCTCGGTCACGGCGACACGGTCGCGTTCCTCGACAAGAACCACCCGGCCTGCCTCGAGGTCACCCTCGCCGCCGCGTCGCGCGGGATGGCGACCGCGATCGTGAACTGGCGTCTCGCCGGCGACGAGCTCGACTACACCATCAACGACTCCGGGGCGCGCGTGCTCTTCGTCGGCACCGAGCTGGTGCCGGCGATCGAGCTGATCCGTGACCGGCTCCCGGCGGTCGAGAAGATCATCACGGTCACGCCGGACGGCGAGGACGGCGACGAGTACGAGGCGTGGCTGGCGGCGTCCGAGGGCGTCGGCCACGCCCCCGACCTCACACCGGACGACACGTGCCTCGTGATGTACAGCTCGGGGACGACGGGGCGGCCGAAGGGCGTGATGCTCAGCCACCGCGCGATGGTCGCCCACACCGTGAACTCGCACGAGGGCTGGGCGATGGACCCCGGCGACAAGGCGCTCGTCGCGATGCCGCTGTTCCACGTCGGCGGGACGTCGTACGCCCAGTTCGGCCTGTACGACGGGTTCGCGCAGATCATGACCCGGGAGCCGGACCCGGTCTCGCTGGCGACCGCGATCGCGAAGGGCGCGAACTCCGCCTTCCTCGTCCCGGCCGTCGCCCAGGCCGCCTTGAACGGCGGGCCTCAGGCGGTCGCGCTGTTCAGCAAGCTGAAGATGTTCTCCTACGGGGCGGCCCCGATGCCGCTGCCGCTGCTGCAGCGGGCGATGGAGGCCTGGCCGGACACGCAGTTCATGCAGGTCTACGGACTGACCGAGGTCTGCGGCGTCATCACCCACCTCCTGCCCGAGGCGCACACCGACGCCGACCACCCGGAGCGGCTGCTCTCGGCCGGGACGGTCCTTCCCGAGGCCGAGGTCCGGGTCGTCGATCCGGCGACGCTGGAGGACGTGCCCGACGGCGAGGCGGGAGAGCTGTGGTTCCGCACGCCGCAGCTGATGAAGGGCTTCCTGAACAAGCCCGAGGAGACCGCGAAGGTGATCACGCCCGACGGATGGTTCCGGACGGGCGACATCGGTCGGGTCGTCGACGGGTACGTCTACGTGGAGGACCGGATCAAGGACATGATCGTCACGGGCGGCGAGAACGTCTACTCGCCGGAGGTGGAACGGGTCCTCACCGCGCACCCGGCGATCGCGGAGGTCGCCGTGATCGGCGTTCCCGACGAGCGGTGGGGCGAGACCGTCAAGGCCGTCGTCGCGTTCCAGGAGGGCGCCGACGGCACGGCGGAGGAGGTGATCGCGTACGCACGCGAGCACCTGGCGCACTTCAAGTGCCCGACGTCGGTCGACGTCGTCGAGATGCTGCCGCGCAACCCGTCCGGCAAGATCCTCAAGCGCGAGCTCCGCAAGGGCTACTGGGCGGAGTCGGGCCGACAGGTCTGAGAGGTCTCGATCGGAGGTCTCGATCGCTCGCTCCGCTCGCGCCTCGACCAGCGGGACCATCGGGTCCGTGGCGCGCGGCAGGAGCGAGCGATCGCCTCCGGGGTTCGAGGCGCGAGCGGAGCGAGCGATCGAGAACCTCAGTCGTCCTCGTCCTCCTGCTTGATCCGCCCCTTCTCGAGCGCGGACATCTGGACCCATCGCCCGTTCGCCCGGTGCCCGAACTCGCGGTCGCCCACGGTCTTCGTGCGGGTGATCTTCATGTTGGTGCCGGCGGGCGCGCGACGGACGTGGTTGGCGCCGCCCATCTCGGGCGACGAGCGGCTCCAGACCGAGCGTGTGGTGTGGTACCAGGTGCCGCTGATCCGCCACCGCGGCGGGAACCGGATCTTGTCCCGCGGCAGGCGCTTCGGCCCTCGGTCGGGGCCGTTGCCGGCGAGCCCGTCGCGCCGGTTGTCGTAGGCGATCACCTGCCGTTCCGCGACCGGCGACATGTCCGGTGAGCCCGGGATGACCACGTGGATGTGCTCGCCCCACACACCGGGCAGGGTCTTGCGGTGCCAGGCGGCGCACCCGAGCTCGCGGAACACCTTCACCTTCTTGGCGTGGTCGTACGGGATCAGATCGAGCGCTCCGCCGCCGTCGTGCGTGCCGGCCGAGGCCGACACCCCGCCGGCGTTGTAGCCGCCCTGGACGATCGTGAGCTGGTAGCCGAGCATCCTCTCGGCGGTCTGCACGACCGCGCGGTCGTAGGCGTTCATCTTCTTGCCGTGGTACTCCACGACCTCGGACCGGCGCTGGCGCTTCTTACCCACGGCGCGCCCCCGACCCGAGGTCGTCGACGTCACGCTCGGTGGTCGGCTTGGGCGCGCGGCGGCCGGACTTGCCGGTGAAGACGTCACGCTTCGGTTTGGGCTCGTCCGGGAGCCTGCTGATCCGGTCGTCGTAGATGTCGTCGCCCGGGTCGTCGTCGGGCGCTGCGGCGTCGAACATGGTCACCCCCAGGACAGCCGGGAACACCCCGGCCGCTCGGAGTCAGTATCGGACCGTACGAACCCGACGAAGCCGACATTTCACCGCACAGATTCGGATGCCTCGCCCCAGCTCTCGGCCAGACGTGCGAGCAGGAGTGTCTCGGCCCGGCACACCCGGTCGAACTCCGCGAGGTGCAGGCCCTCGTCGATCCCGTGCGCCCGGGTGTCGGGATCCTCGACACCGGTGACCAGGATCGCCGCCTCCGGGAACCGCTCCGCGAACTCGGCGATGAACGGGATCGACCCGCCGACCCCCATGTCGATCGGGGCGACGCCGTCCCAGGCCTCCCGGAACGCGTCACGGGCGGCGTCGTACGCCGGGCCGGCCGCATCGATGGCGTACGGCTCGCCGAGGTCGCCCGGCGTGACCGTCACGCGGGCACCCCAGGGCGCGTGGTGACGCAGGTGCGCCGCCAGGGCGTCCATCGCCTCGGTGGCGACCTGACCCGGCGCGATCCGCATCGAGACCCGGGCGCTCGCGCGCGGCAGCAGGGTGTTGGACGCCTCGGCCGTGCTGGGCGCGTCGATCCCGATCACGCTGATCGCCGGCTTGGTCCACAGCCGGTCGACGACCGAGCCCGAGCCGATCTGCTGCACACCGTCGAGCACGCCCGACTCCGCGACGAGGCGCTCGTGGGGGTACTCCACGTCCGCCGCCTGCCCCGACACCAGGCCGGCGACGGCAACCTCGCCGTCGTCGTCGTGCAGGCTGCTCAGCAGCCGGACGAGCGCGGTCACCGCGTCGGGGAACACGCCGCCCCACATGCCGGAGTGCACGGCGTGCTCCAGCGTCTCGACCTCGACGGTCAGGTCGACGAGCCCGCGCAGCGTCGTCGTGAGGGCCGGGACTCCGATGTCCCAGTTGCCGGAGTCCGCGATCACGATCACGTCCGCCGCGAGCCGGTCGCGGTGGGTCTCGAGCAAACGGGTGAGCGTCGGCGACCCCGACTCCTCCTCGCCCTCCACGAACACCGTCACGCCGACCGGCGGGTGCCCGTCGTACGCCCGGAACGCGGCCAGGTGGGCGGCGATCCCCGCCTTGTCGTCGGCGGCACCCCGCCCGTACAACCGCCCGTCCCGCACGGTCGGCTCGAACGGAGGCGAGGTCCACAGCGCGGCATCGCCGGTCGGCTGGACGTCGTGGTGGGCGTAGAGGAGCACGGTCGGGGCCCCTTCGGGCGCCGGATGACGGGCGATCACCGCCGGGCCACCGCCTTCGGAGACCACCTCGACGTCCGCGAACCCGGCGTCGCGGAGCAGACCCGCGACCTGGTCGGCGCTCGCTCGCACGTCGTCCGCCCGGGCGGGGTCGGCCCCGACCGACGGGGTGCGTACGAGCGCGTCGAGGTCGCGAAGAATCGACGGCATGATGAACTGAAGTCTCTCGACCGCTCCACTGCTGCTCATGCGGCGAACCTTACGGGGGGACCCGATGCCCACGCTCCGCTCACGAACCGCCGTCCTGGCCGCGGGGATCGCCCTGGCCGCCGGCACCCTGGCGCCCACGCTCGCCGCCGCCCCGGCCGCGGCGAGCGTGCAGGCACCCGGAAGCTTCACCGGCTACGGCTTCGACACCTGCACAGCACCCTCCCAGCAGGCGATGGACGCCTGGTGGCGCTCCTCGCGGTACGCCGCGGTCGGCATCTACATCTCGGGCGGCTCGCGTGGCTGCGCCCAACCGAACCTCACGCGCTCGTGGGTGACGACCCAGGCCGCGCGCGGGTGGCGGCTGCTCCCGATCCACGTCGGCCGTCAGGCCCCCTGCTACAGCGGCAGCAAGGCCCGGATGTCCAGCGACCCGGCCACCGCGCACGACCAGGGCATCGCCGCGGCGAAGGCGAGCGTCAAGGCGGCACGCGGCCTCGGGATCCCGGGCGGGCGGGTGCTCTACCTCGACATCGAGTGGTACCCCCGCTCGAACGCGAGCTGCGACGCCGCGGTCCAGCGCTTCGTCGACGGCTGGACCACGAAGCTGCACCGGCTCTCGTACCGTTCCGGGCTCTACTCCAGCGGCTCCGCCGCGATCGCCACGATGAACGCCCTCAAGAACGCCGGACGCACCGCGTACGACTACCCCGACCACCTCTGGATCGGCTGGTACAACGGGCGTGCGAACACCGACGGCGGGCCGTACCTCGACGACGACGTCTGGGCGAACGGGCGGCGCGTCCACCAGTACACGGGCAACGTGACCGAGCGCAACGGCGGCGTCGCGATCCACATCGACCACAACTTCCTCGACGTCGGCAAGGGCTCGCACCCGACGAGGGCGCGCCGCCAGTGCGGCACCGAGGACGTCACGAAGTACCGCACGCTCCGTCCCGGCAAGCGGGGCCGGTTCCTCGCACCGATCGCGAAGTGCCTGCTGCGGAAGACCGGCTACGGCACGAAGAGCAGGAGCGCGCGGTACGGCCGTACGGTGCAGCGAGCGGTCGTGCGGTACCGCCGGGACCACGGGTTCTCCGCGAAGCCGGTGCTGGGACGCCGGGTCTGGGTCAGCCTGCTGTCGCAGGGCACCGACACCGTCCTGAAGTACGGGTCGACCGGCAAGAAGGTCTACCGGCTCCAACGGTCCTTGACCGCCGCGCTCGGGCGCTCGGTCCCCCGGACCGGGCTGTACGGATCGATCACCACCAGGGCCGTGAAGGACTACCGGGCCCGGGTCGGCCTGCCCCGCTGGCCCACCGCCGACGCACGGCTGTGGAACGCGCTGCAGGCCGGGCGCCGCTGAACGACCCCAGGCCCTCGCGTCACACCAGCGGCAGGTGACCGGCGAGGTCGCTGCGCTCCCCCGACGCCCGGACGCGCCCGTCGGCGACCGCGTCGGGCCAGCGGACCCGGCCGGTCGCCAGCCCGATCCAGGTCAGCGGGTCCGTCTCGACGACCGCCGGCGGGGTGCCGCGGGTGTGACGCGCGCCCTCGATCGCCTGCACAGCGGCGAAGGGAGGGACACGCACCTCGACGCTCGCCCCGGGTGAGCGCTGCGCCAGCACGGCGAGCAGGTGCTTCGTCGCCGCCTTGAGATCGTCGCGCACGGGAGACTCACCGGACTCGAGCGCGTCCTCGATCCGGCCGGCGGTCCGGCGCCACGTGTCGTCGGAGAGCGGGGTCAGTCGTCGTGCCACCCGCAGAGCGTACGGCGCGGCGCCGTGTCAGTCCCAGACCGCCGCGACCTCGTCGACGTGCGACCGGGCCTGCGCGCGTGCCGCCCGGGCGGTCGCGGGGCGGGCAGCCGGATCGAGGACGTTGTGCCCGATGGCTTGCATCGACGCCCGGTCGGGTGCCACCAGGGCCCAGCGCGCCCCCGTGGAGTCCAGCTGCGGGACTGCTCCGCGCGACGGGGGCCAGGCGCGGCTCAGCGGTGTGAGCGCGACGACGCGGTCGTACCCGTCCGCGAGGTCGGCGTTCGCCGACGAGCGCGTGCCCCCGTCGATGTAGTCCCGACCGCCGATCGCCACCGGCGGGTACACCCCGGGGACCGCGCAGCTCGCGGCGACCGCCTCGGCCAGGTCCGCCCCGTCGTCGCGCCCGAACGTCCGGAAGGTGCCCGTGACCGCATCGACCGCCGTGATCCGCAGGTCGCAGCCGACGGGCCAGGTCGACGACAGCAGACGAGAGCGGATCACCGCCAGCCGCTCGGAGACGTCCGGGACCCGCCCGCCGTCGCGGGCCGCGAGCGCGAACCGTCCGAGCCGCCGACCCAGCGCCTCGGTGTCGCGTCCGGACCGCAGCACCGACAGGATCCACGTCGCGCTCACCCGCGCGCCGATCACCGCCCCGCGCTCGCCAGGGATCCCGACGAGCTGGCGCTCGTACATCGCGTCGAGGTCGGCCTCGGCGCCGACCTGCGCCCCGACGAGCGACCCGGCCGACGTCCCGACGACGAGGTCGGCGTCACGCAGGTCCACGCCGCACTCCGCCAACCCGGCGAGGATCCCGACCTCCCAGGCGATCCCCGTGGTGCCGCCGCCACCGAGCACCAGCGCGCGTGTCGTCATCGCGCCATCGTGCCAGACGCGGTCACGGCGACTGTTCGCCGATGCACAGGGCGCTCCCAGGATCTCCCCAGGTTCGCACGGTTCTCTGGAACACATGGAGACCACACCCGTCGCCCCCAGCCCCGCTGAGCCCTCCACCGCCCCGACCGCGCACGACGGGCGCCGCAGGCCTCGCGCTCTGATCGCCGGCCTCGCCGCGGGCGCCGTGCTCGGCACCTCGGCGCTCGCGTTCGGCGGAGGTGTCCTCGTCGGCGGGACGCAGGCCGCCGACATCGCCGGGCAGTCCACCACCTCGGCGACGGACCCGTCGACGGGGACGACCGACCAGATCCCTCCTGGCACGCAGGACGACGGCGAGGTATCGCCGTGGGGATCGGGCGGACAGGGCCCGGGCAGCCAGGCGCCGGGCAGCGGCTCGGGTTCGTCCCAGGGCACCACGACCGCGTCGGAGGACCAGCAGGCCGGTCTGGCCTACATCCGCACCGAGGTCAGCTACGACCAGGGCGAGGCCGCCGGCACCGGCATGGTGCTCTCCTCCGACGGCGAGATCCTGACCAACCACCACGTGGTCGAGGGCGCGACCGCGATCGAGGTCGAGATCGCCGCCACCGGACAGACCTACAGCGCCGAGGTCGTCGGGTACGACGCGGTGACCGACGTCGCGCTGCTCCAGCTCGACGACGCCTCCGGGCTCGACACGGTCACCCCCGACACCACCGATCCGGTCGAGGTCGGCGACGAGGTCACCGGCGTCGGCAACGCGGGCGGCTCCGAGCAGCCGAGCGCGGCGTCCGGCACGGTGACCGGACTCGAGGAGTCGATCGACGTCGCGGACCAGACGGGGGGCGGATCCGAGCAGCTCACCGGCCTGATCGAGGTCGACGCCGACATCGTCTCCGGCGACTCCGGCGGCCCGCTGTACGACGCCGACGACGAGGTCGTCGGGATGAACACCGCGGCCTCCAGCGGCAGCGCCGACATCACGGGGTACGCGATCCCCATCGGCACCGCGCTGGAGATCGTGAGCCAGATCCAGTCCGGCGAGGAGTCCGGCACCGTCCAGATCGGCGCGACGCCGTTCCTGGGCGTCACCCTGGCCACGCAGTCCTCCGTCCGCCCCGGTCGCGGCGGTTGGTCCCAGTCCGACCCGTACGGGAGCGGCAGCGAGCAGCCCGAGGGCGTCGCGGTCCAGGGCGTGGTGGACGGGTCCGCCGCCGAGGAGGCGGGGATCACCGGCGGCGACGCGATCACGGCGATCGACGGCACCGCGGTCGGCACCGCGTCCGCGCTGTCCGAGGCGATCGCGCAGCACGAGGTCGGCGACCGGATGACGGTCACCTGGACCGACACCGACGGGCAGTCGCACAGCGCCGAGGTCACCCTGGGCGAGGGGCCGGTCGGCTGACACAGGCCCGCGGGCGCGGGTCAGCGCGAGAGGCGCACCCGCTCGGGCGCATGCAGCCGCACCATCACCCGCGAGACGTTCGGAGGAACCCGACGGGCGGTCGCGAGCGAGACCACGATCATCACGACGAACGCGAGCGACACCGACCAGGCCGCCGGCCGCGCCAGCAGGATCGCCAGCCATCCCTCGTCCGAGCCGCGCACGATCGTCGCGACCACGGCGGCCCCCGAGCCGAGGCCCCCGGCCAGCATCCCGGCGATCGCCCCCGGGGCCGTCAGACGGCGCCACCAGATCCCGAGGACCAGCAGCGGGCAGAACGTCGACGCGGCGACGGCAAACGCGAAGCCGACCGACGACGCGACGGCGATCCGGTCGGAGACCAGGGCGAGCAGCAGCGGCACCGAGGCCCCGAGGACTGCCGCGACGCGCAGTGGCGGCACGCCTTCGGTCGCCGGGCCGCTCAGCGCTGCCGGGCGCAGCGCCGCGACCCACCGGCCGACCGGCCCCTGCGCGACCACGCCCGCGATCGACATCGTGAGCCCTGACGACGTCGACAGGAAGGCCGCGAACGCGCCCGCGGTCAGCAACGCGCCCAGCACGTCCCCCAGCGAACCCCCGATCATGCGGCCCGGCAGGGCGAGCACCACGATGTCGCTGTGCCCGGTCCCGGCCAGGTCGCTGGCGTAGACGCGGCCGATCAGGCCGTACATCGCCGGCATCAGGTAGAACAGCCCGAGCAGTCCCAGCACGAGCAGCGTCGTCCGCCGCGCGGCGTCGCCGTCGGGGTTGGTGTAGAACCGCACCACCACGTGCGGCAGCCCCATCGTCCCGAGGAACAGCGCGATCATCAGGGAGTACGTCGCGTACATCGCGATCCCGGTGCCCTGGTACGACAGCGGCGACAGCCAGCCTTCGCCCACACCGACGTCCGCCGGGCTGGGACGGCCGTCGCGGGTCCATGCGTGCAGCAGGAAGATCAGCGGGACGCCCAGCGCGGTGAGCTTCAGCCAGTACTGGAACGCCTGGACGAACGTGATGCTGCGCATCCCGCCGGAGATCACGTTCACGACCACGACGACCGCCACGAGGACGGCGCCCACCCAGGGCGGGGACCCGGTGACGGTGTGGAGGACCAGACCGGCGCCCTGGAACTGCGGCATCAGGTAGAGCCAGCCGATCACCACCACCAGCACGCTCGCCAGCGCCCGGGCGTACGGCGAGGGCACGCGGATCTGGGTGAAGTCGGGCAGCGTGTACGCCCCCGACCGGCGCAGCGGTGCCGCGACGAACGCGAGCAGCAGCAGGTAGCCGGCCGTCCAGCCGACACTGAACCACAGCATGTCCGCGCCGTAGGTGAGGATCAGTCCGGCGATCCCGAGGTACGACGCCGCGGAGAGGTACTCGCCGCCGATCGCCGATCCGTTCCACAGCGGGCTGACGGATCGGGACGCGACGTAGAAGTCCGAGGTCGTCCGGCTGAACCGCAGCCCGAAGAACCCGATCGCCAGGGTCACGACGGCGACGACGATGACGGCGACGGCCGCGTACGTGCTGTTCACGCCCACCGCCGCTCCGTCAGGGCCGCTCGACCAGGTCGGCGAACGCGCGCTCGTGGTGCGCGGAGCGACGGACCACGACGTAGCCCAGGACCAGCAGCACCGGGTACGGCGCGACCCCGAGGAGCCACCACGGCACCGGCAGCGGCCCCCAGCTGATCGTGCCGAGGTCCGACAGCACGAGGAACACGAGCGGAAGGATCCCCAGGGTCGCCGCCAGCGCCAGCGTGACACCGACAGCGAGCCTGAACTGCGAGCGCACCAACGAGCGCACGTAGACCTCGCCGATCGCCGTGCCGTCGTCGATCTCCTCGGCCACGCTGCGGCGCCGGTGCGGCGGGGCCACGGTCCGCGGGCTCGTCACCCGAACCCGCGCCGGGCGCGATCCGCCCTCCGGGCTCACCGGAGCGGACCCGTACGGCCGGCGCGGTGGGCGACGAGGTCCCGCAGGTCTCGTACGTGGCGGCGGGCGACCTGCAGCTCGGCGAGAGGGCGGCCGTCGACCTCGACGAGCACGGTGCAACGGCCCTCGTGCGTACGGACCTCGCGGACCCGAGACCCGGCGACCAGGAGGCTGCGGTGCAGCCGCACGAACCCGGCGGGCGCCCAGTCCCGCTCCAGCGCGGCCAGCGACGTCCGCAGCAGGTGCGTCGACCCGTCGACCGTGTGCAGCCGGACGTAGTCGCCCTGCGCCTCCACGTACGCCACGTCGGAACGGCTGACGAACCGGGTGACCCCGGCCAGCTCCACCGCGACCACCTCGTCCGCGGCCGGCTCCGGGTCGCGGCGGCCCGTCCCGCTGCCCAGCACCCGCCGTACGCTCTCGCGCAGCCGCGACTCGGCGATCGGCTTCAGCACGTAGTCGACCGCGTCGAGGTCGAACGCGTCCACCGCGTGGTCCTCGTGAGCGGTGACGAAGACGACCTTCGGAGGCACCCGGTAGTGACCCAGGACGCGGGCGACGTCCAGGCCGGACAGCTCGGGCATCGCGATGTCCAGGAAGACGGCGTCGGCCTCGCACTCCTCGAGCGCCCGCAGCACCTCGGCGCCCGACGACGCCGAACGCACCTGGCTGACCCTCTCGTCGCGACCGAGCAGATAGACCAGCTCGTCCAACGTGGGGGGTTCGTCGTCGGCGACGAGTACGGACAGACCCATGCGCGGGATTCTAAGCGCGGTCTGTGGCGTGCGTCACGCCCGGCAGGGCGACGGTCTCCAGCAGCCAGTCCGGACTCGCCGTCGCGAGCTCGGGGGCGGCCTCGGCCACCGAGGGTGTCACGATCCGGCGCCAGCTCTCCGAGCGGCACAGACAACCGAGGACGAGGGCGCCCGGGAGCGCCGCCCTCAGGGCGGCCGGGTCGGTCGCGTCGGCCCACACGTCGAACGCAGCGTCGACGACCGGGGCGAGCTCCGGGTCGTCGAGCGACGTGCCGCGGGCGCGGGCCGCGAACCGCAACGGCACGAGCAGGTCGGCCAGCGGGCTCGACAGCAGCGCGTCGCCGAGGTCGAACACCGCCCAGGACGCGTCGGGCGCCCCCGGCGCGAACACGTTGCTGGTGTGCAGGTCGTTGTGCACCAACGTGTCCGGCAGCCCGAGCCGATCGAGGGCGCCGAGCGCATCCCCCAGGGCCGGCATGGCCTTCCGGAGGCCGGTCAGTGCCTCGGGCGCGACTGCCGCAGGATCGTCCGCCGCGATCATGGCGATCTCCTCGGTCCGCCGTTGGAGGTAGGCGAGGGCGTCACCGGCTCCCAGGACATCGACCCCGGAGCCGGTGAGCGCACCGGTGTGGTCGGCGAGCGCCCTGGCCGTGGCCGCCCAGCGACCGACCACCTCGGCCCAGACCTCGACCTCGGTGTCACGGCGGAGGTCGTGGACCGTGCAGCCGCCGTCGGGCATCAGGAGCCAGCCCCGGTCGCCGTCCACGGCGATCGGGTCCAGGACGGCCCCCGGCACGAGGGAGGAGAGCGTCGCGACCAGCGCTGCCTCGTGGCGCTGGGCCGTCACGTTGTCCTTGAACCAGACCGTTCCGCGGTCGGTCGGGATCCTCAGCACGATCGCCCACGGTCTCCGCTCGACCTGCTCGGGCGCACCGGTGCGCACCCGTCCGGCCGGGCGAAGCATCGCGTCGACCCATGCGGCGACCTCAGCGGGCCAGCTCTTCGGGTCGGCGCACCAGTCCGGCGCCTCCACCGACGGGGTCATCGCTCCGTCCCGGGGGCGTACTTGGGGATCCGTACGGTCACCTTGGTGCCGGCGCCGCGCTCGGTCTCGACGACGATCCCGTACGCGTCGCCGTAGACCGCTCGCATCCGCGCGTCGACGTTGCCGAGGCCGACCGACTCCCGGACGGCACCGGAGAGCGCACGGCGGATCCGGTCCGGGTCCTCGCCGACCCCGTCGTCCTCGATGGTGATCACGGCCTCCGTGCCGGAGTCACGAGCGAGCACGACGACCTGGCCGGCGGCGGCCTTGCGCTCCAGACCGTGCCGGACCGCGTTCTCGACCAGCGGCTGGATCGACAGGAAGGGCAGCGTCACGCTCAGCACCTCGGGGGCGACCTGCACCGTCACCTGGAGCCGGTCGCCGAACCGCGCCTTCTCCAGCACCAGGTAGCGCTCGATCGAGCGGAGCTCGTCGGCCAGCGTCGTGAACTCGCCGTGACGTCGGAAGGAGTAGCGGGTGAAGTCGGCGAACTCGAGCAGCAGCTCGCGCGCACGCTCGGGGTCGGTCCGGACGAACGAGGCGATCGCGCCGAGCGAGTTGTAGACGAAGTGGGGCGAGATCTGCGCCCGGAGCGCCCGCAGCTCGGCTTCCATCAGGGCGGTGCGGGAGCGGTCGAGCTCGGCCAGCTCCAGCTGCGCGGAGACCCACCGGGCCACCTCGTCGGTCGCGCGGGCGAGCCCGGCCGAGGTGTCGTCGGCGAACACGACGACCGCTCCGACCACCGCGTCCTCCACGGTCAGGGGTGCCACGATCGCGTGCGGGTGGCGGGCCGTCGGCGTCCGGAACGCCCCGGTCGCCCCGTGCTCGATCACCCGACGTGCCAGGTCCCAGGCGTGCTCGGCGCGGACCCGGGTGCCGTCCGTCGCGAGCACCCGCTCGGTGTCGGTGAGGACCACGGCCGGCGACCCGAGGAGAGCACGCAGGTGCTTGAGCGCACGCTCGGCCGACTCCTCGTCGAGACCGCGGCGCAGCGCGCGTCCGGCCAGCGAGGCCGTGTGGAGCGTCTCGTAGGTCGCCCGGTCCTCCGGGGAGCCGAGGCGGCGACGCGACCGCGTGGTGCGCATGGCGGGAGTGTGTCATGAGACTCACTCCCGCGTCGGATGCGTGGATTCGACCACCGATCCCGTACGGTGGCACCAGGACGCCCCCGGCGTCCGCGGTCGTCTGTCGAGCGGTGCGCCTCGCACCCTCCCCGTCCTCTTCGTGAGCGATGGCCGGCAACCACGGCCTCCCTCCGACTCGAAGGACACCTCTGTGCCCAGCTTCGCCGACCTCGGCGTGCCCGCGCCCATCGTCGCCTCCCTCCGTGAGCGCGGCATCACCGAGCCGTTCCCGATCCAGGCGGCCTCGCTCCCCGACTCTCTCGCCGGCCGCGACGTCCTCGGCCGGGGCCGTACGGGCTCCGGGAAGACCGTCGCGTTCAGCGTCCCGCTCCTCGCCACCCTCGACGGCAGCAGCCGGCGCCGCGAGCCGGGGCGCCCCCGTGCGCTCGTGCTGGTGCCGACCCGCGAGCTCGCGACCCAGGTGCTCGACACCCTCGCACCGCTCGCGCAGTCGCTGCGGCTGCGCACCATGACGATCTTCGGCGGCGTCGGCCAGAACCCTCAGGTCACCAAGCTGCGCAACGGCGTCGACGTCGTCGTCGCGACCCCGGGCCGCCTGGAGGACCTGATCGGGCAGGGTCACTGCGACCTGAGCCAGGTCGAGGTCACCGTGCTCGACGAGGCCGACCACATGGCCGACCTCGGCTTCCTGCCGGCCGTGCGCCGGCTTCTCGACCGCACCCCGCGGGACGCCCAGCGCCTGCTGTTCTCCGCGACGCTCGACAACGGCGTCGACACGCTCGTGAAGCGCTACCTCTCCAGCCCCGTCACCCACTCCGTCGACGACGCCAGCTCGCCCGTGCCGGACATGGAGCACCACGTGCTGACGGTGACCCGCGAGGGCAAGCCGACGCTCGTCGACGCGCTCGTCGCCGGACAGGGTCGGACCTTGGCCTTCACCCGGACGAAGCACCACGCGAAGCGCCTGGCCAAGAAGCTCACCACCTCGGGGATCCCCGCGGTGGAGCTGCACGGCAACCTGAGCCAGAACGCCCGCCAGCGCAACCTCGCCGCGTTCGCCGACGGCAGCGTCCGGGTGCTCGTCGCGACCGACATCGCCGCCCGCGGGATCCACGTCGACGACGTGGGCCTCGTCGTGCACGTCGATCCCCCGGCCGAGCACAAGGCGTACCTCCACCGCTCGGGCCGCACCGCCCGTGCCGGCGCCTCCGGCGTCGTCGTCACCGTGGCGACCCCCGACCAGCGTCGTGACGTGCGGAGCCTCATGCGCGCAGCCTCGATCAAGCCGGCCGAGCACGACGTCGCCGTCGACGACGCGATCGTTGCGCGGCTGGTCGGGCCCGAGGCCGAGCGGGTCGCTCCGCCTGCGCCGGACTCGTCCGGCGGCGGCAACGGCGGCCGCGGCAACGGCGGTCGGGGCAACGGCGGTGGACGCCCGGGAGGATCCCGCGGCGGGGACGACGTCGCCCCGCGCTCCGGCTCACGGCGCCGTCGTGGGGGCCGGTCGCGCGGCGGTCGCGGTGGCGCGCGCCCAGCGGCGAGCGGCGGCAGCAGCTCGGGTCGCTCCGGCGGCGGCCGTACCGACGGCTCGAAGGGCCGCCCGGCCGGCTCCCAGCGCCGCGGCTGAGGCGTCCCGGTCGAGGACGGCGACCTGATACTCGGCCGAGACTCCCGTCCACTTCCTCGCGGAATCACGCGAATCTCGACATTCCCGTTGTCCCGGCAACGCCGATGTCGAGACTCGCGCCGATGTCGAGACTCGCGAGCCGTTACGCACCGGTACGGTCGGGTCGTCGATCACGGTGACCAGCCACGCGACCAGGAGGGACGATGACATCAGGCGTCCGGACGCTCTGGGGCGAGATCCTCGAGATCCTCCACCGCCGGGCCGAGCTGACCGCCGGCACGCTGCGGGAGCCACGGCCTGGCGAGATCGAGCGCGCTGAGGCTCAGCTCTCTCTCACGTTCCCGGAGGAGCTGCGAGAGTGGTGGTCCCTGCACGACGGACAGCGCAGGACCGAGGGCGAGCGGCCGACGCCCGGCTCGGTGCTGCCGACATTCGACCTGGTGTCGCCGACCGAAGCCGCGGCGAAGGCCGTGATGATGCGCCAGATCTGGGACGACCTCCTGCGCGATGCCGACGTGCCCAACACGCCTCTCCCTGTCGCCGGGGTTCCCGCGCACCAGTGGATCCACCACTTCGTCCCGATCGGCGACGACCGCGGCGGCGAGGATCTCGTTGTCGATCTGCGGGGCGGGCCCGACCACGGGTGCCTGATGAGCTTCGACAAGGTCGAGTGCGACTACTTCGGGGTCCAGTGGCCCTCGATCGAGCACCTCCTGAGCGATGTCCTCGAGGTGCTGAGGACCGGCGGTTCGCTCCGCGGCTGGGTCCCGTCGTTCGAGGACGGCGCACTCCGGTGGGATCTCGACGTGGAGGCGCTCTCGGAGCAGCTGCGCGGCTGACCCGTCAGACGGGGCGTTCGAGGCGCATCGCCTCGCCCCACGGCTCCGGCATCGCCCGGGCCCCGCGCTCGACGAAGCCGAGGCGGGCGTAGTACGCGATCAGCCTGGGATTGCTCACCCGGGCGTCGAGACGCAGGAAGGCACGACCGTCGTCGGCAGCGCGGCGCGCAGCCCAGTCGAGCAGCACCTCGCCGAGCCCGCGACCGGCCTGCGCTCGTCGCACCATCAGCCCGTGGACGTAGAGCGCGTCGGTCGCCGTGCCGGGGACCAGGTCGTCCCAGAAGAACGGGTCGGACTCCATCAGCCGGATGGTCGCCTGGATCTGTCCGTCGTCGCGCAGCACCGACCACTGCCCGGCCGCGATCTGGTCACGCACCTCGTCGGCGCCGACCTCCCCGACCTGCCACTGCTCGATCCCCTCGCGCTGCTGCCAGCGCGCGAGGTCGTCGCGCAGCGCCACGATCGACGCTGCGTCCAGGCGGTAGGCCGCGGCCGGGATCACCCCCGCATCGCCTCGCGGATCGGCGCGCGCCAGACCGTGCGGAGCTCCTCGGCCCCGATCGTGAACTGGCCGTCGACGCTCAGCGCGTCGCCCCCGGTCGTCCCGATCCGCGCCGCCGGCACACCGTAGCGTGCCGCGAGCGCCTCGAACGCGTCCACCGACCCGGACGGTACGGAGACCAGCGCCCGCGCGACGGACTCCGAGAACAGGGACACGAACGGGTCGCCGGGCAGCGTGACGGTCGCGCCGACGCCGTTGCGGATCGTGGCCTCGGCCAGCGCGATCGCGAGGCCGCCGTCGGAGAGGTCGTGCGCCGTGCTCGCCAGGCCCTGCGCGGCCGCCTCGACCATGAGGTCGGCCAGTGCCTTCTCGGCGGCCAGGTCGACCTGCGGCGGCCGACCGCCCAGGTGGCCGTGCGCGACCTGCGACCACGCCGATCCGTCCAGCTCGTCGCGGGTGGACCCGAGGAGCAGGAGCGCGTCGCCCTCGCCTGCGAAGCCCTGCCGCACACGGGTCGTCACGTCGGAGATCACGCCGAGCACGCCGACGACCGGGGTCGGCAGGATCGCCGTCTCGCCGGTCTGGTTGTAGAACGACACGTTGCCGCCGGTGACCGGGATGCCGAGCTCGGCGCACGCGTCCTTGAGCCCGCTCGTGGCCTGCTCGAACTGCCACATCACCGCCGGGTCCTCGGGCGAGCCGAAGTTGAGGCAGTCGGTGATCGCGAGCGGCAGGGCTCCGGACACGCCGACGTTGCGGTACGCCTCGGCGAGCGCGAGCTGCGCCCCGGCGTACGGATCGAGCTTCGCGAACCGGCCGTTGCAGTCGGTCGCGACCGCGACGCCGAGATTCGTCTCGTCGTCGATGCGGATCATGCCGGCGTCCTCCGGCTGCGCGAGCACCGTGTCGCCGCGGACGTAGCGGTCGTACTGGTCGGTGACCCAGGACTTGTCGGCCTGGTTCGGCGAGCCCAGCACATCCAGCAGGGCCGTACGGAGGGCGTCGCCGTCGGCGGGCCGCTCCAGCGACGCGGTGGTGTCGGCCTGGAGGGTGTCCTGCCAGTCCGGCCGGGCGTACGGGCGCTGGTACGTCGGACCGTCGTGGGCGACCGAGCGCGGCGGGACGTCGACCACGGTCTCGCCGTGCCAGTCGATCACCAGGTGGTCGCCGTCGGTGACCTCGCCGACGACGGTCGCCTCGACCTCCCACTTCGCGCAGATCTCGAGGAACCGCGCGAGATGCTCGGGCTCGACGACGGCCATCATCCGCTCCTGCGACTCGCTCATGAGGATCTCCTCGGGCGAGAGCGTGGAGTCGCGCAGCGGCACGGTGTCGAGCTCGACGTGCATACCGCCGTCGCCGGCGCTGGCGAGCTCGCTGGTCGCGCACGACAGCCCGGCACCGCCGAGGTCCTGGATGCCGGCGACCACACCGGCGTCGAACAGCTCGAGCGTGCACTCGATCAGCAGCTTCTCCATGAACGGGTCGCCGACCTGGACGCTCGGTCGCTTCGCGGGGCCGCCCCTGCCGTCCGAGGACTCCGTGAACGTCTCGGACGCGAGCACCGAGACGCCGCCGATCCCGTCGCCGCCGGTCCGCGCGCCGTACAGCACGACCTGGTTGCCGACCCCGCTCGCGTGGGCGGTGTGCAGCTGCTCGTGCCGCAGCACGCCGACGCACAGCGCATTGACGAGCGGGTTGCCGAGATAGGTCTCGTCGAAGACGACCTCGCCACCGATGTTCGGGAGGCCGAGGCAGTTGCCGTAGCCGCCGACGCCGGCGACCACACCGGGCAGCACACGTGCCGTGTCGGCGGCGTCGAGCGGGCCGAAGCGCAGCGGGTCCATGACGGCGACGGGGCGCGCGCCCATCGCGAGGATGTCGCGGACGATCCCGCCGACACCGGTCGCCGCACCCTGGTACGGCTCCACGTAGCTGGGGTGGTTGTGCGACTCGACCTTGAAGGTGACCGCGTAGCCCTGACCGACGTCGATCACGCCGGCGTTCTCGCCGATCCCCGCGAGCGTCTTGCCCAGCGGGGTCTCCTGCGGGAGCTCGCCGAACTTCTTCAGGTGCACCTTGCTCGACTTGTAGGAGCAGTGCTCGCTCCACATCACGGAGTACATCGCCAGCTCGGCCCCGGTGGGACGGCGGCCGAGGATCTCGCGGATCCGCTCGTACTCGTCCGGCTTGAGACCCAGCTCGGTCCACGGCTGCGGGTGGTCGGGGGTGCGGGCGGCCTGCTCGACGGTGTCGAGGCGGCGCACGGCGGGCGTCGAAGGCGCTTCGGTCACGCCCCCAGGGTAGTCGCCGTGGCCGAACCGTTATCCGCTCGCCCTGAGCAGGTCGTGGCCCTAGGTTCGAGCCGTGGAGATCCGTGAGCTCGACCCCGACGACCTCGACGCCGCGCTCGACGTCCGATCACGCTCGTTCGGGCCGCTGCCGGGCGCGCACCACGACCTGTGGCGGCAGATGACCGGCCGCGCGATCGCAGGGCGGCGCCAGCTCGCGGCGTACGACGGGGCGCGGGTGGTCGCGACCGCGCGGATCAACGACTTCGTCCAGTGGTGGCACGGCCGCCCCGTCCGGATGGCCGGGGTCGGGGGCGTCGTCGTGGCGCCCGAGCACCGCGGCCGCGGCGCCAGCGGCGCCCTGATGCGCGCGGTGCTGGTGCGCAGCAGGGAGCTGGGATACCCGCTGTCGGCGCTGTTCCCGGCGACCGTGCGGCCCTACCGCGCCGTCGGGTACGAGATCGCCGGCGAGCGTCAGGTCGTCGACCTTCCGTCGGAGGCGCTGCGGCGGCTGGCCGGGGACACCAGCGGGCTGCGCCGCGCCGCGCCGTCCGATGCCCGGACGGTGATCGACGCGCTCGGTGCCGGGTACGCGGCGGACCGGGTCGACGGCCCGTACACCTGGGCGGCCGAGGAGGTCGCCGCCGACCTCGAGGACGACGACGTGCTGGGCTATCTCGCCGACGACGGGTTCGTCGGGTACGAGTTCGACGGCGGCGAGCGGCTGACGGTCCACGAGCTCGCCGCGGGCTCGGCGGCCACGCGACGCACGCTGTGGAGCCTCGTGGGATCCGGCTCGTCCGTGGCGCCCGTGGTGCGCGCCGCGCTCGCGCCGCGGGACCCGCTGTGGTGGTGGCTCGACGAGAACCAGATCCAGGTCCAGCACCGCGAGTGGTGGATGCTCCGGGTGATCGACCCGGTCGCGGCGATCGCGGCGCGGGGGTTCCCGTCCGGGCTGGTGGTCGAGGTCCCGCTCGTCCTGGACGACCCCGTACTGAACGACGGCGGGCCCACCGCGTACCGGCTCACCGTGCACGACGGCGCCGCGACGCTGCACCCGACCGAGACGACCGACGGCATCCGGCTCGGGCCGCAGGGTCTCGCTGCACTGTTCGCGGGTACGTCGACCGGCGCGCTACGGGCCGCCGGGCTCGCCCAGGGCGGGGACCGGGGTCAGGACGCGGTGCTCGACGCGGCGTTCGCGGCCGAGCCGTTCATGACCGTCCACTTCTGAGCCGCGCGCTGATCACGCGCTCTGCCACAGGCCGACCATGTTGCCCTCGGGGTCGCGGAAGTAGGCGGCGAAACCCATGTCCGCGACTGCCTGCTTCTCGGAGACGTCGGTCGCTCCGAGGTCGCGCAACCGCGCCACGGCAGCATCGATGTCGTCGACGTCGACGGTGATCACGGGCCCGGTGAAGGGCTCGGAGCGCTCGAACATCCCGCCGTTGATGAACCCGGGCTCGCTCGGTGCCATGTCCTCGCCGACCGGACCGGTCTGGACCATCGTGTAGCTCAGCTCCGGCATCTCCTGGACCTGCCAGCCGAACGCGTCCCGGTAGAACGCACGGGCCCGGTCGCCGTCGGCGAACGGAATCTCGAAATGGACGATGCGGTTGCTCATGGCGACCTCCCCCGTACGGGCGCGCCCGTGCGGCGTGCCCCTGGAGGCACCGTACGGCGCGGGCCGCCGCATCAGGCCTGCTGTTGCGCCTTCCAGGCGCGGAAGCCCTCCTCGGACTCGCCGCGACGCCAGTAGCCGGACAGCGAGAGCTGCTCACGCGGGACGCCGCGATCGTGCAGGAGGTACGAACGCAGCTGCTTGAGCAGCGACGACTCCCCGTGCACGAACACCTGCGGCGCACCCGCCGGCCACGCGTCCGTCCTGACCGCGTCGGCGATCAGCGTCGTCGTCCCGGCGGGCGCGTCACCGCGGTGCAGCCAGGTCAGGGTCACGTCGGCCTCGGAGGTGAACGGCTGCTCGTCCTCGGGACCGCCCACCTCGACGAACGCGTGCACCCGCGCGCCCGCCGGCATCGCCTCCAGGGCCGCCTGGATCGCCGGCAGCGCGGCCTCGTCACCGGCGAGCAGGTGCCACGGAGCGACCGGGTCCGGGACGTACGCGCCGCCGGGCCCGAGCAGGTGGATCACGTCGCCCGGGGTGGCCGAGGCCGCCCACGGGCCGGCCACACCTGTGTCGCCGTGGACCACGAAGTCGATCGTGATCCGGGCGTGCTCGAGATCGATCGTGCGCAGCGTGTAGGTCCGCACGACCGGCAGGTCGTCGGCCGGGAACGTCGCCCGGACGAACTGCATGTCGAGCGGATCGGGGTAGTCGACGCCGTCGCGCAGGAACACGAGCTTCACGTAGGAGTCGGAGTAGCCGCCGAACCGGCGGGCGAACTCGTCGAACTGGACGCTCCCGAGCACCACGCGCTGCATGTGCGGGGTGATCGGCTCGCTGGAGACCACCTCGAACCGCAACGGATAGCGCTTGCGGTCGGCAGCGGAGCCCGGGGGGTCGATCGCAGTCACGCTCATAAGGTCACCCTAACGAACCGGTGGTCGAGGTCGAGGCGTCCCGGGGCCCGTCGACGGCGTCGAGGCGGTAGAGCACGTGTCGGACCAGCCGCGACCCGGCGGGCACCCTCGGGTTGTCGAACTCGCCCGCGAGCACCATCCCGATCCGCCGCATCACGGCGACCGAGCGGTCGTTGGTCACCGAGGTGAACGACCACACCGTCGAGAGACCGGCGCGGTCGAAGGCGTACCGCGCCGCCGCACGCGCAGCCTCCGACGCCAGCCCTCGGCCCCAGGCGTGGCGCGCCAGCCGCCACCCGATCTCGGTCGGCGTCGGATCGTCCTCGCCGCCGACCCCGGCGCCCGTGTCGCGGACGGCTGCCGCGGCGACCGCCTCGGGCACCGGGTTCAGGCCGGTGAAGCCGAGGAAGGTCCCCGTCGCGGACTCCTCCACCGCCCACAGACCGAAGCCCTGCGCCGCGAACCGCTGCACGATCCGGTCGACGAGCGCGTCCGACTCCGCCCGGGTCAGGGGCGCGGGGAAGTGCTCCATCACCTGCCCGTCGGCGTTCAGAGCGGCGAACGGCGCGCGGTCGGTCTCCTGCCACGGACGCAGGACGAGCCGGTCCGTCGTCAGGCTCACCGGCCGGGTCACGGGAGGACGGTCTCGCCGATCGGCCCCGGGTTGTACGCGATCTCCCACCGGTATCCGTCCGGGTCGGCCACGTATCCCGTGTATCCCCCCCAGTCACGGGCCTGGGGCTCGGCCACCGCCGTCCCACCGGCCGCGACCATCTGCGCGAAGACGGAATCGACGTCGTCGGTCGTCGGCACGTTGTGCGCGAGGGTGATCGGCGGGATGCCGCCGGTCGACGGCTCGCCCACCTCGGAACGGAATCCGTCGACGTCCCACAGCGAGAGGACGACCTTGTCGGCGACACCGATCATCAGCACCTCACCGGGCACGTACATGCTCTCGGCCCACCCGAGGCCGTCGACGTAGAACGCGCGGCTGCGGGCCACGTCGGTGACGGCGACGGAGATGAAGCTCAGACGTTGATCCATAGTGCGACCCTAGGCCGTGCCACCGACACGGCCCAGGGTCGCGCGGGCTCAGGCGAAGGTCAGGACCAGCAGCGCCACATTGAGCACGATCACGATCCCCGCGACGACGACCGCGGCGGCCGTGAGCGAACGACGGTTCGCGTGCTCGCCCATCAGGTCGCGCCGCGACGTCAACCACAGCAGCGGGATCAGCGCGAACGGGATCCCGACCGACAGCACCACCTGGGAGCCGATCAGCGCGTGCGCCGGGTTGATGCCCAGCACGAGCACGACCAGCGCCGGGATCACCGTCACGAGGCGCCGGACGAGGACCGGCACGCGCTTGTTCAGGAGGCCCGCCATCACCTCGGCGCCCGCCGCGCACCCGACCGACGTCGACGCGAGTCCCGAGCCGAGCAGCGCGACCGCGAACAGCAGCGCGACGCCGGCGCCGAGCTCGCTCGTCATCAACGCGTGCACGCCCTCCAAGGTGTCGGTGCCGGGGAGTCCGGCCAGGCTCGTCGCCGCCACGAGCAGCAGCGCGAGGTTCAAGGTCCCGGCCACGACCAGTGCGACCACGACGTCGACGCGCGTCGCCGCGATGAGCTCCCGGGTGGAGCGGAGCAGCCCGCGCCGTCCGAGCCGCCCCGACGTCAGACCGGAGTGCAGGTAGATCACGTGCGGCATGACGGTCGCTCCGATGATCCCCGACGCCAGCAGCACGCTGCCGGTGCCGTCGAACCGAGGTGCGAGCCCGCCGACGACGTCGGTCGCCTCCGGCGGGGCGACGAACAGCCCCGCGGTGAAGCCGACCGCGATCAGCAGCAGGAACGCCATCACCAGGCGCTCCAGGGCACTCTGCCCCCACCGGTCGCCGACCTTGAGCACGAGCACCGAGACGGCCACCGTGACGAGCGCGCCCGGCAGCAGCGGCAGATCGAACAGCAGCGCGAGAGCGACCGCACCGCCGACCACCTCGGCCACGTCGGTGGCGACCGCGACGGCCTCGGCCTGCAGCCAGTACGCGATCCGGGTGCGCCGCGGCAGCACGTCGCCCATGTGGGACGCGAGCGAGCGGCCGGTCACGAGGCCGAGCTTCGCCGACAGGTACTGGACGATCACCGCCATCGCGTTCGCCAGCACCACGACCCACACCAGCGTGTATCCGTACTCGGCGCCCGCGGTCACGTTCGTCGCCACGTTGCCCGGGTCGACGTACGCGACCGCCGCGACGAAGGCAGGGCCGAGCAGTCCCACCTGGCGCGCGGCGCGCGGACTCCGGACGAACACGCACCCAAGGATGTCCTACCGGCATCCTCAACGCCTCACCGGCGGTGATCTCAGACCAGGACGTACCAGCGGCCGGCGTGCACCACCAGTGTGAAGGTCTGGCCGCGGAGCGGGACCGGACGGTCCTCGATCTGGTGCGGCTCGACGGTCGCGCGCGTCCGCGCGACCGTGGCCCCCCGGACCTCGATGCGGCGGTACGCCCGCAGCGTCGCGTCGGAGACGTCGTCGAGCCGGTCGCGCAGATCGGCCGCGCAGCCACGGAGCTGCTCGTCGTCGACGATCGGCACTCCGTCCGGGGCTGCGGAGCGGCACGCGGCCTCGACGTCGCCCTGACCCAGGGCCCGCAGCACGCTCTGCAACGTCTCCGCCGGCCCCTGCGGCAACGGCTCCGCCGCGCCCGTCGCCCGGGTCGCGCCGAGGCCGCCGACGAGGCCGACCGCCATCGCCCCGCCCGCCAGGAGGACTGCCACGAGCAGAACCAGCCGCGGGCGTGGCGCCAGTGACGCGTGACGCGGTTCCGGGGTGCTCATCGGCTGCTCACGTACCAGCGCTGATCGATCCGCACGAGCTCGAAGGTGCCCTCGCGGAATGCCGCCGAGGCCCCCGTCATCTCCGCTCCGTCGATCTCGGCACGGCGACCGTCGACGTCGGGCGGCGGGATGCCGACGTCACGCAGCGACCTCAGGGCCCGATAGCCCGACCCTTCGGCGTACACGCGCATCCGCTCGGTGCAGGCCGCCAGCCGCGTGCCGTCCTCGATCCGGCCGTCGGCGTCCGCGGTCAGCCGGCACGCGTCCTCGTACCGTCCGTCGGCGAGCGCCACGAGCATCCGGGAGAGCGTCTCGCCGGGCCGGTCGGCGGCACCCTGGCCGGAGCAGCCGATCAGTCCGAGAACCATCGCGACCAGTGCGGCGGACGCGACGACGACGGCCTTCGTGAGCACACGCACCCCCTCGCCATCCGGTGGTCGGACTCGGGGGATGCTCCGATCCTCACCCGGGCGCAGGGATGCCGCCAGTCGAGGGACCGGGTCGGCGCGAGCCGGTCAGCGCGTGGCGACCAGGTCGGCGTACTCGGGGTGCTTCTCGACGTAGGCGCGGACCAACGGGCAGGTCGGGACGACGGTCCAGCCCTTGCTCCGGATGTCGTCCAGGGCGGTCCGGACGAGCCGGCTCGCGAGCCCTCGCCCGCTCATCCGCGGGTCCACCTCCGTGTGCAGGAGGTCGCGGACCCCGTCGCTCGGATCGCGGTAGTTGATCTTGCCGACCTGCTCACCGTCGACGGTGAGGAGGTAGCGTCGCCGGTCGGCCTGGTCGGTGATCTCGATCGCCGGGTCGGTCATCGCACGCTCCTGCTCAGGAGACCAGGCTGGTGAGGACGGACGTGAAGAACCGGAGCCCGTCGGTGCCGGGACCGCAGAGATCCTCGACGGCGTGCTCCGGGTGCGGCATCAGCCCGACCACGTTGCCGCGCTCGTTCGTGACCCCGGCGATGTCGCGCAGCGAGCCGTTCGGGTTGTCGTCGAGGTAGCGCGCGACCACCCGACCCTCGCCCTCGAGCATCTCGAGCGTGAAGTCGTCGGCGACGTAGCCGCCCTCGCCGTTCTTCAACGGGATCACGATCTCCTCACCCGAGCCGTACGCGCTGGTCCAGGCGGTGGAGGCGTTCTCAATCCGCAGCCGCTGGTCGCGGCAGACGAACGTGCGGTGGTCGTTGCGGATCAGCGCCCCCGGCAGCAGGTGCGACTCGCAGAGGATCTGGAAGCCGTTGCAGATCCCGAGCACGGGCATCCCGCGCTCCGCTGCTGCGACGACCTCGGCCATCACCGGCGCGAACCGTGCGATCGCGCCACAGCGCAGGTAGTCGCCGTAGGAGAAGCCGCCCGGCAGCACCACCGCGTCGACCCCGCGCAGGTCCGCGTCGCCGTGCCAGAGCGCGACCGGCTCGGCGCCGG
Organism: Mumia flava; assembly: GCF_002797495.1. Taxonomy (NCBI): domain Bacteria; kingdom Bacillati; phylum Actinomycetota; class Actinomycetes; order Propionibacteriales; family Nocardioidaceae; genus Mumia; species Mumia flava. Next base: position 1,555,157 of record NZ_PGEZ01000001.1, read on the forward strand.
CGAGGCGGACGGCGCGCTGCGCGTCGACGTCGTCGAGCGAGCCCGGGAAGGTGACGACCCCGACCTTCACGCGACCGGCTCCTCGATCCGGACCTCGAAGTCCTCGATCACCGGGTTGGACAGGAGCGTCTCCGCGATCCTGCGGACCTCCGCGAGCCGCTCCTCGGTCAGGTCGCCGTCGACGGCGAGCTCGAACCGCTTGCCCTGCCGGACGTCGGCCACCCCGCCGAACCCGAGCCGGTCCAGCGCCTGGTGGACGGCCTTGCCCTGGGGGTCGAGGATCTCCGGCTTCGGCATGACGTCGACGACGACACGGGCCACGGTGCGCTCCTGGGAACGGTGGGACGGGACGCGCCGAGTCTACCGACCAACCGGTGGTCGAGGCCGAGCGGAGCGAGGATCGAGACCCGGGTGAGGGGTCTCGATCGCTCGCTTCGCTCGCGCCTCGACCAGCGGGACGGGGCGGGCTCGCGCCTCGACCAGCGGGACGCGGCGGGCTCGCGCCTCGACCAGCGGGACGCGGCGGGCTCGCGCCTCGACCAGCGGGACGGGGCGGGCTCGCGCCTCGACCAGCGGGACGGCTCAGAGCTCGCGCTTGAGGATCTTGCCCGTGCTGGTCATCGGGAGCTCGTCACGGAACTCGATGATGCGCGGGTACTTGTAGGCCGCCATCTGCTCCTTGGCCCACGCCACGAGCTCCTCCTCGGTGGTCTCGTCACCGGCGTTCTTGAGGACGACGGCCTTGACCTCCTCGCCGTGGCTGTCGTGCGGGACGCCGATGACCGCGACCAGCGACACCGCCGGGTGGGTCATCAGCACCTCCTCCAGCTCGCGCGGGTACACGTTGAACCCGCCGCGGATGATCATGTCCTTGGCACGGTCGACGATGTAGTAGTAGCCGTCCTCGTCCTTGCGGCCCAGGTCGCCGGTCCGGAACCACCCGTCCTGGAGCACCTCGTCGGTCGCCTCGGGACGGTTGTAGTAGCCCTTCATCACGTTCGGGCCCTTGATCGCGATCTCACCGATGTCGCCGACCTCGGTGATCTCCTTCCAGTCCGGGTCGATCAGCTTCATCTCGACGTCGGGGATCGGCTTGCCGATCGAGCCCGGGCGCGGCTCGGCGCCGAGCGGGGCGAACGACGCGACCGGCGAGGTCTCCGAGAGGCCGTAGCCCTCGAGGATGTCGACGTCGAACTTCGCCTTGAAGTCGCGGATGATCTCGACCGGCAGCGACGAGCCGCCGGCCGCGGCGACGCGGAGGTTCTCGGCGACCGCGCCCGCCGGGATCTCGCTGCCCTCGAGCGCGCCGAGGAGGCCCCAGTACATCGTCGGGACGCCGGCGAAGAACGTGATCTTCTCCTTGACCAGCAGACCGAGCGCCGCGTCGGCCTCGAACCGCGGCAGCATCACGACGGTGCCGCCGTAGCCGAAGGCGCCGTTCTGGATCACGGTCTGGCCGAAGGAGTGGAACAGCGGGAGCACGCACAGGTACGTGTCGGGGTTGCTCGCGTCGGCGCCGAACAGCTTCTCGCCGGTCAGGGCGTTGCTCAGCATGTTGGAGTGTGACAGCTCCGCACCCTTCGGCTGGCCGGTGGTGCCGGAGGTGTAGAGGATGACGGCCGTGTCGGAGTCGTCGGTGGCGACCGTGTCATGCGTCGGGGGCTGGTTGCCGACCGCGGCCGCGAAGGTCTCGGCACCCTCGATCGGCGACGGCGCCGTCGGGTCGGCGGTGATCAGGAAGAAGTGCTCGCAGCCGTCGGTGGCGTTGAAGCCCTCCCACGCGGCCTGGCCCATCGGGAGCTCGGGCGTGCCCTGGAAGGCGAAGTAGGCGCGGGCCTCGGAGTCGGCGAGGTGGTACGCGACCTCGCGGCCCTTGAGGAGCACGTTCAGGGGGACCACGGTCGCGCCGGACTTGAGGATGCCGTAGTAGACGATCGAGAAGTACGGGAGGTTCGGGCACGAGAGGGCGACCTTGTCGCCGTGGCCGATACCGCGGGAGGCGAGCAGGTTCGCGACCTGGTTCGCGGCGGCGTTCACCTGCGGGTACGACAGCCGCGTGTCGCCGAACACGATCGCGGTGCGGTCGGGGTAGGAAGCGGTCGAGTTCTCGAGAAGGGAGGCCAGGTTGCTCACGGCGTGCTCCTGATTGTCATGTCCTGTGGAAGTGAGGCTACTCACAGCGGGACCTCACGCAGAACCCTACTGGCGAGTACGGAACCAGGGTGACACAGCGCACGTGAGCGTTTGCTCACCGGGGTCGGTCCGCGACGGCGGCTCCGGAAGGCCCCCGTCAGCAGCCGTCGCGCATCAGGCCCGGACGGCTCCCGCTCGTCACCTGGATCAGCGTGATCCGCGACGCGGCGCCGATCGCGTCAGGTCCGGCCTCGAAGCCGAAGCCCACCCAGTCGTCGCCGTCGGAGACCATGAACCCGACGTTGCCGTAGTCCAGCGTGATCGGCCCCGACAGGTCCGGGCCGTACGCATCGCGCAGGCTGCGCAGCGTGTCGCCGACGGTGATGCCGTTCGGTGTCTCGACGCGGGGGCCGAGCATCCCGACGTCGGTCACGACTCCCTGGTAGGTGTAGAGGTCGAGGTCCTCCCGGAGATCGCCCGTCCACCGGTAGTAGCGCTGACCGCAGATGCGCTCGCGCTCTCGATCGCGTTCGACGTAGCCGGTCTCGACGGCGTCGGCGACGGACATCCCGGCCCGTACGGGCCCGATCGCACCGGGGACGACGTAGCCCGGTACGGCGGTGGCCACCGTCGGGGCAGGGGCCGACGACGGGGAAGGCTCGGCCGGGCCCTGACCGGCGAGCGCGCGACCGTCGTTCACGTCGACGGCCACGAACCCGAGCGCGCCGCCGGCGACGATGCTCAGCGACACCAGCAGGGCGGCGATGGTGCGGCGCATGATTCCTCCTCGGCCGCCCCGGTGGCGACTCTCACCTGTTCCGATGCACCGGCCACACGAAAGGTTGTCATCGGGTTCCGTCGGCGTCGACCAGCCTGCCACGGACGAAGCGGCGGGCGGTGTGGATCCGCGCCTTGACCGTGCCGAGCGGCGCCCCGGTCGTCACGGCGATGTCGGAGTACGCCAGGCCGGCGACGTCACGGAGCAGGAACGCCTCGACCGTCTCGGGGTGCGTGGCCTCGAGGGCGTCGATCGCGTCCATCAGATCGACCCGGCTGCCCGCGATGATGCTGACCCGGCGCGGGTCCGGAGCCTCCGGCAGCTCGGCCAGACCGGTCTCGGCGAACCGTCGCCGCAGACTCCGATAGGTCATCCGGGCCTGGTTCGTCGCGATCGCGGAGACCCATCCCGCGAACGAACCACGTCCGGCGTAGTCTCCGATCCGCTCGGCCACGGTCAGCAGCGCCTCCTGCGCGGCCTCCTCCGCGTCCTGCCGGTACGGGAGCACGCGGGCACAGCGGCGCAGCACCATCGGCCGGATCGTACGGAGCAGGGCGTCGAGCGCCACCGGGTCCCCGGAGCGCGCCGCGGCCAGCGTCCCGTCCTCGACCTCCACGAAGCCTCCGTCGATACTGTCCTGCGTGAGACACCTCGGTCGTTACCGCCTCGACGCGGTCGAAGGCGTGGGCGCGTTCGCGACCGTCTGGCGCGGTTACGATACCGATCTCGAGGTGCAGGTCGCGGTCAAGGTGCTGGCCGACAACTGGGTCCACCACACCGACGTCCGCGAGCGGTTCCTCGCCGAGGCGCGCCTGCTGCGTCGGATCGACGACCCCCGGGTGGTGCGGGTCCACGACGTCGGGATCGCCGACGACCGACCGTACTTCGTGATGGACTTCCTCCCCGGCGGGACCCTGGCCGACGTGATCGCCACCGGAGTCGGCCGCGAGCGCGCGCTCGCTCTCGCCGCGGAGTCGGCGCGGGCCGTCCAGGTCCTGCACGACGCGGGCGTCCTGCACCGCGACGTCAAGCCGTCGAACCTCCTGCTCGACGCCGACGGTCAGGTGGTCGTCAGTGACCTCGGCAGCGCCAAGCGGCTCGCGGAGGCCAGCGGCATCACGGTCACGACCGGCACCCCCGCGTACATGGCTCCCGAGCAGGCCTTCGGCCAGCCGCTCGACGCCCGCTGCGACGTCCACGCGCTCGGCGTCCTCGCCTACGAGCTCGTCGCCGGGCGCCTGCCCTTCGACGGGCCGGTCGGGCGCAGCCCGTCGGACCGCCCGGACCCCACCGAGGCCGGCGCGGGCGTCGACCGGGTTCTCGCCGCGGCGACCGCGGTCCGGCCGTCGGACCGCCCGGAGTCACCCGGCCGGCTCGCCGAGGCGATCGAGACCGTCGACGACACACCACCGGTACGGACCGTCGCGCCGAGCCTGGTCGTGCTGATGATGGTGGCGGGGTTCGTGGCCGCGGCGGCCGGCGTGTGGTGGCTCGGGGCGTGAGCGGCACCGTCCGTGCTCGGGAGGCCTACCGGCGGAACGTCTCCCCGGTCAGCGTCTCGTACGCCTCGACGTAACGGGCGCGGGTCCGCTCGACGATCTCGCCGGGCAGCCGGGGCGGCGGTGTGTCGGAGGCACGGTCCCACCCGGACGCGGGCGAGGTCAGCCAGTCGCGCACGAACTGCTTGTCGTACGACGTCTGCGCCCGGCCCGGCTCCCACGCGTCGGCGGGCCAGAAGCGCGACGAGTCCGGGGTGAGCAGCTCGTCGGCGAGCACCAGCGTGCCGTCGCCGCGCAACCCGACCTCGATCTTCGTGTCGGCGACGATGATCCCCCGCTCGCGGGCGAGCGCCTCGCCCCGTGCGTACACCTCGAGCGTGAGGTCGCGCAGCCGCGCTGCGAGCTCGGATCCGACCGCGTCGGCGACCTGCTCGTAGCTGATCGGCTCGTCGTGGCCGCCGTACTCGGCCTTCGTGCTCGGCGTGAAGATCGGCTCGGGCAGCTTCGAGCCGTCGGTCAGGCCGGGCGGGAGCGCGATCCCGGACACGACGCCGCTCGCGCGGTAGTCGGCCAGGCCGGACCCGGTCAGGTAGCCGCGGGCGATGCACTCGACCGTGACCATGTCGAGCCGCTCCACCTCGATCCCGCGGCCCGCGACGACGTCGGGGACGTCGGTCGAGACCACGTGGTTGGGGGCGACGTCGGCGAGCTGGTCGAACCACCACAGCGACATCCGGGTGAGGATCTCGCCCTTGTCCGGGATCGGCGGCTCGAGCGCGTGGTCGTACGCCGAGATCCGGTCCGAGGCGACCATCAGCAGGTGGCCGTTCGGGAGGTCGTACAGGTCGCGGACCTTGCCGGAGTAGACGTGGGTGGCTCCGGGGACGTCGTACGGTGCACTCACGCGGGCCAGCCTAGGCGAGACCGTTCTCGATCGGGCTCGTCCCTCGCCCGCCTCGAACACCGGAACCCGCTGACGACGCGAGACCGTTCTCGATCGGGCTCGTCCCTCGCCCGCCTCGAACACCGGACCCCGCTGGTCGAGGCGGAGCGCAGCGCGCCCCCGCCGCTGGTCGAGGCGGAGAAGAGCGCGGCCCACCGCTGGTCGAGGCGGAGCGCAGCGACGATCGAGACCTACCCCACGCACCCGTACAGCGTGCGCAGGTAGCCGGCGCCACGCTTCGAGCCGAGCATCGCGTTGCTCATCCGGTTCATCACGTAGGTCGCCGTCATCGACCGGTCGAGGTCGTTGATGACGTACGACCCGCCCCAGCCGCCCCAGTGGCAGACCCGGCCGGTTGGGAGGTACGGCTGGGTGGCGCGGTCGACGAGCGCGTAGCCGATCCCCCAGCGCAGGGGCGCCCCGACGACGAGGTCGAGGCCGCTCGCCTGCTCCTCGAAGATCAGGTCGATCGTGTCCTGGCCGAGCAGCTTGTGCCCGCCGGCCCTGCCGCCGTGACTCACCGCGCACTGGATCGCGGCGAGGCCGCGGGCGTGGCTGTGCCCGTTCGCTCCGCCGATCTCCGCGTCGCGCCAGCCGTCGGTGAGCACCACGCTCGCGTGCAGCGGCGGGCCGCCGAGCGTCTTCATCGCCAGCGGCCCCGGGGTCACGCCGGGCGGGAGCTCGACGCCGGTCGGCGGGATGTTCGGGCTGCACCGGTCGTACGCCGTGCGAGGCAGCCCGATCGTGAAGTCGGCTCCGAGGGGTTTCGCGATCTCTTCGGCCACGAAGTCCGTGAGGCTCTGCCCCGTGACGCGGCGGACGACCTCGCCGATCAGGTGGCCGTAGTTGATCGCGTGGTAGCCCGATGCCGTGCCGGGTTCCCACCACGGTGCCTGGGAGGCGTACCGCGCCGCGGCGACGACCGGGTCGTACAGGTCCTCGACCGTGCACGGCTGGTCCATCCCCGAGACCCCGGACGTGTGGGAGAGGAGGTGACGCACCTCGACGTCGGCCTTGCCGTGCGCGGCGAACTCCGGCCAGTAGGCGGCGACCTTCTCGTGCACGTCGATCAGCCCGCGGTCGTGCAGCATGAGCGCGGCGAGCGCCGTCACGGTCTTCGTGCTCGACCAGACGTTGGTGATGGTGTCGGCCTCCCACGGCCGGGTCCGCTCGGCGTCGGCGTGGCCGCCCCACACGTCCACGACGGTGCGGCCCTCGTGCACGACGGCCATCGACGCACCGACCTCGTCGCCGGCATCGAGGCGCACGCGGAGCTCGTCGACCAGCGGCGCGAACCGGTCGTCGTAGGTGCCGTGGACCTCGGCCATGCGATGCCTCCTCGGGGTAAGCGTCCGCTTACCTTGTCATCCGAGCATGCCGGTTGTCGAGGCAGGCCCGTCCGTCCCGATCCGGTCAGGCAGGCCCGGCGAGCAGCGCGGCTGTCTCGCGCAGGTGGTCGCGCAGGGCGCCCGGCGTGACGACCTCGAAGGGCGCCCCGACGGCGGCCAGGACGTAGACGACCCAGTCGAAGGTGTCGACGCGCATCCGCAGCCGGCACCGCTCGTCGCCCTCGGGCTCGACCTCGCCCCACCAGCGGACGGCGGCACCCACCTGCCCTGCCGGCGCCTCGACGATCACCTCGACCCGGGTGCTCGCCGCCTCGGCGGCCGAGGCGATCGACGACTCGAGGTACGCGGCCGCGTCCTCGGCGGGAAGGTCCCGCTGCCGGAAGCGGGCCCCGGTCGCGCGCGCCTCGCCGATCCGGTCCACGCGGAACGTGCGCCAGTCGCCGCGGGTCAGGTCGTACGCGATCAGGTACCAGCGGGTGCGGCGCGAGACGAGGCGGTGCGGCTCGATCGTGCGGCGGCTGCGCTCGGCGTCGCGGCGCCGGTAGACGATCTCGATCCGCTCGTCGTCGCGGCACGCCTGGGCGAGGGTCGCGAGCAGCTCCGCATCGAGCGTCGGCCCGCTGAACGGACCCGGCACCGCGAAGTCCTGGATCGCCTTGACCCGGCGCCGCAGCCGCGGCGGCATCACCTGCACGATCTTGCTGAGCGCCCGCACCGACGCCTCGTCCAGCCCCGGCGACTGCGCGCTCGCCGAGGAGCGCAGACCGACGGCGATCGCGACCGCCTCGTCGTCGCCGAGCAGCAGCGGCGGCAGCGACGCGCCGGCCTGGAGCTGGTAGCCGCCGGCCACGCCACGGGTGGCGTCGACGGGATAGCCGAGGTCGCGGAGCCGGTCGACGTCGCGGCGCAGGGTGCGCTCGCTGACCGCGAGCCGCTCGGCGAGCTCCGGCCCCGTCCAGAAGCGGTGCGTCTGCAGCAGAGACAGCAGGCGCAGCATCCGTTCGCTCGATCCGCTCATGTTTCTCAGCGTAGACCTCGAATCAGGACAGAAACTGACCGGAATCGACGAGACGGTGGATCCATGGACACGATGATCGACACCCGGGGACTCACCAAGGAGTTCCGCTCCGGAAAGAAGACCGTCACCGCGGTCAAGGACCTCGATCTCCACATCGAGGTCGGCGAGATGGTCGCGCTGCTCGGTCCCAACGGCGCCGGCAAGTCGACCACCCTGCGCATGCTCACCACCCTGCTCACCCCCACGTCGGGCACGGCGCGGGTCGCCGGGCACGACGTCACCGCCGACCCGCAGGCGGTGCGGCGCGCCATCGGCTACATCGGCCAGGGCAACAGCGCCGGCCACGCCCAGCGCGCGATCGACGAGCTCGTCGTCGCCGGCCGGTCGTACGGCCTGTCGCGGACGGCCGCTCACGATCGCGCCGGCGCGCTCCTGGAGTCGCTCGACCTGGCCGAGCAGGCACGGCAGAAGGTCATGACGCTCTCGGGCGGGCAGCGGCGCCGGCTCGACATCGCGATGGGCCTGATCCACGCGCCGGGGCTCCTGTTCCTCGACGAGCCGTCGACCGGCCTCGACCCGCAGAGCCGCGCGAACCTCCAGCAGCACGTCCTCGACCTGCGGCGCGAGCACGGCGCGACCGTCGTGCTGACGACCCACTACCTCGACGAGGCCGACGCGCTGGCCGAGCGGATCGTGGTCGTCGACCACGGCCGGGTGGTCGCCGACGACACGCCGGCCGCGCTCAAGGCCGAGCACGCCGGCGACCGGATCACGCTCGCGTTCGGTAGCGACGCCGACGCCGTACGGGCTGCCGAGCGCGCGTCCGCCGCGCACCCGCGTGCGGACGTACGGCGCGACGGCGCGGGCATCGACGTCCGCGTGGCCGGCGGGTCCGGGCTGGTCGCGGGCCTGCTCGGCGACTACGCGACGGCCGGTCTCGTCCCGACCAGCGTCGAGGTGGCCCGGCCGACGCTCGACGACGTCTTCCTCTCCCTCACGGGCCGCAGCCTGCGCGAGGGCAAGACCAACCCTGATCACGACACCGTCCTCGAGGAGGTGGCGGCATGACCGCCCTCGACACGCACACCGACGCACCCCTCCGTACGACCGCTCCGGCGCCGACGCGCGCGACGAGCACGCTGCTCGACGTCGCGCTCGTCTTCGGACGCGAGCTGCGCCCGGTCGTCCGCGACCCGTTCTCGGTGGTCTTCGGACTGATCCAGCCGTTGTTCTTCCTCGGCCTGTTCACGCCGCTGCTGGTCGCGTCCTCGGGGCAGTCGGCCGCAGCCACGCTGCAGTGGTTCGTGCCCGGCGTGATCGTGATGCTGGCGCTGTTCGGGACGTCGACGACCGGCGCGAACCTCCAGTTCGAGATGCAGACCGGGTCCCACGAACGCACGCTGGTCAGCCCGCTGTCCCGGTCCTCCCTCATGATCGGCCGCGCGCTCAAGGAGATCGTCCCGGCGATCGTGCAGGCCGTGGTGATCGTCGCGGTCGCGATCCCGTTCGGATTCCGCCCGGATCCGGCAGGGCTGGTCGTCGGGCTGGTGATCCTCGCCGGCTTCTGCGTCGGCCTCGGCGCGCTGTCGTACGCCCTGGCGCTGGCCGTCAAGGAGAACCAGTGGGCGTTCTGGGGCGTGCAGCAGACCCTGCTGTTCCCGCTGATGCTGCTCGCCGGGATCCTGCTCCCGCTCACGGGGGCGCCGGGGTGGCTCGAGGTCGCTTCTCGGCTCAACCCGCTGACCTACGTCGTGGACGCGGAGCGGGCGCTGCTGGACGGGACGTTCGGGGCCGATGCGACCCAGGGCGCCGTCGCCGCGGTGCTGATGGCGGCCGTCGGTCTCTTCGTCGGATCCCGGGCGATGCGCGCGAGCGCCTGACCCGCCCACGGGAGTCTCGACATCGCCGTGGGTCTCGACATCACCGTTGCTCGGGCGACGGTGATGTCGAGACTCACGTGAGGCCGCGGCACTCGGACGCGGCGGGGCCCTGTGCCTACGGTGGAGGCATGACCTCGAACAACCTCCGCTTCTACTTCGACCCGGTGTGCCCGTTCTGCTGGTTGACCAGCAAGTGGATCCGGATGGTGCAGGCCGAGCGTGGCTTCGCCGTCGAGTGGCGGTTCATCTCGCTGCGGCTGATCAACGCCCACGTCGACTACGACGCGCACTTCCCGCCCGAGTACGAGGCCGGTCACACCGCGGGCCTGCGTCTGCTGCGCGTCGCCGCCCGTACCCGCGCCGAGCACGGCCCGGAGGCGCTGGACCGGCTCCAGGCCGCACTCGGGGCGCACATCTTCGACACGCCCCCGCCGTCCGGGGCGACGGACGGCGAGAACAGGGAGCGCCGCGGCACGCGGGAGTTCGTCGAGCCGATCCTGCGCGATGCGGGGCTGCCGGCCGAGCTGGCCGACGCGCTCGACGACGAGGCCTGGGACGCCGAGATCCGCGCCGACGGCGAGGAGGCGCTCGCGCTCACCGGCAAGGACGTCGGCACGCCGATCATCCACTTCGAGCCGCCGGACGGCGTCGCGTTCTTCGGGCCCGTGATCAGCCGGCTCCCCGAGCAGGGCGAGGCGGCCGAGCTCTGGGACCACGTGCTCGCCCTGGCCCGGTTCCCCGGCTTCGCCGAGCTGAAGCGCAGCCTGCGCGAGCGACCGCAGCTGGTCGGGTTCGGGGTCGAGCCCGGCGCCGTCGGCAAGCAGGAGGACTGGCACGGCGGCAGCCGCCGGCAGAGGAGTGAACGCGGATGACCCCCTTCCCGCTGTGTGGCCGCAGCCCCGTTCTCGGATGGGCGGAACCGGGCTGACGGCACACAGCGCGAAGGAGAGGCACCGACGTCAGAGGATGTCGCCGGGACCGTACGCGGCCGCGTCGGGATAGCGCGCGGTGAGCTCGCCGACCTTCGCGACCACGGCCTCGACCTGCGGCACCGCCGCGCCCGTGAACGACAACGGCTCGGCGACCAGCGCCTCGAGATCCGACTCGGTGAGACCGAGCCGCGAGTCGGCCCCGAGCCGGGCGAACAGGTCGTTCTCGTTCGTCCCCTTCTCCCGCATCTCCAGCGCGACCGCGACCGCGTGCTCCTTGATCGCCTCGTGCGCGCTCTCCCGGCCGACACCGTGCCGCACCGCCGCCATCAGCACCTTCGTCGTCGCGAGGAACGGCAGGTAGCGGTCGAGCTCGCGCTGCACCACCGCCGGGAACGCGCCGAACTCGTCGAGCACCGTCAGGAACGTCTCGAACAGCCCGTCGCACGCGTAGAACGCATCCGGCAGCGCGACCCTCCGTACGACCGAGTCCGACACGTCGCCCTCGTTCCACTGGTCGCCGGCGAGCTCGCCGAGCATCGCGAGGTTGCCGCGCAGCACGACCGCGAGCCCGTTGACGCGCTCGGCGGAGCGGGAGTTCATCTTGTGCGGCATCGCCGACGAGCCGACCTGCCCGGGCTTGAAGCCCTCGGTCACGAGCTCGTTGCCGGCCATCAGCCGGATGGTGGTCGCGAGGTTGGACGGGGCCGCGACGAGCTGGACCAGCGCGCTGACGGCGTCGAAGTCCAGCGAACGCGGGTAGACCTGGCCGACGCTGGTGAGGACGTTCGCGAAGCCGAGGTGCTCGGCGACCCGCTGCTCGAGGCGCGCGAGAGCGTCGCGGTCGCCGCCGAGCAGGTCGAGCTGGTCCTGCGCGGTGCCGACCGGGCCCTTGATGCCGCGCAGCGGATAGCGCGCGATCAGCTCCTCGAGCCGCTGCACCGCCACCAGCATCTCGTCGGCCACGGTCGCGAACCGCTTCCCCAGCGTCGTCGTCTGCGCCGCGACGTTGTGGCTGCGCCCCGCCATCACCAGCGCCTCGTGCTCCGCGGCGCGCGCGGCCAGACGCGCGAGCACGGCCACCGCGCGGTCCCGTACGAGCTCGAGCGCCGAGCGGATCTGGAGCTGCTCGACGTTCTCGGTCAGGTCGCGCGAGGTCATGCCCTTGTGGACGTGCTCGTGCCCGGCGAGTGCGTTGAACTCCTCGATCCGCGCCTTCACGTCGTGCCGCGTCACCCGCTCACGCGCGGCGATCGAGTCGAGGTCGATGCGGTCGACCACCGCCTCGTACGCCTCGATCACGCCGGCGGGCGTCTCGATGCCGAGATCGCGCTGGGCCTCCAGGACCGCGATCCAGAGCCGTCGTTCGAGCACGATCTTGTGCTCCGGCGACCAGAGGCGGGCCATCTCGGGCGAGGCGTAGCGGTGGGCGAGCACGTTCGGAGTCGTCACACGCCCCATTGTCCCAGGTCGCCGCCAGCGCCCGTCGCTCCGTGGGGACGAGCGTGCGTACCGCCTGCTACTCGGCCGGCTCGGCGAGCAGGACCGGGATCAGACGGTCGGTCTTCGTCTGGTACTCGGCGTACGGCGGGTACGCCTCCACCGACCGGTCCCACCACACCGCGCGCTCGTCCCCGGACAGCTCGCGGACGCGCATCGTCTGCTTCTCGAAGCCGTCCTGGACGTCGATCACCGGGTCGTCGACGAGGTTGAGGTACCAGGTCGGGTGCTCGGGCGCCCCTCCCTTCGACGCGACCAGCGCGTACGCCCCGTCGTGCTCGACCCGCATCACGCCGGTCTTGCGGAGCTTGCCGCTCTTGCGCCCCCGGAAGGTGATGATCACGATCGGTCGGCCGTACGGAGGGTTCTCGACGGTGCCGGTGCGCTCCATCTCCTCGATGTGCTGCGCGACCCAGCCCTGCGGATTCGGCTCGTACTCCCCTTGCAGTGCCATGCGCCCAGTCTGCCTCGCAATCCGCCCCGACCGCGATTCGTCGAGTTCCGGTCGGAGCTGGGGGTCCGAATCACACCGCAACGCGACGAATCGGGGTCGGGCGGGAAGCTCAGGCGCCGGCGGCCGCAGCGGCGATGTCGCGGCGGGAGAAGCCGCCGTCGATCACGACCAGATCCACCCCTGCGTACGCGCGCCGGCGGGCGTCGGCGAGATCGGTGCCGGTCGCCGTCACAGCCAGGACGCGACCACCCGCGGTGACCAGCTGGCCGTCGGCGTCGAGCGCGGTCCCGGCGTGGATCACGTCGACGCCGTCGAGCGCGTCGGCAGCATCCACCCCCGTGATCCGGTCGCCCTTGCGCGGCGACGCCGGGTAGCCCTGTGCCGCGACCACCACGGTGACCGCCGCGCCGTCGCGCCACACGGGCAGACCGACCTCGGCGAGCGTGCCGGTCGCGGCGCCGTGCAACAGCGCCGACAGCGGCGTCTCGAGCAGCGCGAGCAGCGCCTGGGTCTCCGGATCGCCGAAGCGTGCGTTGAACTCGACCACCCGTACGCCCCGGCTGGTCAGCGCCAGCCCCGCGTACAGCAGGCCGGTGAACGGTGTCCCGCGACGCGCCATCTCGTCGACGGTCGGCTGGAGCACGCGAGCCGTCACCTCGGCGACGAGGTCGTCGGGCGCCCACGGCAGGGGGGTGTACGCGCCCATGCCGCCGGTGTTCGGGCCGGCGTCGTCGTCGTAGGCGCGCTTGAAGTCCTGGGCCGGCTGGAGCGGGACCACGGTCGCGCCGCCCGCCTCGCTGTAGCCGCACAGCGCGAACAGCGACACCTCCGGCCCGTCGAGGAACTCCTCGATCACGACCCGGTCGCACCCCTGCGCGTGCGCGAGCGCCGCGTCGCGGTCCTCGGTGACGACGACGCCCTTGCCGGCGGCGAGCCCGTCGTCCTTCACGACGTACGGCGGCCCGAACGCGTCGAGCGCGGCCTCGGCCTCCTCGGCGGTCTCGCAGACGCGGGCCATCGCCGTCGGCACCTCGGCCGCCGCCATCACCTGCTTGGCGAACGCCTTCGACCCCTCCAGCGCGGCGGCTTCGCCCGACGGTCCGAAGACCGCGATCCCGCGATCCCGGACCGCATCCGCGACCCCGGCGACCAGCGGTGCCTCCGGCCCGACCACCACGAGGTCGACGCCCAGACCTTCGGCGAGGTCGGCGACCGCCTCCCCGTCGAGCGGGTCGACGTCGTGGAGCGCGGCGACGGCGGCGATCCCCGGGTTCCCGGGTGCGGCGTGCACCTCGTCGACGGACGGGTCGCGGGAGAGGGCGAGCGCCAGCGCGTGCTCGCGGCCGCCGGTGCCGATCACGAGGGTCTTCACGGGCGACCAGCCTACGGGGTCGCGCGGCCGAGGCGGGGATGCGTCTCGAAGCGACCCGTGACAACGTGACACACTCACTGTTACATTGCGATTGACCGATGCTGTCACCCCCCGTTCACGCCGCTGCACGCGGCGCCGAGGAGGCCGATCGAGATGACCGTGACCGAGACCCGTCACGCGCACACCGACGCCGAGCGGATCGCCGCCCAGCGCGAGGAGTCCGGTCGCCGGCTGCTCCGATCCGCGGCGACCCTGTCCTACGACCCGCTCGTCGACCTCGACTGGGACGCCCCGCTCGATCCGGACCGGTTCTACGTCCCGCCGCACCGCATCTCGCTGTACGGCACGCCGCTGTGGGACTCGATGTCGCTCGAGCAGCGGATCGACCTCTCGCGCTACGAGCTCGCGAGCGTCGCCTCGATGGGGATCTGGTTCGAGACGATCCTCATGCAGATGCTGATCCGCCGGACCTACGACGCCGACCCGACGAGCGCGAACGTCCAGTTCAGCTACACCGAGATCGGCGACGAGTGCCGCCACTCGGTGATGTTCGGCAAGCTGATCGACAAGGTCGGCGCCCGCTACTACCGACCGGGCACGCTGCTCCACGCCGGCGGACGGTTCCTCAAGACCACCTCGAACGGCGCGATGTGCTTCGCCGGGGCCCTGTTCGTCGAGGAGATCCTCGACCAGCTCCAGCGTGAGGCCGCCGCGGACGAGTCGCTGCAGCCGCTGGTCCGCGGCGTCTCGCACGTCCACGTCGTGGAGGAGGCGCGGCACATGCGCTTCGCGCGGGAGGAGGCCGCGATCGAGTACGCCGCCCAGGGCCCCGTCACGAAGCGCCGCTCACGGTTCGTGATCGCCGCCGCCGCCTACCTGTCCTCGGTCCACCTGATCCACCCCCGGGCCTACGCCGACGCGGGCCTGGACCCGAAGCACGCCTGGAAGGTGGCGCGCGCCAACCCGCACGCCCGTGCGACCCGCGCCTGGGCGGCCCGCCGGGTCCGGGCGAGCCTGGAGGACATCGACATGATCGGCGGTCCGAGCGCGACGCTGTGGCGCCGTGCGGGGCTGCTCGACGACGTCGAGGCAGCTGCGTGAGCCACGGCGACGCCGTACGCGGCGGGCTCGGCGACCAGCACGAGGTGCACGAGTCCGAGGTCGCCGCGTACCGCGGGCCGTGCGTGCTCGTCGCCCCGGACCGCGGGGACGGCGCACCGGAGCCGGTGACGGCTCAGGTGACGCTCTCCGGGTTCGTCCAGCCGATCGACGGTGCCTACCACTGGCAGGGCCGGCTCCAGCCCGACGAGCAGGTGACCGCGCTGGCCGCACGGGTCGGGCGCAAGCCGCTCGCCGTCCACCTCCCGGGTGGCGATCCCGTCACCGCGCGGCTGGGCGAGCGCAATCCCTGGGGCGGGTACCGGATCAGCGGCACCGGCACGCCCCCGTACATCTCGCCGGAAGACTGACCGACCCCGCGCTCCACACCGTACGATCCTCCGGTGCCCCCCGAAGCCGAGCCGCGCCGTCCCCGGCGTCTCCTCACGGCCCTGCTGCTCGTCGTTCTGATCGGCGCGCTGCTCGCGACGGGGGCAGGCGTCGCCGCGGTGCTCGACGACGCGCTCGGCATCGCGAACACCCCGGCGGACATCCCGGCCGAGGACCCCACGGCAGCGCCCGAGCGGGTCGCGTCGCCTCTCCCGACGCTGGACGTCGTCACGTATCCGGCTGACGACGTGCCGATCGCCGCCGCTGCCGAGGACCTGTCCGACGCGATCGCCGAACGGGGCGGCGCACCGCCGCGCCTGGAGACGTACGACCCCGAGCGCGGCGGCGCGGCGCGCCCGGCGGCCGACGGCGAGGCGACGCTGCTGGTGACGGTGGGGACGATCCCCGCCGACCCGAGCCCCGAGGCGTACCGGCTCACGACGACCTCCGGCGACCACAGCCTCGAGACGGCCACCACCGCCGGCGCCGTCGTCGCGGTGCAGACCTACGCCGACCGCATCCGGTCGGCGCGGCCGGCCTTCCCCACGTCCGAGGACGGCACGGTGACCGCGCCGCGGATGGGCACGCGACTCATCGACGCCGGCGCCGTCGGGTTCGACGACGACCCCGCACGGTTCGCGGAGGGCGACGACTACTCGCTCAACACCGACGTCGTCGCCTCCGCCGTCCTGCCGGACGCGCCGTACGTCGACGCAGCTGCCGTCGACGACATCGCGCAGCAGTTCCACGACCTCGTCGACCACGCGCTCTCCCGCGGCTACAACGGCGTCGTGGTGCCCGGGTTCCTCGAGTACGTGACCTTCCGCGACGTCGGCGACGGCCACGCCGTCTACCCCGAGGGCGACCCGCACGTCGCACGCGCCGAGGCGATGGTCGACGCGTTCGCGCCGGTCTGGCAGTACGCGGCCGACCAGGGCCTGCAGGTGTACTTCCTCACCGACATGCTCGCGGTCTCCCCGCCGCTGCGCGACTACCTCGACGCGCAGGGCCACGCGATCGACGACCCGGCGTTCTGGACCGTCTACCAGGCGGGGATGCGCGAGCTGCTCGAGGCGATGCCGTTCGCGTCCGGCACGATGATCCGCGTCGGGGAGGGCGGTTCGGCGTACGCGCTGGACGGCTGGGACTACTCCTCCGAGCTCGCCGTGACCACGGCACCCGCCGTACGGACGATGCTGCGCGCGCTCCTCGAGGTCGCCGACGAGACCGACGTCGACGTGATCTTCCGGACCTGGACGGTCGGGGTCGGCCCGGTCGGTGACCTGCACACCAACCCCGCCTCGTACGACGCGGTGCTCGGCGATCTCGACGACCCGCACCTCGTGGTGTCGACGAAGCTCGTCGCCGGCGACTTCTACAGCCACCTCCCGCTGAACCCGACGCTCGAGCGCGGCACCCAGCGACGGATCGTCGAGCTGCAGGCACGCCGCGAGTTCGAAGGGCTCGGGGCGCTGCCCGACGACCTGGGCGACCTCACGCAGACCGCGCTGGACCACTTCCTCGACGCGAACCCGAACGTCGAGGGCGTCTGGACGTGGGCGCAGGGCGGCGGCCCGCTGTACGCAGGCCCGCGCTCGCTGTACCTGCGCGACGGGTTCTGGCAGCTCGCGGACCTGAACGTCTACGTCGCCGGCCGGCTCGCCGCCGATCCCGGCACCGACCCCGGCGAGGCCACCGCGGACTGGGTGCGGCAGACCTTCTCCGCCGACCCGCAGACGGTGCGGACACTCGGCGAGGCGTTCGCCCTGTCGCGGGAGGCGATCACCGACGGCCTCTACATCGGCCCCTACGCAGACCAGAGCGTCAAGGCCCTCGGCCTCGAACCGCCGCCGATGATGTGGATCTTCGAGTGGGACCTCGTCACCGGCGACAGCGCGTCGCTCGGCGCGATCTACCACGTCTCGCGCGACGCGATCGACGAGGCGATCGCGGAGGGCGAGCAGGCAGCGCAGGCGGCGTCGAGGATGCGGCTGCTGGTCGAGGACACCGACCCGGCGACCTGGCGCGACCCCGCTCTGCGCCAGGAGCTCGTCGACAACCTCGCGTACGAGGAGAACCTCGTCGCCACCCTCACCGCGTACCGCGCCACCGTGCTGCGCCACCGCCAGTGGCTCGACACCGGATCGTCCGAGGCCCGGACCGCGTGGGAGGACGCGCGCGCGACGTACGAGACCGAGCGCGCCGCGCACGTCGCGCGCTACGGCGACGACCTCGACCAACCGGCGTACAACTTCACGGCGGCCGAGATCGGGACCGTCCGGGCCGACCGCGACCCGGCGATGGCCTGGGCCGCGCGGGTGCTCCTCGCCCTCGTCGTGGTCGTCGGCGCCCTCGCGCTGGCGCTGCGCCGGCGCCGGGCACCCGGTATCGCGGCGGTCCGCGCGCTCGGGATCGGCGCGGTCGCACCCTGGCGGCTGCGCGGGCCCGCGCCGACGCGCATCGACGCGATCGCGGTGTGGGCGTTGCCGGCGGCGCTGCTGGTCGCGAGCCGCGCGACGCTCACATGGTTCGCGGCGCCGGCGCACCTGCTGGTCACGCTCGGCTCGTGGCTGCTGTTCGTCGGGGTCGCGCGACTGCTCGTCGGGCGACGCGACCCGTACGCGCTCTGGGCGGCGCTGGGCGGCGTCGCGGTGCTGCGGACGGTCGTGCTGCTGCTCGCGCTGATCCTGCGCGGGCCCGGTCGCTACTGGCTGGAGTTCTGGACCGACCCCGAGGCGCGCAGTCTGTACGTGACGATCGCGTTCGCGGCGTTCTGCTGGCTCTTCGTGGCGGCGACCGTGGTGCTGCGGAACGCGTACGGCCTCGGGTGGGCCGGCGGGAGCGGCCGGGTGCTGCTCGCGGCGGCGGCGCCGCTGCTGGTCCTCGGGGCTCTCGTCGGCGCGGTCGGCCTCGAGGACGCGCTGACCGTGTGGAACGACCAGATGGCGCTGCTGCCGTGGGGCCTGTCGCGCATCCTCGGGATCACGGTGCACCTGGGGATCCCCACGTGGCTGCCGTGGGCGGCCTGCGGACTGGGCGCCGCGCTCGCGCTCCTCGGCGCCGGCGTCCTGGCGCTCACCAGGTCACGCGGTGCGCCTCCCGCCAACGCCTGAGCAGGTCCGGGTCGCCGTCGACTTCGAGGTCGTCGCAGCGGTTCCACAGGGCGAGGTCGAGCGCGGTCACGGTGCCGGAGAACGTCGCGTCGGCCGCGTCCGGGTCGGCTCCGGCGGTGATCGCGAGGCGCTCGCCGACGTGGATCGTCCAGGACGCCGGCACATCGGTCGGGACGACAGCGATGGTCTCGTCGCCGCCGGCGAACATCCGCGACGGGCGCCGGGTCAGGAAACCGCGGAGCAGCTCGTCGATCCCGTCGGCCGCCACGTCGGCCTCGAGCGCGACCTCGTCAGCGCGAGGCGTACGACCGAGCGCGGCCGCGACCGCGTCCACGGCGTGCACCGTCGTCTCGTGGCACTGCCGCCGGGCCCAGAAGATCCGCGCCGGCGGCGGGTCCGCCAGGAACACGTACGCCTCGAGGTCGTCGCTCGCCTCGCCGATCGCGTCGAGCAGCGGGTCGACCCCGGCGAGGAGGTAGCCGACCGGATCGGCTCCCGCCGCGGACCGCGCCTCCTCCTCGGTCGGCTCGTCGTGCGGCCGGCCGGCGAGGTGACCCGTCGCCCACCGGTGCACCATCGCCTGGTGTGCGAGCAGGTCGGCGACCGTCCAGCCGGGACAGGTCGGCACCGGTGTCGCGAGTCCGGCGCGGCCCGCCTCCGAGGCGAGCAGGTCGGCGGCGGCACGGATCTGCGCGGCGTAGCGGTCGACGGCGAGCAGCTCGGTCATGCGCGCATCCTGTCAGGCCTGACGGTCTGCCCAGCCAACTGGGGAGACCATCACCTGGCCCGGGAAACCATCAGGGCCCGGTGCGAAACTCCGTAGCCGGCTACGGAGACCTGTCAGGCCTGACGGTCTGCCCAGCCAACTGGGGAGACCATCACCTGGCGCGGGAAACCATCAGGGCCCGGTGCGGAACTCCGTAGCCGGCTACGGAGACCGCCACCGGGCGAACCGGAGTTACGGAGACCGCCACCGGCGAACCGGAGTGCCGGAGACCGCCACAGACCGGTCGCGCAGCGGACTCAGACCAGGTCGTGCAGCACGACCGCCTGGTCGCGACCCGGGCCGACGCCGATCACCGAGATCCGCGACCCGGACAGCTCCTCGACCCGGCGTACGTAGGCCTGCGCGTTGACCGGCAGATCCTCGAACGAACGGGCGTCCGAGATGTCCTCGTCCCAGCCCGGCAGCTCCTCGTACACGGGCGTGGCGTGGTGGAAGTCGGTCTGGTTCACCGGCATCTCGTCGTGCCGCACCCCGTCGACGTCGTAGGCGACGCAGACGGGGATGGTCTCGAGACCCGTGAGGACGTCGAGCTTGGTGAGCACGAAGTCGGTCACGCCGTTGACCCGTGCGGCGTAGCGCGCGACGACCGCGTCGTACCAGCCGCACCGGCGCGGACGACCCGTCGTCGTGCCGTACTCGCCGCCCGCATCGCGGAGGAAGTCGCCGGAGTCGTCGAACAGCTCGGTCGGGAACGGACCCTCGCCGACGCGGGTGGCGTAGGCCTTGACGATCCCGATCACGCGCTCGATCGCCGTCGGAGCGATCCCCGACCCGGTCGCCGCGCCGCCGGCGGTCGCCGAGGAGGAGGTCACGAACGGGTACGTGCCGTGGTCGACGTCGAGCATCGTCGCCTGCCCGGCCTCGAGCAGCACGACCTTGTCGTCGGTCAGTGCCTCGTGCAGCAGCAGCCCGGTGTCCGCGACGTACGGAGCGAGCCGGTCGGCGTACGACAGCAGGTCGTCGACGACCTCCTCGACGGTCACGGCACGGCGGTTGTAGACCTTGGTGAGGATCTGGTTCTTCAGGTCGAGCGCGGCCTCGACCTTCTGGGTCAGGATCTTCTCGTCGAAGAGGTCCTGGACGCGAATCCCCTGGCGGTTCATCTTGTCGGCGTACGTGGGGCCGATGCCCCGCCCGGTCGTGCCGATCTTGCGGGAGCCGAGGAACCGCTCGGTGGTCTTGTCGAGCACCTTGTTGTACTCCGGGATCACGTGGGCGCTCGCACTCACCCGCAGCCGCGAGGTGTCGATCCCGCGCGCCTCGAGCCCGTCGATCTCCTCGAACAGGACACCGACGTCGACGACGACGCCGTTGCCGATCACCGGGACGACCCCCGGGGTGAGGATGCCGCTCGGGAGGAGGTGGAGGGCGTACTTCTCGCTGCCGATCACCACCGTGTGGCCCGCGTTGTTGCCGCCGTTGAACTTCACGACGTAGTCGACGCGGCTGCCGAGCAGGTCGGTCGCCTTCCCCTTCCCCTCGTCACCCCACTGGGCTCCGACGATCACGACTGCGGGCATGGAGGGCACCACCTGCGAACATGCGACAAGCCCCGGATCCTGGGGCTCTTACCGTCGCAGTCTAGCGAACCCGCTGCGGCGGTACGGATGCCCGTGGGGACCGCCGTGGTACACCGATGACATGCCCCAGGTCCTGATCGTCGCGAACGCGACCGCCGGCAGCGCCGACGACGAGGTGCTCGACTCCGCCGTCGGGCTGCTGCGCGCTCGTGGAGACGTCGACGTGGTCCGCACCGGTGGACCGGACGAGCTGCAGGCGGCGCTGCGAGAGCGTCCCGCCGTGGACGTGGTGGTCGCAGCCGGCGGCGACGGGTCGCTGCACGCGCTGATCGCGGCGCTGCACACGCTGGACCGGCTCGGCGACGTCGTCGTCGGGCTGCTGCCGCTCGGGACCGGCAACGACTTCGCCCGCACCCTGGGGCTCGACGAGGATCCGCTGACCGTGGCGGCCGCCATGCTCGACGCCGACCCGGTCCCGCTCGATCTCGCGGTCGACGACGACGGCGGGGTGGTCGTCAACGCCCTGCACGTCGGCGTCGGCGCGGAGGCCACCCGTGCCGCGGAGCCGCTGAAGAAGTGGCTCGGCCCGCTCGGCTACCCGGTCGGGGCGCTGCGGCGCGGCCTGTTCGGACCCGCGCGGACCATGACGGTGGCGGTCGACGGCCGTGTCCTCGACGGCGGCGACGACGTGATCCAGGTGGCGGTCGGGGTGGGCCGGTTCGTCGGCGGCGGGACGCCGTTGCTCCCCGAGGCCGACCCGACCGACGGGCTGCTGGACGTGACGATCTCGCACGCGGCCCGGTTCGGGCGGCGGGTCGCGTACGGGCTGAAGATGCTCCGGGGCACCCATACGAGGCTTCGCGACACGGTCAGCGTGCGCGCCCGCGAGGTGACGATCAGCGGGCGTGACCTGGTGTGGAACGTCGACGGCGAGACCGGCGACGGGCTGCGCGAGCGGACCTGGCGGCTGCAGCACGGCGCGTACCGGATGCTCGTGCCCGCCGGCGGGGGCGACGGCACCGGCCCGGACCTCGCCACGACACGAGAAGCGGATTAATCGGACATATTGCGGAGGACGCGAACTCGCGCAACAATAGGTCCAGTGGCAGTGGCCGCGACGGAGTCTACCGGGGGATGACTCCAGTCCGCGGCCACTGCTTCGCTTTGTGGGGTTTCGACAGGCTCAACCGGCGCGGAAGGGCGGCTCAACCGGCGCGGAAGGGCGGCTCAACCGGCGCGCAGGGGCGGCCATCCGAAGGGCGTCAGCCGCCGATCAGGGTGTCGTAGCCCTCGCGGCTGGACTCGCGGAGGAACTCCCGGCAGCGGTGCGCCTCCTCGTCGTCACCGATCCGCTCCGACGCCGTCGCGAGTGCGGCCAGCGCCCGAAGGAACCCCTGGTTGCCGGGGTGCGACCACGGGACCGGCCCGTGGCCCTTCCAGCCGTTGCGCCGCAGCGCGTCCAGCCCGCGGTGGTAGCCGGTCCGCGCGAACGCGTACGCCACGACGTCGTCGTCGGACGCGAGCGCCTCCTCGGCGCAGCGCGCCCACGCGAGGCTGGAGGCCGGGTGGGCCCGCGCGACCTCCTGCGGGGTGCCGACGGCCGAGGCTGCCGGGTCGTCGGGAAGGAGGGTCTCCGGGGGCTCGCCGAGAAGGTTCGTCATGCGCCCACCGTAACGCCGCGGCCGGAGCGCGCCGCCGTCAGAGCTTCGTCCCGGTGGAGGACAGGTTCGAGCAGGCCTCGACGACCCGCGCCGCCATCCCGGCCTCGGCCGCCTTGCCCCAGGCGCGGGGGTCGTACGTCTTCTTGTTGCCGACCTCGCCGTCGACCTTCAGCACCCCGTCGTAGCTGCGGAACATGTGGTCCGCGACCGGGCGGGTGAAGGCGTACTGGGTGTCGGTGTCGACGTTCATCTTGATCACGCCGTACGAGACCGCCTCGGCGATCTCCTCGGCGCTCGAGCCGGAGCCGCCGTGGAATACGAAGTCGAACGCGCGCTCCTGGCCGTACTTCTCGGCGACGGCCTTCTGCGCGACGTCGAGCACGGACGGGCGCAGCTTGACGTTGCCGGGCTTGTAGACGCCGTGCACGTTGCCGAAGGTGAGTGCGGTCAGGTAGCGGCCCTTGTCGCCGGTCCCGAGCGCCTCGACGATCGCGAGGGCGTCGTCGGGCGAGGTGTAGAGCTTCTCGTTGATGGCGTTCTCGACGCCGTCCTCTTCGCCGCCGACGACACCGACCTCGATCTCGAGGACGACCTGGGCCTTCGCGCAGTGCGCGAGCAGGTCCTCGGCGATCTGGAGGTTCTCCTCAAGCGGCACGGCGGAGCCGTCCCACATGTGCGACTGGAAGTACGGCAGGCCGCCGGACGCGACCCGCTCCTCGCTCGCCGCCAGCAGCGGCCGTACGAAGCCGTCGAGCTTGTCCTTCGGGCAGTGGTCGGTGTGCAGCGCGACGTTGATCGGGTACTTCTTCGCGACCTCCTGGGCGAACGCTGCGAACGCGAGCGAGCCGGAGACCATGTCCTTCACGGTCGGACCGGAGAGGTACTCCGCGCCGCCGGTCGAGATCTGGATGATGCCGTCGCTCTCGGCCTCGGCGAACCCGGCGAGCGCGGCGTTCAGCGTCTGCGACGAGCTCACGTTGATGGCGGGGTAGGCGAACGACTCACGCTTCGCCTTGTCCAGCATCTCGGCGTAGACCTCGGGCGTGGCGACCGGCATGGTGACTCCTCATCGACCTGGGGCTGGTCCGGTCATTATCGCAGCCGACGCCGCCGTGGAAAGCCCGGGTCAGAGCACGGACGCGGCCCGGCGAGCGGCCTGCTGGACCGGGTCCCAGACGCTGGAGTACGGCGGGGCGTATCCGAGGTCGGTCATCATCAGGTCGTCGACGGTCATCTCGTTCCACAGCGCGAGTGCGAACGAGTCGATCCGCAGCGCCGACCCTTCACGACCGACGATCTGCGCACCGAGGAGGCGCCGCGAGGGCCGGTCGGCGACGACCCTGATCGTCATGTCCCGGACGCCGGGCATGTAGCCGGCGAACGTCGTCGCCTCGACCGTCACAGGAACCGGCTCGAACCCGGCCTCGGCTGCGTCGGTCTCGCCGAGCCCGGTCAGGGCGATCTCCAGGGTCACCACCTTCGTCATCGCCGTCCCCACGACCCCGGGGAACGCGAGCGGGTGCCCGGCGAGGTTCTTTCCGACGACGACGCCCTGCTTGTTCGCGTGGGTGCCGAGCGGGACGTACGTCGGGCGTCGCGAGACCCGGTGGAACGACTCCACGCAGTCGCCGGCGGCCCACACGTGCCGGTCCGCGTCGACCCGTCCGCGCCCGTCGACCGGCAGTGCGTCCTTGACCCCCAGCGACAGCCCGGCCGCGGCGGCGAGCTCCGTACGGGCCTTGACGCCGGTCCCGAGGATCACGAGATCGGTCTCGATCGTGCCCTGGTCGGTGACCGCGGCCCGCAGCCGCCCGTGCGCGTCGGTCTCGAACGCCGTCACCGTCTCCGACGACCGCACCGTGATCCCGTCGCGGCGCATCTCGTCTGCCACGACCGTCCCGAGCTCCGGGTCCAGGCCGGTCATCGGCTGCGGACTGCGTCCGACGACCACGGTCTCCAGACCACGCCGTACGCACGCCTCGGCCATCTCGAGCCCGATGTAGCCGGACCCGACCACCACGACGTGCTTGGGATCGTGCTCGAGCGCGTCGAGCACCGCGGCGCCCTGGTCGAGGGTCTGGACGCCGTAGATCCCCTCGGCGTCCGCGCCCGGGACCTCGGGGACCTGCGGCTCCGCGCCGGTGGCGATCACGAGCTCGTCGTAGCCGTACGAACGCTCGCCGTCGGCGTCGCGGGCGGTGACCTTGCCGGAGTCGAGATCGAGTCCGGTCACCACGGTCTCGGTCCGGACGTCGATGCCGTTGGCGCGGTGCTCGTCGGGTGTGCGTGCGATCAGGTCGTCGAGCGTCGGGACGTCGCCGGCGATCCAGTACGGGATGCCGCACGCGGAGTACGAGGTCCACGGCTGGCGTTCGAGGACGAGCACGTCAGCGGAGTCGCCGAGGGCGCGCTTGACCGTGGACGCGGCGGACATCCCGGCGGCGTCTCCCCCGACCACGACGATTCTGCGAGGCATGAGGCGAGCCTAGGCGTCACGAGCGAGGCCGGAGCGGAATGCCTCGAGCAGCAGCCGGTTGTCGGCGATGTTCCCGGTCATCTGGCGGAGCAGCGGGCCTTCCGAACGCCATCCGGAGAACCGGCACCGAACCGCGCCGCGTGCTCAGAATCTGATGTGTTCACGTTGCGTGAACACGGTGCTCAGATCTCCGCGTGCTCGCGGATCCAGGCGTGCATCGCGACCGCAGCCGCCGCGCCGACGTTGATCGAGCGCGTCGACCCGAACTGGCTGATCGCGAGGACGCGCGAGCACAGACCGATCATCTCGCTGCTCAGCCCCGGGCCTTCCTGACCGAACACCAGCGCGCACTCCCGCGGCAGCGACGCCCGCTCGATCGGCTCCGCGCCAGGGACGTTGTCGATCGCGACCACCTCGAGGCCCGCCGCATCCGCCCACGTGCCGAACGCGGCCACGTCCGCGTGGTGGCGTACGTGCTGGTACCGGTCGGTGACCATCGCACCGCGGCGGTTCCAGCGCCGCCGGCCGACGATGTGGATCTCGGCCGCGGCGAACGCGTTGGCGGTCCGGACGATCGAGCCGATGTTGTGGTCGTGCTGCCAGTTCTCGATCACGACGTGGAACGGGTGCCGCCGCGTGTCGAGGTCGGCGACGATCGCGTCGAGCGACCAGTAGCGATAGGTGTCGACGACGTTGCGCCGATCGCCGTCGCGCAACAGCTCGGGGTCGTAGCGCGGGTCGTCCGGCCACGGACCGTCCCACGGACCGACACCGACCTCAGTCATGGACTCCGCCGAGCTCAGAGCCCGAGCTCGGACTTGCCGATCGCGAACCGGTAGTCGTACCCGGCTTCGCGCACCCGGTCCGCAGCCCCCGTGTCGCGGTCGACGATCACCGCGACGGCGACCACCTCGGCACCCGCCTCGCGCAGCGCCTCCACGGCCGTGAGCACCGAACCACCGGTGGTCGAGGTGTCCTCGACGGCGACGACCCGACGGCCCTCGACGTCCGGACCCTCGATCCGCCGCTGGAGCCCGTGCGCCTTCTCGGCCTTGCGGACCACGAACGCATCGAGCGGGCGGCCCTGCGCCGCAGCCGCGTGCATCATGGCCATCGCGACCGGGTCGGCGCCCATCGTGAGCCCGCCGACTGCGTCGTAGGAGAGATCGTCGAGCAGGTCGAGCATCACCTTGCCGACCAGCGGGGCGGCCTCGTGGTCGAGCGTCACGCGGCGCATGTCGACGTAGTAGTCGGCCTCCTTGCCGGACGACAGCGTGACGCGCCCGTGCACGACCGCCTTCGCGGTGACCTGACGGACGAGGGCCTCGTGATCGCTCATGGGGCGAGGGTATCGGGGGGACGTCTCGATCGTCGCTCCGCTCCGCCTCGACGAACGAAGCATCGTCGCTCCGCTCCACGGCGGTCGCGTCTCGATCCTCGCTCCGCTCGGCCTCGACGAGCGGAGCTGCCTCCGGTACTCGAGGCACGAGCGCAGCGAGTGATCGAGAGTCGACGAGCGCAGCGCCGGCTACTTCTTCACCGCGCTCTCGAGCTCGCCGAAGACGATGCTGCGCTTGTCGGTGTGGAACAGCTCCGAGCAGGTCACCATCGTGATCAGCTTCTCGGTCGGCTCGGCGTCCGGCGCACCCGGCACGGGGTCCAGCACCCAGCCCTCGGAGAAGTCGAGCTCGCGGTCCGTGCCGTCGTCGCGCAGCACGTAGGTGTAGACGTGGGTGCGCGTCTCGACGACCACCTCGTCGCCGGCCCTCAGCTCGAGGAAGTGCCGGAACGGCTCTCCGTGGGTGACCCGGTGGCCGGCGATCGCGAAGTTGCCGACCCGACCGGGCCGCGCGGTGTCCGGGAACCACCCGACCCCGCTGGCCAGCGACGCGTCGTCGACGCCGCGTACGACCGGCATCACGTAGTCGTCGCCGAAGCGCGGCACGCGCAGCAACGCCATCGCGTCGCCGATCTCCACCGGCTCGGTGGCTCTGACCGGCGCGTCCCACTCGCGTACGAGATCCTGGCGCAGCTCGGCCTGGTGCTGCTTGGAGATGATGTTGGTCCCGAAGTACTGCCAGCCGACGTAGCCGAGCATCCCCACGCCGACGAGCACGAGCACCAGCCCGAGAGCCGTCAGGACACGACCCGTCCGGCTCCGGCGCTTGCTGCGCGGGCCCGGCGGGGCGGGTTCGGTGACCTGTGTGCTCACCTCGTCATTGTCGCACCGACGCCGTAGGGTCGGAGGCGATGAAGTCCACGAGCGCACGCGTGGCCGACCTCGGCACGACGATCTTCGCCGAGATGTCGGCACTGGCGGTCCAGACCGGCGCGGTCAACCTCGGCCAGGGCTTTCCTGACACCGACGGGCCGGCCGACGTGGTCGAGCAGGCGGTGGAGGCGATGCGCGGCGGCGCGAACCAGTACCCGCCCGGCGCCGGCATCCCGGCGCTGCGCGAGGCGATCTCCACCCACCAGAAGACCTGGTACGGCCTCGACGTCGACCCCGACACCGAGATCGCGGTGTCGACCGGCGCGACCGAGGCGATCGCCGCCGCCCTCCTCGGACTCGTCGACCCCGGCGACGAGGTCGTGGTGCTGGAGCCGTACTACGACTCCTACGTGGCGGTGCTCGGCTTCGCCGGTGGCGTGCGCAGGCCGGTGACCCTGCGTCCGCCCGACTTCCGCCTCGACCTCGACGAGCTCCGCGCCGCGGTCGGACCGCGGACCACGACGATGCTGATCAACAGTCCCCACAACCCCACCGGGACGGTGCTCACGCGCGAGGAGCTGACCGCGATCCGCGACCTCGCGGTCGAGCGCGACCTCACGGTGATCACCGACGAGGTCTACGAGCACCTCACGTTCGACGACGTCCCGCACATCCCGCTGGCGACGCTGGACGGCATGCGCGAGCGGACGCTGACGATCTCGAGCGCGGGCAAGTCGTTCTCGTTCACGGGCTGGAAGGTCGGGTGGATGAGCGGTCCGGCGGAGCTGGTCCGCTCGGCGGTGGGCGCGAAGCAGTTCCTGAGCTACACGTCCGGCGCGCCGTTCCAGCCCGCGATCGCGTACGCCCTGGGCCACGACGCCTCCTACTTCGAGCGCTTCGCCGCCATCCTCCAGTCGCGCCGCGACCAGCTCTGCGCCGGGCTGAGCGAGATCGGCTTCACGACGTACGTCCCGCAGGGCACCTACTTCGCGCAGACCGACATCCGCCCGCTGGGGTACGACGACGGGATCGAGTTCTGTCTCGCGCTCCCGAAGACCGCCGGGGTGGTGGCGATCCCGACGCAGGTGTTCTACGACGACGTCGCGACCGGCCGGCCGCTGGTGCGGTGGGCGTTCTGCAAGCAGGAGAGCGTGATCGCGGAGGCGCTCGACCGGCTGTCCGTGCTGGCTCGCTAGGCACCGACAGGCATCGGGCCCGGTGACGTGACGGGGATCACGCGCTAAGGTCACTCCCGTTGACACCCCCGGTCATCCCAGGAGCTCCCGATGCCGCACCTCCCCCAGCGCTCCCTGCGCGTCGCCACCGCCGTCGGCGCCGCCGCACTCGGTCTCGCCCTCGCGGCCCCTGCGTCCGCCGACGGGTCCTTCGGGCCGCTCCCTCCGCAGAACCCGCACACCGCCCCGAACGGCACCGCGACGATGCACGGCGACACCGCGTCGAGCGACACCACCCCGTACGGCAGCCCGGGCACCGGCCGCATCGACGCCGTACGCCGCGGGCTCGCCGCCGCCTGCCCCGCGATCACCGTCGGGGCCGACGGCATGCCCGTCGCGCTGTGCACGGAGGTGCTGGGCCGCACCCCGGTCGTCCACCTGCTGAACCCCGACACGGGGCGGAGCCTGGCGTCGCTGCGGGTCGAGAAGGGCGCGCTGTTCGGTGGCGTCTACGCCTTCCTCGACGATGCGGACCGGCTCGTGCTCGTCGACGGCGACCACAACCTGCTGCGGATCAGCCACCGCAGGACCTGGCTCGGGTGGCGGCTCGAGGTCGCCTCGTCGACGTCGCTGGACGCCGCGATCCCGGACGGAGCCTCGGTCGTCGGCCTGTCGCCGGGCTGGGACGGCGAGGTGTGGTTCGCCGCGAGCGACGGCACCGTCGGCACCGTGGATCCCGACGGGACCGTCCGCACGACCGCGCTCGGCGAGCCGGTCCAGAACAGCATCTCGACCGTCCCCGGGCTGACCGGCGTCGTCACCGAGCACGCCCTGTACGGCGTGAAGCGCGGTGCCGACGGCGCACCGGCTGTGGCGTGGCGCCAGCCGTACGACCGGGGCCCGTCGCGCAAGCCCGGTCAGCTGAGCTGGGGAAGCGGGGCGACGCCGACGTTCTTCGGGCCGGTCGACGGGACCGAGTACGTCGCGATCACCGACAACGCCGCCCCGCACGAGAACCTGATCGTCCGGCGCAGCGCGGACGGCGCCGCGGTCTGCCGCCTGCCCGTGCTGACCGACCACGCCGCCTCCGGCACCGAGGACTCGATGATCGCGTCCGGTCGCAGCATGATCGTCACCAACACCTACGGCTACCCGTACCCGGCGTCGCCGGAGGGTGTCCCCGACCCGGTCCCGGCGACCGCGGACTTCGACGGGGGCATGACCCGGGTGGACGTGAGGGCCGACGGGTCGGGCTGCGACGTCGTGTGGGAGAACGACGTCGCGTCCGCTGCACTGCCGCGGCTGTCCCTCGCCGACGACCTGATCACCACGATCACCGTGGACGGCCCGACCGGGCTGGTCGGGAGTCACACCATCGCCGCCTACTCCTACGCGACCCTCGATCCGCACACCGGGGCGGAGCTGAGCGCGTCGTTCCTGGGACTGGGCCTCGCGTACAACCCGCTCCAGATGACCGGCACGACGGCTGCGAACGGCACGCTCTACCAGGGGACGGAGACCGGGATCGTGCGGATCAGCCGGGACTGATCTCGTCCGCGCCGGCGACCGCCGTCGGGTCCGCCGGTCCGCGGGGCGAGATCCGTCTGCGCCCCGCCAGCAGCACCCCACCGAGCACCAGCAGGAGCAGCGCCTCGTAGGCCAGGGCGTCCGAGAGTGGCGGCTCGGCGTACCCGACACCGCTGCTGAACTGGGCGAAGTCGATCGCGGCGTGCACGACGATCGGCAGCCACAGGCCGCGGCCGACCCGGAGGCACAGATAGAGCAGGTAGCCGCTGACGAAGGCGATCAGGACCTGGCCGAGGGCAGCCCCACCGACGACGACGGCGTTGACCAGGTGGATCGCACCGAACAGGAAGCACGACCAGAACACCGCCCACCCCTCGCGGTAGCGGTCGCGCATCGTCTGGAGCGCGACACCACGGAACAGGAGCTCCTCGCTGACCGCGGTGGACACCATCGCGAGGCCGAAGACCACGACCAGTGACCCTGGCACCTCCGCGAGCTGCCCGTAGTCCGTCACCAGCACGCAGTACACGAGGAGCGAGACCGGAACGACCGCCACCCAGGGCCGCACGCGCCGCGCCTCGTACCAGACCAGCCGCCACCACCCGAGTCGCCAGACGACCAGGGCGAGGATCAGGATGCCGCCGACGTCCATCCCGAGGTCGGACGCGATCGTGCTGCGCACCGTCGCGTACCCGTCGTCCATGTCGTCGAGGTCGAAGACGAAGAGGCCGACGATCTGTGGCAGCAGGAACCACCCGAGGATCAGCACGATCAGGCCGGCCCACCCGAGGCGCCGCCGTCGGTCGGCCCGGTCGCCGGTCTCCGTCATGCCCTGATGGTGGCAGCCCGGACGCGGTCCCGGTCGCCACGTGCCGAGGTCCGGCTCAGGCGCCGCGCGGGGCGGCGCGGCTCGCCGTCTCCCGCGGCGCGAACGCACGGGCGACCAGCAGGATCAGCGGGACGAGCACGAGCGGCACGACGAAGATCCAGCGCAGCCCGTCCCCGGTCGCGATCGCACCGATCAGGGCGGCGCCGACGATGTTGCCGACGTAGTTGAAGATGTTGAGCCGCGCGATCGCGACGTCGGCGTCGGAGTCGGGCAGCGTCCCCGCCGCCGCGAACGCCAACGGCACGATCACGGGAAGGCCGAGTCCCATCACGCCGAACGCGACGATCACGAACCACGTCGACGGCGCCGCCACGACACCGAGGAGTGCGACGAAGCCGATCAGCGTCCCGGCCCGCACGACCGCGACCGCGCCGTACCGGCGCACGAACAGGTCACCGGTGAGGCGCGAGACGACGGCGCCGGCCTGGTAGGCGGCGTAGCCGAACGGCGCGATCGCCTCGGCCGCGTCCAGCGCATCGTGGAGGTAGAGCGTGCTCCAGCTCATCACCGAGGTGTCGGCGAGGTAGAAGACCACGATCACCAGGCCGAGCGCGAGGATCGGCTGCCACGGAACCCGCAGGTGCGGCACGTGCTCGGGGTCGGCGGCCACCTCGGCGCCGTGCTCCAGCCCGGCCGCGGTCACGAACCGCCGTCCGACCGCGAGGGTGAGCACGATCCCGAGCACCCCGACGAGGATCAGCGTGGGTCGCAGGGTGAGGTCCAGCAGCACCGTCAGGCCCGCGTACCCGGCGGCGACGATCGCGCCGATGCTCCACACGCCGTGGAAGCTGGTCATGATGCTGCGTCCGTACAGCTTCTGCACGGTCACGCCCTGCATGTTCATCGACGCGTCCACGGCTCCGACGCCGATCCCGTACAGCGCGAAGACGACGTACATCGCACCGACGGACTCGACCAGGCCGACGACGATCACCATCACGGAGATCGTCAGCATCGCGAGCCGAAGCGCGAACCCGCTGGAGCGGGCCAGCGCGATCCTCTCGGCGACCACGGACCCGACACCGGCGAGCACCGAGGTGAGCAGCAGCAGGATCGTGATGTCGCCCTCGGTCACCCCGCGCTCGTCCTCGAACGCCGGCAGCCGCGACAGGATCGTGACGAGGATCAGCGCCTGCAGGAAGAAGCCGCACGCCGTGGCCACGCGGGCACGACGCAGCGCGGCGCTGGGGGCTTGCACCGAGTTGGACACCCGACCAGTATGTGGGGATGAGCACCGCCGTGAACAGACCCGGACCCGATGATTTCTGGTGGGGCGTCGCCACGGCGGCCTACCAGATCGAGGGTGGTGCGCGCGAGGACGGGCGTGGGCGCAGCATCTGGGACACGTTCTGCGAACGCCTCGGGGTCATCGCCGACGGCTCCTCCGGCGCGGTCGCGTGCGACTCCTACCACCGCTGGACCGAGGACCTCGACCTCGTCGCCGGCCTCGGCGCCGACGCGTACCGTTTCTCGATCGCCTGGCCGAGGATCCAGCCCGACGGCCGAGGTCCCGCGAACCCCGCCGGCCTCGCGTACTACGACCGGCTCGTCGACGGCATGCTCGAGCGCGGGGTCGCCCCGGTGGCGACGCTGTTCCACTGGGACCTGCCGCAGGCGCTCCAGGACGACGGCGGGTGGATGGAGCGGGGGACCGCCGAGCGGTTCGCCGAGTACGCGGCGCTGGTCGCCGATGCGCTGGGCGACCGGGTCGCCGCATGGTGCACGCTCAACGAGCCGTTCGTGCACATGGGGTTCGGCTATGCCTTCGGCATCCACGCGCCCGGCGAGGCGCGCATGCTCGACGCTTTCGCTGCCGGCCACCACCAGCTGCTCGGACACGGCCTCGCGACCTCAGCCCTGCGTACGGCCTCCGACGCTCCCGTCGCACTGGTGAACAACTGCACCCCGGTCGAAGCCGCGAGCGACTCCGACGAGGACGGCACCGCGGCGGCGGCGTACGACGCGTTCCACAACGGGATGTTCCTCGACCCGGTGCTGCTCGGCCGCTACCCCGACGCGCTTGCCGCGCTGGCCGACGGCGTGGTCCGGGACGGGGACCTGACCACGATCGCGCAGCCGCTCGACCTGCTCGGGATCAACTACTACAACCCGACCCGGATCGCCGCGCCGGAGGGCGACGACCCGCTGCCGTTCGCGATCGTGCCGATCGAGGGCGTGCCGCGGACCGGGTTCGACTGGCCGGTCGTGCCCTCGGGGCTGACCGATCTGCTCGTCGGACTCCGCGACCGGTACGGCGCCGCCCTGCCACCGATCCTCGTGACGGAGAACGGGTGCGCCTACCCGGACGGCGCCGACGCCCCGCCGTACGACGACGTCGAGCGGATCGGGTTCCTCGACGGGCACATCGCTGCCGTGGGTGCGGCGCGGGAGGTCGGGGTCGACGTGCGCGGCTACTTCTGCTGGTCGCTGCTCGACAACTTCGAGTGGGCCGAGGGCTTCACCCAGCGCTTCGGGCTGGTCCACCTCGACCTCGCGACGCAGGACCGCACCCCGCGTGCGTCGTACGGGTGGTACCGCGACCGCATCGCCCGCGCCTGGTCCTGACCGCGCGTCACCGCTGGCGGGGTCGCGACCCCGCCATACGCGACTCGCGGGCGGAGGCGGGTCAGGCGAAGAGGCGGTCGGGCCCGAACTGGAACCAGATCAGCGACAGCACCGCGACGTACCAGAGCAGCACGATCAGCAGCGTCCAGTCGGAGACGAACCGCGAGAATCCCCAGGTCGGCCGCCAGGCCCGCAGGTTGCGAGCCGTGACCGAGACGAACAGCGGGATCGTGACGGTCCAGACGACCATGCAGTACGGGCACAGCCGCACCAGCGTGTAGATGCTCGTGTACTGCAGGAACGTGATGAGCGCGATCGCGAGCACGACGCCGATCTGGAGGCCGACCCAGAACCACTCGGGAAGCCGCACGCCGCTCAGCAGCAGCATGCCGAGGGTGACGACGACGGCGAAGCCGATCATGCCGAGGAAGGTGTTCGGGAACCCGAGGAGCGACGACTGGCTGCTCGTCACGACCCCACCGCAGTCCACCCACGCGTTGAGCGTGCAGGCGAGGGCCGCATCAGGGTTCTCGGCCACCTTGAGCTTGTCGTACGTCAGGATGCTCGAGGCGAGGATCCCGATGCCGCCGCCGACGACCATCAGCCAGGCCAGTGCACTGCGCAGGCCGGTCGCCTCGGACGCGGCGTCGCGCGCCGGCAGGTCCGCCCGGCCGGCTTCCTCGGTCTCGATCACCCGATCATCGTAGGCGGAGCGCGACGCACGGCCGACCCCGTGGGTGGTCACCCTCACGGAATTCTCAGGAAGCCGTACGGTCGGGCCCGTCCGGTGCCGCCAGCCGACGCCGTGCCGGCGGGCGCAGAGCGCCCTAGGGTGTGGCGCATGTCCCCCGACGCGGACACCCCTGTGCCGGCCGACGAGCACGGCGTGATCCTGCGTCGGCGGCGGCCCGGCGACGGTGGGCTGTCCGCCACCCAGGAGGCGCGGCTGATCCAGGTCGTCTCGGCGGTCTCCCCGCTCCCGCTGCCACGGGTCCTCGCCCTCGACGTCGTGGACGACTCGATGGAGCTCGAACGGCTCGGCGGTGTGCCATTGCGGGCTCCGTTGACCGAGCCCGGGCTCGCCCCGGCCGAGCGGACCCGGCTCGGTGGGCAGATCGGCGCGTTCACCGCGGCCCTCCACACGCTGCCGGCGGCGAGCGTCTCCGAGCTCGTGCCGGTCGACGCAACCCGCCCCTCCGACCTCCTCGCCTCGCTGCGGGAGAGCGCGGACCTGGCGGCCCCGGCGATCGGGACGGCGTTGCGCGGGTCGATCGCCGAGTTCCTCGAGACGGAGGCACCCCCGTCCACCTCACGTCGCGTGCTCGCCCACACCGATCTCGGCGCCGACCACGTCTACGTCGCCTCCGCGGCCGACGAGCCGCTCGAGATCGTCGGTGTCGTCGACTGGTCCGGCGGCGCCCTGGCCGATCCCGCCCTCGACGTCGGCCTGATGCTGCGCGACCTCGGCAGCGCGGGGCTGTACGGGATGGTCCGTGCCTACACCGCCGGCGGCGGGATCATCGACCCACCACTGCTCGAGCGGGCGTTGTTCCACGCACGCGCCCGAGCGATCGCCGACCTCGTCTCCGACGTGGGCTCGCAGGATCACCTCGAGCGGGCCTCCGCCGTCCGGTCCCTCGGCTTCCTGCTCGGTCCCGGTGCGACGGCCCGCGTCCTGACCCATGCCGGCGTGCTCGCGAGGTGACCGTCTTCACACGGTTCTCAGGAAACGTTGTCCGATTGCGTCGCGTTGGTCTCGTTGGAACCACTCGTCCAGCGTCGGCCGGGTGGAACGGACGAAGGGGAACACCGTGGAGCAGCCCACCCAGGAGCCGCGCGGAACCACGACCGCGACGGTCGGCCTGGCACTGGCGAGCGGCGCAGGACTGCTCGCGCTCGCGGCCCCGCTGGTCGGGATCCCCGCCGCCGCCGGACCTTACGTCGCTGCCGGGCTGCTCGTCTCGATCGTCGCCGGCGTGGTCGTCCTGACGGTCGCGCACCGCGGACGCGGAAACGTGTGGGTCCCGCTCGGGGCGGCGTTCCTCCTGCTCGCGACGAACCTCACCGCGCCCGTCAGTCTGATCGTGACGGCGTCGCCGAGTGCGCTCGTCGAGCCCATGCTGACGGCCTGGGTCGCGACCACCTGCCTGGGTGCGCTGGCCCTGCTCGGCCTCTCCGGCCTCGCAGCACGCCACGACGCGGGCTTCGACGTGGCCGACGACGACCGTGAGGCAGCGGACATCGAGGCAGTGGCCGACGAGGGAGCGGCCGACGCCATCGTGCTCGCGGACGACGAGGCAGCCGCCGACGCGACCGTCGCCGCCGAGCCCGTCGCGGTCGCGGCGGCGCCGAGCGACGAACGCGACGCGACACCGGACGAGGTCGACCTCACCGACGTCGACCTCGCGGAGCTCGAGGAGCGGACGATCGCGTGGACGCCCGCCGGGGACGACCCGTACCGTACGGCCGCCTGAGCGCGGAGCACCAAGCTCCGGCCGCGCGGGCAGCCTTGCCCTACTTGGGCTCCTCGGAGTCCTCCGAGCCCTGCTCCTGCTCGTACTCCCGCTGCCACGACGCCCGGGCCTCGAGCGCGTCGTCGTCGTCCGACTCCTGACGCGCGCGCAGGTCGGCGAGCGCGTCGCCGACCTGCGCCTGGTCGGCCACGTCGTACGACGTGCCGTCGATGCTGAGCGCGACCGCGGCCGGAGCCACCGAGTCGGTGAAGCCGCGCAGTGCGGTGCCGAAGCCGGACCCGTCACGACCGAGGTGGAACGACCCCACCGCGAGCACGACGCCGTCGAGGTCGGGTGGTCGCTTGTCCAGGGGGTCCGCGGCGATCTCCGCCTCCGAGAGCGATGCGACGAACGCGTCGGACGCGTCCCGCGAGACGGTCACCTCGACCGTCTGCGTCCCGGCCAGCCCGCCGTCGACCCGGACCTCGATCCTCTGTGGCTCCGCCATCGTCGCCCCTCAGCTGTTGCGCAGCGCGTTCACGAGCTGTGACTTGGACATGCTGGACCGGCCTTCGATGCCGATCTCCTTGGCACGATCGTAGAGGTCCTGCTTGCTCCAGTCCTCGTACGCGGGATTCTTGCCGCCCTTGCGACCGACCTTCGAGCGCGACGTCTTCGCAGCCTGGTTGGCGATCCGCGCAGCCTTCGACTTCGATGCGCCCTCGTCGCGGAGCTCTTCGTACAGCTTCTTGTCCTTGACACTCGGACCTGGGGACTTCCGACCTGGCATCGTGGGCTCCTTCCGCTGGTTCGGGTGTGCCGGTGGGCACACGTCCTACCGTCGTCCCGTACCCCGGCGCGCTCAACTCGAAACGACGTGAGCGCACCGGGGACGGGTCAGGACGGTCGGGACGGACGGTGTCAGCTCGGGCGTCGCGAGGGCGCGGACTTCGCGGTCATCGCCGGGTCGGAGATCACCGCGTCGCCGAGGGCCTCGTCGATCGCCGCGAGCTGGGAGGCGTCGAGCTCGACGCCTCCGGCGCGCACGTTGTCGGTGACCTGCTCGGGGCGGGAGGCCCCGATGATCGCGGCCGCCACGTTGTCGTTCTGCAGCACCCACGCGACGGCGAGCTGCGCCATCGTCAGACCGGCCTCCGCGGCGATCGGCTCCAGCTTCTGGACCCGGCCGAGGACGTCGTCGGTCATCCAGCGGCCGATCATGTCGGCGCCGCCCTTCTCGTCGGTCGCACGCGATCCCTCCGGCGGGGCCTGGCCCGGCTTGTACTTGCCGGTCAGGATCCCCTGCGCGATCGGCGACCAGACGATCTGGCTGACGCCGAGCTCGCGGCTCGTCGGCACGACCTCCGACTCGATCACCCGCCACAGCATCGAGTACTGCGGCTGGCTCGAGATCAGCTGGATGCCGAGGTCCTGCGCGAGCGCATGCCCGGCGCGCAGCTGCTCCGCGGTCCACTCGCTCACTCCGATGTACAGCGCCTTGCCGCTGCGCACGACGTCCGCGAACGCCTGCATCGTCTCCTCCAGCGGCGTCTCGGTGTCGTACCGGTGCGCCTGGTAGAGGTCGACGTAGTCGGTGCCGAGCCGCTTCAGGGAGCCGTTGATCGACTCCATGATGTGCTTGCGCGAGAGGCCGGAGTCGTTCGGGCCGGCCGGGCCGGTCGGCCAGTAGACCTTGGTGAAGATCTCGAGCGACTCGCGCCGCTCGTTCGCCAGGGCCTCACCGAGGACCGCCTCGGCCTTCGTGTTCGCGTAGACGTCGGCGGTGTCGAACGTCGTGATGCCCTCCTCGAGGGCTTGCCGTACGCACGCGGTCGCGACGTCGGCCTCGACCTGCGACCCGTGGGTCAACCAGTTGCCGTACGCGATCTCGCTGATCTTCAGTCCGCTGTTTCCCAGGTATCGAAACTTCACCTGCCCCACGCTAGTTCGCGCACGCAACGAACACACACGGCGGAGGGCCACCGCTGGTCGAGGCGGAGCGGAGCGCCGACAGAGCCGTTGGTCGAGGCGGAGCGGAGCGCCGACAGAGCCGTTGGTCGAGGCGGAGCGGAGCGCCGACACAACCGCTGGTCGAGGCGGAGCGGAGCGACGATCGAGACCCATCGACGGCGACTCGCTACGAGCGGACGATCCGACGCCCGGTGAGCTCGACCAGGTCCATCGCGACCCACAGCCGGCGCTCACCACCCGCCCACGGCGTCGCGCGGTCGGGCGCGAACAGCGAACGCAGGACGTCCGGGTCCTCCTCGCGGCGGGCGGTCCCCGACGCCAGCACGGACCATCCGGTGTGCGAGTCGGTGTCGATCCCGTCGATCTGGAACGACGCGTCCATCGAACCGCCGCCGGCGTCGAGGGCCTCGCCGAGCACGCCGAAGGGGACGGTCCGGAAGTACAGGGCCTCCTCGCGCACCATGTGGTTGACCGGGATCACCTGGATCCTGCCGTCCGCCACGAACGCGATCCGACCGGCACGCTGCCCGGCGAGCAGCTGCCGGCACTCGTGCGCGGTCAGCTCGACCAGCCGGGCCTGCGGCTCGAGGTGGTCACCCAGTTCGCTCACCGGTCCTCCTTCGTACGGGCTCGCCGTCTCACTCGACCGTACGGCGTCCGTGCGCGTGCTCGCGAGCGAGCCACGCCGCGCCGATGATGCCTGCCGCGTTGCCGAGCCGTGCCGCGACGATCGGGGCTCGCAGGTGCAGCAGCGGCAGGAAGTGCTCGGCGTGCTTCGCGACGCCCCCGCCGACCACGATCAGGTCCGGCCACAGCAGGTCCTCGACCCGCGCGAAGTACTCCTGCAGACGCTCGGCC
Organism: Mumia flava; assembly: GCF_002797495.1. Lineage (NCBI taxonomy): Bacteria > Bacillati > Actinomycetota > Actinomycetes > Propionibacteriales > Nocardioidaceae > Mumia > Mumia flava. The sequence continues at coordinate 1,593,707 of NZ_PGEZ01000001.1, forward strand.
CACTCCTCCCACGACAGGTCCTCGGACTCCCGTGCGTGCGACGACGCCCGCGTCTCGGCGTCGACCCCGTCGATCGTCAGGTGGCCGAGCTCGCTGTTCGGGACGAGGGCGCCCTCGTTGATCAGGGCGGTGCCGATCCCGGTGCCGAGCGTCGCGAGCAGCACGACGCCCGACGTGCCGCGCCCCGCGCCGTACTGCAGCTCGCCCAGGCCGGCCGCGTCGGCGTCGTTCACGACGGTCACCGGTCGGCCGAGGCGCTCCTCGAACAGCCGCGACGCGTCCGTCCCGATCCAGCTCTGATCGATGTTGGCGGCCGTACGGACGAGCCCGCGCGTGACGACGGCCGGCACCGTGATGCCGACCGGGACGTCGTGGTCCTTGTTGTCGAAGTGCTCGACGATCTGCGCCACGACCTCGGCGACGGCCTCGGGGGTCGACTCCTCCGGCGTCTCGATCCGGAGACGGTCGTCGGCGAACTCGCCCTTCTTCAGGTCCACGGGCGCGCCCTTGATGCCGCTGCCGCCGATGTCGACGCCGATCGGATGGTGGCTCACGCGGCCCATGCTGCCACCGGTCGAACGCGTCCGCAGGGACTCGGCAGCGGCACCCGGGCATCGCGCGACCTCACACGTTGCCGCGGCGCTCCTGCTCTCGCTCGATCGCCTCGAACAGCGCCTTGAAGTTGCCCTTGCCGAACCCGAGCGAGCCGTGCCGCTCGATCAGCTCGAAGAACACCGTCGGGCGGTCACCGATCGGCTTGGTGAAGATCTGCAGCAGGTAGCCGTCCTCGTCGCGGTCGACCAGGATCCCGCGCTCCTGGAGCACCCCGATCGGCACCCGCACCTCGCCGATGCGCGCCCGCAGCTCCGGATCCTCGTAGTAGGAGTCGGGGGTGGTGAGGAACTCGACACCCTCCGCGCGCAGCGCGTCCACGGCCGCGACGATGTCGTTCGTGGCGAGTGCGAGGTGCTGGGCGCCGGGGCCGCGGTAGAAGTCGAGGTACTCGTCGATCTGCGAGCGGCGCTTGCCGACGGCCGGCTCGTTCAGCGGGAACTTCACCCGGTGGTTCCCGCTTGCGACCACCTTGCTCATCAGCGCCGAGTAGTCGGTCGCGATGTCGTCGCCGATGAACTCCGCCATGTTCGTGAAGCCCATGACCCGGTGGTAGAAGCCGACCCACTCGTCCATCTTCCCGAGCTCGACGTTGCCGACGACGTGGTCGAGAGCCTGGAAGATCCGCTTCGGCGCGCCGGGACGCTTCTCGTACGAGCCGGTGCGCGCCACGTAACCCGGCAGGTACGGGCCGTCGTACCGCGACCGGTCGACGAGCGTGTGCCGGGTCTCCCCGTACGTCGCGATCGCCGCCGTCCGGATCGTCCCGTGCTCGTCGGAGACGTCGTGCGGCTCTTCGAGGATCGTGGCGCCGACCTCGCGGGCGTGCGCGATGCAGCGGTCCACGTCCGGCACCTCGAGCGCGATGTCCACGACACCGTCGCCGTGCTGCGCGTGGTGCTCGACCAGCGAACTGTCCGGCGACACGGCGCCGGTGATGACGAATCGCACCGCGCCGCTGTGCAGGACGTACGCGGCGTGGTCGCGGTTGCCGGTCTCCGGACCGGAGTACGCGACCAGCTCCATCCCGTACGCCGCCTGGTAGTAGTGCGCGGTCTGCGCTGCGTTGCCGACCACCCACACGACCGCGTCCCAGCCGGTCACCGGGAACGGGTCGGTCTCGTCGTCGTACTCCACCAGGCCGACGAGCTGCTTGAGCTGGTCGACGCTGAGTCCGGCGAGCTGCTCCTCGCTGGTCAGGGTGTGCTCGATGGTCATGGCGCCTCCCGCTGGTTGAGCCTGTCGACGCCCAGACTCATCGAGCCTGGCGAAACAGCGCAACCGGCCCACTTCCCGATGCCCAGGCTGTGCATTCGGTGCGTTTGATGTCCGGTTCTGCTGGACGTTCTGGCCAGTCCGCGCGAGACTCGGCATCATGACGCTCGACGACCTCGACCTCGCCCTCGTGAAGGCGCTGCGCGATCACCCGCGTGCCGGCCCGCTCGAGCTGTCGCGCCTCACGTCGGTCGCCCGCGGGACGGTCCAGGCGCGGCTGTCCCGACTCGAGGAGGCCGGGGTCATCACGGGCTACGGCCCGGACGTCGACCTGCACGCCGCCGGGTTCCCGGTCCAGGCGTTCGTGTCGTTGGAGATCGCCCAGGGCGCGCTCGAGGAGGTCCGCGGCGCACTGGACGCGATCGGTCAGGTCGTGGAGGCGTACGCGACGACCGGCGCGCACGACGTCCTGTGCCGGGTCGCGACCGCCTCGCACGCAGAGCTCCAGGAGACGTTGATCCGGCTCGACCGCACGCCCACGGTCGTACGGAGCACGAGCATCGTGGTGCTGTCGGAGCTGATCGCGCACCGCGTCGACCCGCTGCTCGCGACGGCCGCCGGTGGCGCCTCGCGCGCCCCGGCGTACCGCCGCTGACCTGACGCGCCCCCGATTCGACGGGTTGTGCACCGAATCAGCCGAGGACTTCGGTGGGAAACCCGTCAAATCGGGGGCGCACTCGGGCCGTCGTTCAGACGAGGACTGTCGCGCCCGTCTTCTCGCGCACCTCGTCGACCTCGACGCCCGGCGCCGTCTCGACGAGCCGCAGTCCGTCCTCGGTGACGTCGAGCACCGCGAGGTCGGTGATGATCCGCTGGACGACGGCCTTGCCGGTCAGCGGCAGTGAGCAGTCGTCGACGATCTTGTGCGATCCGTCCTTGGCGACGTGCTCCATCAGCACGACCACGCGGCGCGCGCCGTGCACGAGGTCCATCGCGCCGCCCATGCCCTTGACCATCTTCCCGGGGATCATCCAGTTCGCGATGTCGCCGGTCCGCGAGACCTGCATCGCGCCGAGGATCGCGGCGTCGATCTTGCCGCCGCGGATCATCCCGAAGCTGGTCGCGGAGTCGAAGTACGACGCGCCCGGCCGTACGGTCACGGTCTCCTTGCCGGCGTTGACCAGGTCCGGGTCCTCGTCACCGGCGTACGGGGAGGCGCCGACGCCGAGGATCCCGTTCTCGCTCTGGAGCACGAGCTCGACGTCGTCGGGCACGAAGTTCGGGACCAGGGTCGGAAGGCCGATCCCGAGGTTCACGTACATCCCGTCGTCGAGCTCGGCCGCCGCGCGGGCCGCCATCTCGTCTCGCGTCCACGCCATGTCAGCTCTCCTCCTGGCTCGCCGCGCCGTCCGCGTCCGGGCGGGGTCGGGTGACGACCTTCTCGATCCGCTTGTCCGCCGCCTGCTCCGGCGTCAGCTCCACCACGCGGTGGACGTACGCGCCGGGGGTGTGGATCTCGTCGGGATCGAGCTCGCCGGGCTCGACGAGGTGCTCGACCTCGGCGATCGTGACCCGGCCGCACATCGCGGCGAGCGGGTTGAAGTTGCGCGCGGCCTTGCGGAAGACGAGGTTGCCGTGGCGGTCGCCCTTCCAGGCCCGGACGAGGCCCGCGTCGGCGACCAGCGCGTGCTCGAGGACGAACTCCTGCGGCCCGCGGTCGGTCTCGAAGACCTGGGTCTGCTTCGCCGGGGACGTGACGGCGACCGTGCCGTCGGAGTGGTAGCGCCACGGCAGACCGCCGTCGGCGATCTGGGTGCCGACGCCGGTCGCGGTGAAGAAGGCCGGGATACCCGATCCGCCGGCGCGCATCCGCTCCGCGAGCGTGCCCTGCGGGGTCAGCTCGACCTCGAGCTCGCCGGCGAGGTACTGCCGCGCGAACTCCTTGTTCTCCCCCACGTACGACGCGACGACCCGGCGCAGCCGGCCCGCGCCGAGCAGCACGCCGAGCCCCCAGTCGTCGACACCGGCGTTGTTGGAGACGACCTCCAGCTCGTCCGTGCCGCGACGCAGCAGCGCGTCGATCAGCACCGACGGGATGCCGCACAGCCCGAATCCGCCCACGGCGAGCGTCGCGCCCGCCGCGATGTCAGCGACCGCCTCGTCGGCGGACCCCACGACCTTGTCCATCAGCTCTCCCTCTTCGTCGACTGGGGTCCATCACACGCGGCCGGAGTGAGGGTGGTCAAGGAACAACCGCCGCTAGTCCATGCAATTGCTCAGTCCATGGAAACATCGGACGGGGAGCGTTCATTCAACGAACGCCGCGACAGGGAGGCGGATCCGTTGAGCACCGACGGTGTGGTCGAGAAAGTCGGGCCGCTGCTGCGCGCGGTCGCCGGGCACGAGCCGGGCGGCGCGACGACCTCCGATCTGGCCCGCGAGACCCGCCTCAACCGCTCGACCACGCACCGGCTGCTGGGGTCGCTCGAGGCGCAGGGCCTGGTGGAGCGCGACCCCGCCACCGCCCGCTGGATGCTCGGGCCCGAGACCTTCCTGCTCGGCAGCGCGGCGGCGTCCCGCTACGACGTGAGCGCGCTCGCCCGGCCGGTCGTGCACGCCCTGTCCGAGGCGAGCGGGGAGAGCGCGTTCTTCTCGGTCCTGCGCGGGACCGAGACCGTGTGCCTGATCCGCGAGGACGGCAGCTTCCCGCTCCGCTCCCACGTCCTGCACGAGGGGATCCGCTTCCCGCTCGGCGTCGCGTCGGCGGGTCTGGTGATCCTGGCGTTCCTCCCGGCCGAGGAGGCCGACGCGTACCTCGCGACCGCCCGCCTCGAGGACACGTACGGGCCGGCGCACGCCGCCGAGCCCCTGCGTGCGCGGCTCGCCGACGCCCGCCGCCTGGGCTACGCGGTGAACCCGGGTCTGATCGTCGAGGGGAGCTGGGGGATGGGTGCCGCGGTGTTCGACGCTGCCGACCGTCCCACCGGCGCGCTCAGCCTGACCGGGGTCGAGCACCGGTTCGCGGCGCAGCGCCGACCCGAGCTCGGCCGGCTCCTGCTCGACGCCGCCCACCGGCTGTCCGCCGCGCTCGCACCCGGCCGTACGCGCTGAGGGGCCGTTGCGTCCCCGATTCGACGGGTCTCCCACCGAACCTGAGGTCAAGAAGCGTGGAGAACGCGTCAAATCGAGGACGCGTCGCAGTGCGTCAGAGCTGCCGCCCCGCCCAGCTCCACGCGTACGCGCCGTCGTCCACTGCGCGCCCGCCCTCGCCGACTTCCAACGGACGGAACGTGTCGACCATGACCGCGAGCTCGTCGAACGCCTCCGCGCCCAGCGACGCCTCGATCGCGTCCGGCTGCGGCCCGTGCGCGTACCCGCCCGGGTGGAGCGTGATCGAGCCGAGCCCGATCCCCGACCCCTTGCGCGCCTCGTAGTCCCCGGCGACGTAGAACATCACCTCGTCGGAGTCGACATTCGAGTGGTAGTACGGCACCGGGATCGAGCCCGGGTGGTAGTCGACCTTGCGCGGCACGAACGCGCAGACCACGAAGTTGTACCCCTCGAAGACCTGGTGCACCGGCGGCGGCTGGTGCACCTTGCCGGTGATCGGCATGAAGTCGGCGACGTCGAACGTGTACGGGTACAGGCAGCCGTCCCAGCCGACCACGTCGAACGGGTGCGTCGCGTACGTCATCCGCGTGCCGACGATCCCCGACGGCCCCGGCCCGCGGTGCTTCACCAGCACCTCGACGTCGGTCCCCTCCTCGAGCAGCGGCTCGGACGGTCCGTGCAGGTCGCGCTCGCAGTACGGCGCGTGCTCGAGCAGCTGCCCGTAGCGCGACAGGTAGCGCTTCGGCGGCGCGATGTGGCTGTTGCCCTCGATCGCGTAGGCCCGGGTGATCGTCGCCGGCACCCAACGGTGGGTCGTGGCGCGCGGGATCACCACGAAGTCGCCGGTCGCGTACGGCACGGTGCCGAACACGGTCTCGACCACGCCCTCGCCCTCCTCCACGAACACGCACTCGTCGCCGAGGGCGTTGCGGTAGTACGGAGAGGTCGCGCCCGCCACCGCGTACGAGATCCGTACGTCGCCGTTGCCGAGGACGAGCCGCCGGTGCGTCACGGGGTCGTGCGACTTCGCGTCGGTGTCGTCGGCCAGGTCGTGCAGCCGCAGGTGCAGCGGCTTCAGCGGGTGGTTGGCCACCGTCGCGAGGTCCGGCAGCTCCCAGACCTCGCTGGCGACGATCGCCGACGGGACCCCGCGGTGGTAGAGCAGCGACGAGTCGGAGGAGAACCCCTCCTCGCCCATCAGCTCCTCGCGGCGCAGGCGGCCGTCGTCGTCGCGGAGCTGCGTGTGCCGTTGACGCGGCACCTCGCCCACGCACCGGTAGTACGCCATCGTGACCACCTTTCCCGATTGTCGGGACGCGCTGTTCTCTTATCGGTCATCGTCGGTCTACGGTAGGGGCGTGTCAACCTGCTGGGTGGACGGAGCGAACGGCTCCGGCTTCGACGTGGACCACCTCCCGTACGGGGTGGTCGCCGACCCCGACCGCGACGGCGACGCGGCCCGCACGGCCGTACGGATCGGGCCGTACGCGCTCGACCTCGCCGAGGCCGCCGCGACTCGTCCGAGCGGCGCGCCGGAGTTCGCAGCGCTGCTCGACGCCCCGACCCTGAACCCGCTGATGGGCGCCGGCCGGGAGGCGTGGACGCAGCTGCGGACCTGGCTCGCCGAGGGCCTGACCGACCCGGACGTTCAGCACTCCTGGGAGCCGCTGCTGCGACCGGTCGAGGAGCTCGACGCGCGGCTGCCGTTCGAGGTCGCCGACTACGTCGACTTCTACGCCTCCGAGCACCACGCGAGCAACGTCGGCCGGATCCTGCGCCCCGGAGCCGAGCCGCTCCTCCCGAACTGGCGCCACCTCCCGGTCGGCTACCACGGTCGCTCCGGCACGGTCGTCGTCTCCGGCACCGGCGTCCGGAGGCCGTGCGGTCAGCGCCGCTCGCGGGACGCGGACACGCCGGTGTTCGGGCCGAGCGCGCGGCTCGACCTGGAGGCCGAGGTCGGGTTCGTCGTGGGGACGGCGAGCCGGTTGGAGGAGCCGGTGCCGGCGAGCGCGTTCACGGACCACGTGTTCGGCGTGGTCCTGCTGAACGACTGGTCGGCGCGTGACATCCAGGCCTGGGAGTACGTCCCGCTCGGGCCGTTCCTGGGCAAGTCGTTCGCCACCTCGGTCGCAGCCTGGGTGACACCGCTGGAGGCGCTCGATCACGCGCGGGTGCCACTGCCGCCCCGGGACGTCGAGCTGCTGCCGTACCTGCAGGTGGAGGACCCGGCCGGATACGACCTGACGCTCGAGGTCGAGATCGGCGGTGCCGTCGTCGCCCGGCCGCCGTACCGCACGATGCACTGGTCCCCGGCCCAGATGATGGCCCACCTGACGGTCAACGGTGCCTCGATGCGGACCGGCGACCTGTTCGCGTCCGGGACGGTCTCGGGACCGGAGCGCGACGAGCGCGGCTGCCTCCTCGAGCTGTCGTGGGGAGGCCACGAGCCGTGGCTGCTCCACGGCGAGGAGCGCACCTTTCTGCGGGTCGGCGACGAGGTGGTCCTGCGCGCCACCGCCCCGGGCGCGCTGGGCCCGATCACGCTCGCCGAGGTGAGCGGCACGATCCTGCCGGCGCACGCGGACCCGTACGTGCTCGACCACCACGTCCGGGACCGTCACGTGCGCGATTCGGGCGATCCGGGGAAGAGCCATGGCCGCGATTCCTGACCAGACCGCCCGAATCGTGGACGGGGCCGAGGGTTCGCAGACCCTCGAGCGTGGGCTCGCCGTGCTCGAAGCGGTCGCGGGCGCACCGAAGCCGATGACGGCGGCGCAGGTGGTCGCCGTGACCGGGCTGCACCGCTCGGTCACGCACCGGCTGCTGGTGTCGCTGCAGCGCACGGGTTTCGTCGTCCGCGACTCCGGCGGCTGCTTCCGCAGCGGGCCGACGCTGCACGGGCTCGTCGAGGTCACGCGTCCCTCGTTGCGTGAGCTCGCCGTCCCCGTGCTGCACGCGCTGGGCGCCGAGCTCGACGCCACCGCGACGCTGGTCGAGGCGATCGGCGGTGCGGCGGTCGCGACCGTCGTCGCCGAGCCGCCGGGCGACGGTCCCCGCTTCTCCTACCGGGTCGGCAACCGCGACCCGCTGGACCGCGGCGCCGGCGGACTTGCGGCGCTCGCGTCCGGTCCGCCGACCGCGGGCGAGGCGCCGCGGGTCGCCGAGGTCCGTGCCCGCGGCTGGGTGCGCACGGACTCCGAGCTCAACGCCGGCGCGTACGGGGTGGCGGCGCCGATCACGTCGGTCCCGGGCGTCCGCGCCGCCGTCACGATCGTCACCCACCGCGCCGACGTCGCCGACGCGGCGGTCGAGCCCGTACGGCGTGCCGCCGCGGCGCTCACCGACGCGACCCGCCGCTGAGGCAGGGCGCCGCGTCCTACAGCAGGCCCTTGACCCGCTCCACGGCGCTCGCGTGCTCGGCGACCAGCCGGTCGACCACCACCGACACCGGCTCGACCGCGCCGATCGTGCCGAGGCCCTGGCCGGCGGCCCAGATGTCCTTCCACCGCCCGGCCGGCGAGGCCGCGGCGTCGTAGGTCCGCTCACCGTCGAACGCGAGCGCGTCGGGATCGAGCCCGTTCGCCACGAGGCTCGGGCGCAGCCACGACGCCGGGGTGCCGGTGATGCCGGCGCTGACGACGAGGTCGTCGACCTCGTGCGCGACCACCATCTCCTTGTAGTCCGCGACCGCGAGGCTCTCCGTCGTCGCGAGGAACCGCGTGCCGATCGACACGAGATCGGCGCCGGCGGCGACCGCGCCGAGCACACCCGCACCGTCGCTGATCCCGCCCCCGACCATCACGAGCCCGTCGAAGAACGAGCGGACCGCGGAGACGAACGCGAACGGCGACAGGTGACCGGTGTGCCCGCCCGCGCCCGCGGCGACCAGACCCAGACCGTCGACCCCGGCCGCGACCGCCTTGCGGGCGAGCCGCAGGTCGACGACGTCGGCGACCACGAGGCCCCCGTACCCGTGGACGGTGTCGATCGCCGGCACCGGCGAGCCCAGCGCGGTGATGACGATCGGCGGCCGGTACTCGGCGACCAGCCGCAGGTCGTCGGCGAGGCGGGTGTTGGTGCGGTGGGTCACGAGGTTGAGCGCCCACGGGGTGCCGGTCCCGCGCAACCCGTCGGTGATCGTGCCGAGCCACGTGTCGAGCTCGGCGGTGGTCCGGCAGTTCGGGGTCGGGAACGCACCGAGGATCCCGGCCCGACCGGCCGCGATCACGAGCTCCGGCCCGGACACCAGGAACATCGGCGCCGCCACGACCGGGAGCCTCAGCGAGTCCAGCACCTCCCGGATCCGCGCACCCTCAACCGTCGACATGCTCGAACCTCCTGCGCAGCTCGTCCTTGCGGACCTTCAGGCTCGCGTTGCGGGGCAACGCGTCGACCACGTGGATCGCGGTCGGCTTCTTGTAGCCGGCGAGGCGCTCGCGTACGAACGCCGCCACCTGCTCGACATCGACACGCGACCCCGGTACGGGGACCACCGCCGCCGTCACGGTCTCGCCCCAGCGGGGATGCGCAACCCCGAACACGGCCGCGTCGGCGACCCCGTCGGCCATCGCGAGGACGCGCTCGACCTCGGCCGGGTACACGTTCATCCCGCCGGACACGATCATGTCCTTCGCGCGACCACGGACGTACAGCCGTCCGGAGCCGTCGAGCGAACCGAGGTCACCGGTGCGGAGCCACCCGTCGACCAGCGCCTCGGCGGTCAGCTCCGGCTGGTCGAGGTAGCCGTCGAACAGCGTCTCGCTCGCGACCTCGATCTCGCCCACATCCCCCGGAGCGCACGCGGCGCCGTCGGGCCCGACGACCCGGATCTGCGCGATCGGGACCGGCCGACCGGCCGAGGCGAACACATCGTCCGCGCCGCCGGGCCCGACGCCCGACACAGCCACGCCACGCCAGTCCTCCGGCACGGTCGCGGTCACCGGCGCACCAGTCTCGGTCATACCGTACGTCTCGACGTAGCGGTCGCCGACCGCGTCGACCAGGTCCACGACGGTCTCACGCGGGGCCGACGACCCCGAGTGCAGCACGACGTCGAGGTGGTCGAGGACGGCGGGACGGGAACGGACCCGATCGGCGAAGGCGCTCATCAGCGGCGTCGGCGCGTAGGTGAACGTGCTGCGCTCGGCGGCCATCCGCTCGGTCCACGCATCCGGGTCGAGTCCCGCCATGAACGACAGCTCGCCGCCGACGTACAGGTGCGGGAGGACGACGCCCCAGATCGCGGCCGCGAACGCGAGCGTCCCGGTGAACGCGCACCGACTCCCCCACCGGATGCCGTCGTGGGACGGCATGTGGCGGACGATCCGCTCGAGGTTCTCGTGGGTGTGCACGACACCCTTCGGTCGACCGGTCGTGCCGCTGGTGAAGCCGACGATCCCGGCCTGCTCGGGACTGTGCCGGACGCCCGGCAGCGCGGTCGACGCCCACGCCGTCGCCAGGTCCTCGTACCGCCAGGTCGTCGCCGGCGTCGCCGGGCCGATCGACACGACGTCCGCACCGCCACCGCGCAGCAGGTCGGCGAGCCGCTCGGCGTGCCCGGCGGTGTGCACGACCGCGCGCGGGCCTGCCAGGTCGAGCACCTCGGCGACCTCGGCGACCTGGAGACGGTCGTTGACCTGGACCGCGGTGGCGCCGGCGAGCCCGACTCCGAGGTACGCCTCGACGGCGTCGGCGCGGTCCTCCACGACCAGCGCGACCCGGTCTCCCGGACCGACCCCGCGATCGGCGAGCGCGTACGCGAACGCCACCGCCCGGCGGTACGACTCCGCGTGCGTGCGCACCACGCCGTGGCCCCGGAACGCGACCGCGCCCGGGGCCGCCCGGCCCATCGCGGCGACGACGGTCTGCGCCCATCCGTACGGCGGCATCAGTGACCGAAGTCCTCGCTGATCCCCATCCCCGCCAGCAGGGTGGGACGGTCGTAGTACTCCAGCCACTCGGTCACCCGGCCGTCGGCCATCGCGAGCACGCCGACCACCGGGACCTCGCCGTGGTGGCCGTCGAACCAGAAGTCGTCGACCCGCTCGACGAACACGCGGCCGTCGATCACGCCGAGGGCCTTGATCCGCAGCGTGATGCTCTCGGCCTTCGAGCCCAGGATCGCCAGCCGCTCCTTGATCGCGTCACGTCCGACGACCGGCTCCTGCATCACCGAGTGCAGAACGCCGTCGTCGGCGAACAGGTCGAGGACCGTGTCGAAGTCGATCGCGTCCCACGCGGCGAACATCCGTCGGGCCAGCGCGAGCTTCTCGTCGTCGTTCATCGGCGCAACGTCCCTCGACTCGTCGCTCGTCGGCGCGCCGCTCATGCCCGCTCCGTGACCGACTCGCGGCGCAGCTCGCGCTTGAGGATCTTGCCCACGGGGTTGCGCGGCAGCTCCTCGCGCACCTCGAGCCGCTCGGGCAGCTTGAACGACGCGATCTTCTGCTCCTTGAGGAACGCCAGGAGCTCGTCGAGCGTCAGCGAGGCGTCGGGCTTCAGCGTGACGACGGCGGCGACCCGCTCCCCGAGCACCTCGTCGGGGTCGCCGATCACCGCCACGTCCGCGACCGCCGCGTGTGCGCCGATCAGGCCCTCGAGCTCCGCCGGGGCGATGTTCATCCCACCGCGGATCACCAGGTCCTTGGCCCGGTCCAGGTAGTGGAGGAACTGCCCGTCGTCCCCGGCGATCTCGAACAGGTCGCCGGTCTTGAGATAGCCCTCGTCGTCGAACGGGCTGGGCCGCAGCTCCGGGTGCAGGTAGCCGGCGAACACGGTCGGCCCCGCGATGTGCAGCTCGCCGCTCCGGCCGGGGTCGGTGATCTCCTCGCCGGTGAGCACGTCGACGAGCTTGGTGCTCATCCACTCCGAGACCCGCGACGACCACGTCACGCCCGGGGCGCCGTACCGCGGGAAGAACTGCGCCCGCTCGACCGGGTCCGGGAAGTCCTCGGCGCTCGAGAGCAGGCCGATGCCTTCGTTCGAGCCGAAGAAGTTGATCACGGGGATCCCACGGTCCTGCCACCCCTTGACCATCGACGGCTGCAGCGGGACCGAGCCGGAGCCGATCCGCGTCAGGCTCGACAGGTCGACCTTGGCGAGCAGGTCCTCGTCGTGCAGCAGCATCCACAGCAGCGCCGGGGGCGCGACCGTGTACGTCACGCGCTCGACCGCGATCTGGGCGAAGAACGTCGGCAGGTCGAACGGGTGGTGCTGGACGAGGACCGCACCGGTGCGCAGCCACGGCAGGAACATCCCGTTGATCCCCGCCATGTTGACCATCGGGAACGGGTTGAGCAGTACGTCGTCGCTCGTCACCCGCGGCGCGTCGACGGTCGCCCAGGCGATCGCGAGCCAGTCGTAGTGGCAGCGCGGGACGCCCTTCGGCTCGCTCTCGGTGCCCGACGTCCAGCAGATCGTCAGGCAGTCGTTCGGGTCGTTCGGGTCCTCGGCGCGGCGGCCCGCGACCGCGTCGGTGTCCGCCGCGGAGGCAGCGGACGGCACCAGCCGTACGACGTCGGCCGGCGTCGCGTCGGCCTCCTCACCGGGCAGCCCCAGCGCGACGACGGCCCGCAGGCTCGGGATCCGGTCCCGGGCCGCGGCCGCGTCGGCCGCCGGGTTGCGACCGGCGAAGCCCTCGGTGGTGACGAAGACCGCGAACTCGGCCTGGTTGGCCATGCCGACGAGCTCGCGCTCGCGGTACTGCATCGGCAGCGGCGACACGACGACCCCGAGGGACCAGGCCGCGAGGTAGACCTCGACCAGCTCGATCGTGTTGGGCAGCTGGACGCCGAGGACGTCGCCACGACCGAGACCGAGGTCGAGCAGGCGCGCCGCGAGGTGCGTCACCTCGGCGTCGAGCTCGTTCCAGGTCAGCCGTCGCGGTTCGCTGCCGAGCAGAGCCGCACGGTTCGCCGGGTCGACGACCGCCAGCGCGTCGCCACGCAGGCGGACCTGCTCGGCGAACAGCGCGTCCGTCGTCTCGTCGCTCCACCAGCCCTTGCCGGTGTAGTCGGCCACGCGCTCCGGCGTGTGCAGGCCACGTCCTCGTGCCATGTCGTTCTCCTCGTCTGGGTCGGGGTGCGGTGCTGCGTGCCCGGTGATGACCGGACCGGGCACGCAGCACCGGGTCAGGAACGGCTCACTCGTAGTTCGACGAGATGTCGATGACCTCGCCCGCCTCGACGAAGGTCTTGGCCGCCGCGTCCCACGTGTACGGCTGGAAGGCGAGGATGCCGAACGCCTGCGTGGGGCTCATCTGGAACGTGATGCCGTCGATGAACATCGGCGGCTGGTAGTCCTGCGTCCGCGCGGCCTCCATGATCGACAGACGCGACAGGCCGTCCTCGGACTCCGACGCGCGGTGGAAGTTGTCGATCATCAGGTCGGCGATCGCCCAGCCGTTGACGGTGTAGCTGTTGGTCGGCGAGTCGGCCCCGTTGGCCTCGGACTGCTCGAGGTACTCCGTCACGGCCGGGTCGTCGGCGAACGCCTCGTTGGCCGGGTCCTTCAGCCAGCGCAGGATCTGCTGGCCGTCGGCGGCCTCACCGGCGGGCTCGTACAGCGTGGCGCCGTCGGCGCAGTTCGACGGCTGGATCACGGTCTCCGGCTTCCAGCCGACGCGGCCGATCGCCTGGGTGAGCGCGAGGCAGTCGGTGGTCACACCGGCGTCCACGAGGATCTGGGCGCCGCTGGCCTTCAGGGCCGATGCGGCCGTGTTCGGGTCGGTGAGCGGCTCGGTGGCGACGATCTCGAAGTCGGTGCCCTCGACGGCCTTCTTGAAGCCGTCGGCGTAGCCCTGACCGGACTCGGTCTGGTTCTCGGCGAGCGCGACCGTCGCGCCGTCCGGGTACTTCTCCTTCAGACCCTCGACGACGACCTCCATCTCGACGTCGGCGGAGGGGAGGTACTCGGTCGTCCACGGGAAGTTCTCGATGTCGCGGTACGCCGGGACGCTCGCCTGCCCGAAGAGAAGCGGGACGCAGGCGTCGTTCTGGTCGTCGGCGACCGCGTCGAGCTGGCCGGAGCCGAAGGTGTCGAGGACGTCGACGCCCTCGGACTGGATCAGCTCGCCGACGTTCGCCTTCGCACGCTCGGGGTTGAAGGCGTCGTCCTTGACGATCACCTCGAGGTCGACGCCGTCGATCCCGCCGGCCTCGTTCTCGACGGCGAAGCGGGCCTCCATCCCCTCGATCACGTTGCCGACGGCGTCGGCGAGCGGACCGGAGGTCGCCGCGGACCAGCCGACCTTGAGCGTGTCGGTGATCTCGGCGGTGGCGGCGTCGGGGTCGACGCAGTCGTCGGCGGAGATCACACCGGAGGCGGACGCGGAGTCGTCGCTCGCACCGGAGTTCGACCCGCACGCGGACAGGATGAGCAGCGAGGCCGAGACGGCCGCTGCGGTCTTCAGGAGACGGTTCATCAGGGGTTCCTTCGTCATCGAGGAGGGGGTGGGACAGGTCGGGCCCGGGTCAGCGGGACGCGGTCAGGGGTTCGTCGCCCGGTGGTGAGGGTGGTTCCGGTGGCGGGTCGTGGGACGCGGCCGTACGGCGCGGGTGGTCCGACGGCACGATGGCCACGACCTTGCGGACGAGCAGGCCGAGGCGACCGACGATCCCCTCGGGCATCAGGAAGACGAGAGCGATCAGCAGCACGCCGAAGACGACGCCGGACAGCGGGCCCTCGGCCCACGAGGCCGTCCAGTAGGGCAGAAAGACCACCGCGAAGGCCCCGACCAGCGGGCCGATCTGGGTGGCGATGCCACCGAGGACGAGACCCGTGACGAGCTCGATCGCCTTCATCAGGGTGAACGAGCCGTCCGGGGACAGCGCGCCGATGTACATCCCGAAGAGCGAGCCGGCGAGCCCGGTGATCGCTCCCGAGATGCCGAAGGCCAGGATCTTGGTCCGCGCGATGCTCACGCCGTTGGCGGCCGCCGCGATCTCGTTGTCGCGGGTCGCCCGCATCGCGATCCCGAAACGGCTCTTCACCAGGTTGCGGACGAGCAGCATCACGATCGCGAGGACGGCGGCCGACAGCCAGAACATCCAGATCGCCCGCTCGCCGCGGACCAGGCCGGTCCACTCCGGCGGCGCGAGGTAGCGCGACCGTACGACCATCCCGGCGGCGCCGCCGGTGAGCTCCTCGGCCCGCCGGACGATCTCCGGGAAGGACACCGCGACCGCCAGCGTCACCAGCGCGAGGTAGAGACCGTGGATCCGCAGGGACGGCAGCCCGACGAGGAGCCCGAGCACGAATGCGAAGAGCACCGCGAGCGGGATCGTGGCCAGCGGTGCGAACTCGTACCGCACGATCAGGATCCCCGTCGTGTAGGCGCCGAGGCCGAAGAAGGCCGAGTGCCCGATCGAGAGCAGACCCGTGTACCCCGTGACGATGTTCAGTCCCACGACCGCGATCGCGATGATGAAGACGTTGGTGAACTGGCCGAGCCGGAAGGTCGGCTGACCCGCGGCCCACAGCAGGGCGACGACCGTCAGCGCGATCAGCACGGCCTGCACCGCCCGGTGCCTGGGGCTGTTCTGGACGATCAGGAAGCGCGGGCCGCGGGGCTTGCCGGCCGCGGTTCCGCTGCGTTCGTTCGACATCGAGGTCGTCTCGTCGATGGTCGTCATACCCTCACCACTCGCTTGGTTCCGAACAGTCCGTTGGGTCGCACGAAGAGGATCGCGACGATGATGAACAGCGCCGACGTCTGCTGGAGCGCACCGCCGATGAAGGAGACGTAGCCGGTCAGCATCGCCTCGAGCACGCCGATCGTGATCCCGCCGACGACGGCGCCGACCAGGCTGTCGAGGCCGCCGAACAGGGCTGCCGCGGACGCCGCGATGAAGATGTGGAACATCGTCGTGAGTCCGAGCTGCTCGGCGGCGAGCGGCGTGACGAGCACGCCGGCCAGGGCGCCGATCGCGCCCGAGAGCCCCCAGCCGACCGCCAGGATGCGGCTGGTCCGGACGCCGGCGAGCGTCGCCGACTCGGAGTTGTCGGCCACGGCCCGCATGTGCAGACCGAGCTTGGTGTGCCGGAAGAGCAGCGTCATCAGCACGAGCAGCACGATCAGCGCGCCCCAGACCGTGAGCGCGTCGTAGTAGAGCCGCGCGCCGGCGAGCGAGACGTAGTCGTCCAGGCCGTTCGGGAAGAGGCTCGGCATGATCTTGGTCTCGCTGCCCCAGATCACCCCTGCCAACGAGTTCAACCCGGTGAACAACCCGAGGGCGACGATCAGGACCGCCATGTCGTTGCGCCGCTGGACGGGCCTGATCAGCATCCGCTCGATCATCGCGCCGAGCACGAAGCCCGTGAGCAGGGCCGCGACGATCGCGATCCAGACCGGGAACGACTCGGTGGTGAGCCACCAGGCGATGAAGGTCGTGAAGAGCGCGAGCTCGCCCTGCGCGAAGTTCAGGGTGCCGGTGCCGCGGAAGACGACGACCAGTGCGAGCGCCAGCAGCGCGTAGACCGACCCGTTGGTCAGGCCGATGATGAGACGTTCGAGGAAGAGTTCCACGGGGGCTCCTAGTAGCCGAGGTACGCGCTGCGCACCGCGTCGTCGGACCGGAACTCGGCCGGTGTGCCGGCCGCGGCGATCGTGCCGACGTCGAGCAGGTAGACCCGGTCGGCGAGATCCATCGCGAGCTCCGCGTTCTGCTCGACGATCAGCAGGGCCGTGCCGTCGGTCTCGTTGATCCGGGCCAGGGTCGCGAACAGCTCCTGCACGACGATCGGTGCCAGGCCGAGGCTGGGCTCGTCGCAGAGCAGGAGACGGGGGCGGCTCATCAGCGCGCGGGCGACCGCGAGCATCTGCTGCTCGCCGCCGGACAGCGACCCCGCGAGCTGCGCGGAGCGTCGGCCGAGGACCGGGAAGACCTCGGCCCACCGCTCGATGTCGGCCTCGATCTCGGCCTTGTCGTCGCGCGACGCGGCGCCCACGCGCAGGTTGTCGAGCACGGTGAGCTGGCCGAGCGTGCCCCGGCCCTGGGGCACCAGGCTGATGCCTCCGGCGACGACGCGCTCGGGCCGCGAGCTCAGCGGGCTCCCGTCGAGCTCGATCGTGCCGCGTCGGCCGATCAAGCCGGCGAGCGCCCGCATCGTGGTCGTCTTGCCGGCGCCGTTCGCGCCCAGCACCACGACCACCTCGCCGGCGTCGACGTCGAGGTCGATGCCGTGCAGGACGTCGGCGGAGCCGTAGCCGGCACGCAGTCCTTCGACGTGCAGGAGACTCATGCCGCCCTCCCGAGGTACGCGGCGACGACCGCCGGGTCGTCGCGGACCTGCTCCGGGCTGCCCTCGAAGATCTTCTGGCCGAAGTCCAGCGCGACCACGTGGTCGCTGATCCCCAGGACCAGCCCCATGTGGTGCTCGACGAGCAGCGCCGCGAAGCCGTAGTCGTCACGCAGCGAGACGATCAGCTCACCGAGGTCCTTGACCTCGCTGTGGGTGAGGCCGCCGGCGGGCTCGTCGAGCAGCAGCAGGCTGGGGCGCGCCATCAGCGCACGGGCCAGCTCGACGCGCTTGAGCGTGCCGAACGGCAGGCCGGCGGCCGGCGCCTCGGCGACCTCGAGGAGGTCGAGCCGCTCGAGCAGCTCCCACGCGCGGCGTCGGAGCTCGTTGGTCCGGCGCCGCGCCGGCGGCCAGGCGAGCATCCCGCTGGTCGCGCCGACCCGGCCCTGCGAGGTGCCGCCGGCCATCGCGTTGTCGAAGACCGACATCCCGCCGAACAGCGCCAGGTTCTGGAACGTGCGCGCGATGCCGAGGCCCGCGAGGTGGTGCGGGCGGATCCTGAGCAGGTCGTCGCCGCGCCAGACGATCTCGCCGGTGTCCGGCTGGTAGATCCGCGTGATGCAGTTGAACAGCGTGGTCTTGCCTGCGCCGTTGGGGCCGATCAGGCCGAGGATCTGCCCGGGGAGGACGTCGAGTCCCACGCCGTCGAGCGCCTTCACACCGCCGAACGCGATGGAGACGTCGCGCAGCCTGAGCAGCGCGTCGCCGGCGTCGCCGACCGACGGGGAGTCGGTGCTGGGCCCTGGTGTCACGTGCATGCCTTCCTGGGTCACGTCGATGAGCAGCCTGCTGACACTTCAATTAGCAGTGTGATAGAGATTACTACAGCAAGCAGAGTGAGTCCGTCAACCGTAGTAAGGCGGACCGTTCTCCCTCGAAAGGACGCGTACCCGTGAGCGACCCACGACCGACCGCTGCGCCTCGACCGGACGCCGCACCCCGACCAGACGCCGTCGACGACCGTCTGCTCGACCTGCTGGCGAAGCAGGAGATCCAGGAGGTGCTCACCCGCTACCTCCGTGCCGTCGACCGGGGCGACGTCGACGGACTGCGCGCCTGCTACCTGCCGGGTGCCACGGAGGACCACGGCGGCGTCTTCGAGGGCCCGGCCGAGGAGTACGTCGCGTCGATCGCGCAGAGCCTGACGCACCCCCGCGCGGTCACCACGCACGCGATGACGAACGTCCTGGTCGAGGTCGACGGGACCCGCGCCCGCGCCGAGTCGTACGTCCTGGCCTTCGCCCGGGTCCGCCGCCCCGACGGCGGGGTCGGCGACACGCTCACCTCGGCCCGCATGGTCGACGAGCTGGGCTACTCCGACGGGCGCTGGGGCATCCGGCACCGCGCGCTGCGCTGGGACTGGAACCACGACATGGAGCGCTCCGAGGGCTGGGTGTTCGGCATGCTCGTCGAGCGCGACCGGATGAAGCGCAGCGCGAAGTTCCCCGACGACCTGGTCTACGCCGACTCGCTGACCGGAGCCGGCGCATGAGCGCGCTGCGGGGCGCTTCCATCGAGGGCGCACGGATCGTGGTCACGGGCGCCAACCGCGGGATCGGGCTCGCCTTCGTCACCGAGGCGCTCGAGCGTGGCGCCGCCACCGTGTACGCCGGGGTGCGCGACGTCGACTCCGTGACCGACGAGCTGGCCGCGACCGGCGCCGAGATCGTGCCGCTCGAGGTCACCAGCGACGCCGACGTCGAAGCGGCCGCGAAGGCGTGCGCGGACGCGAACGTCGTCGTGAACAACGCCGGACTGCACGCCGGGGACCGGCTGATCGAGGCGAGCGACCCCGACGCCGCGCGCGCCGAGATGGAGGTCAACTACTTCGGCCCGCTGCGGACGATCCGTGCGTTCGCCCCCGTGCTGCGCGAGAACGGCGGCGGCTCGTTCGTCAACGTGCTGTCGGTCGCCGCGATCGCCCCGACCGCGTTCATGGGTGGCTACTCGCCGTCGAAGGCGGCGGCGCTCTACCTGGGCGGGATCGCCCGCGCGGAGCTCGAGCGCTACAACATCTCGGTGACCTCGCTGGTCGTCGGATCGGTCGACACCCGGATGGCCTCGCACGTCGAGGGCGACAAGGAGGACCCGCGCGACATCGCCGCCGTCGGCCTCAAGGCCATGGAGCGCGGCGAGTGGGTGTGCGACACCGACCGCATGGCGGTCGAGTCGCGTGCACGCCTGGCACGCGACCCGGTGCGGTACGAGCGTGGGCTCGGCAAGCTGCTGTTCGCCACCGAGCTGAGGACGAAGCCGTGAGCGGGCGGATCCGGGTCGCGCAGTGGGCGACCGGCGCCGTCGGCAAGACGATCCTGCGGGGCGTCCTCGACCGCGACGACCTCGAGCTGGTCGGTCTGCTGGTCTACGGCGACCGCAAGGTCGGTCGGGACGCAGGCGACATCGCCCGGCGCGATCCGACCGGCGTCCTGGCCACCCGCGACGTGGACGAGATCCTCGCGGCGCAGCCCGATGTCGTCATGCACGCACCACGGCTCCAGGTCCCGTACGAGACCCACGACGACGACCTGCTGCGTCTGCTCGGCGCGGGAGTCAACGTGATCACGACCGCCGGGCAGCACTTCCCGCGGGCGCACGGCAGCGAGCGCGAGCAGATGTTCACCGAGGCGTGCGAGAAGGGCGGGAGCACGCTCTTCGGGGTCGGGGTCAGCCCCGGCGTGATCGGCGAGCGGCTCACGCTGGCGCTGACCGGCGCGAGCGTGACGCTCGACCGGATCACGATCGACGAGGTGCTGGACGCCCGCGCGATGCCGGACCCGGACTTCGCGTTCACCGTGATGGGGATGGGCTCGGACCCGGCGACGCTGGACGGCTCCGGGCCGCTGCCGTCGCTGTACGCGTCGCTGTACCTGGAGACGATCGCGTTCATGTGCGAGCGGATGGGCGTCACGTACGACGAGGTCGTCTCCGACCACCGGGTCGTCCCCGCCTCGCGGGACCTCGAGGTCGCGGCCGGGCACATCGCCGCCGGGACCGTCGGATCCACCGAGTGGCGCTGGCACGCGATGCGGGACGGGAAGCCGTTCCTCACCCTCGCGATCATCTGGACGATGGAGCCCGACCGCGAGGAGTACGCGGGCCGCGACCACTGGGAGATCCACCTGTACGGCAAGCCCGAGGTCGTGATGACCGTCAACCTGGTCGAGCCGGACGACCCGACGAGCCGGACCACCGCGGGCCAGTTCGTCACGGCCGGCCCGGCGCTGCGCGCGATCCGTCCCGTGGTCGAGGCACCGCCGGGGATCTTCGAGCCGCCCGTCTTCGCCCCCTTCCACCTCAGCCGGGAGTCCTGATGCCGACGATGCCTGCCCTGGTCCCCACGCCACCGGAGTACCGCGACCCCGAGTACGCGCTGCACCCCGACGGCACCCGCGTCGAGCGCCTCGAGGACATCCCGCGCCGCCGCGCCGCCGTCACGCCCGATGCGCACGCCGTTATCACGCCGAGCGGGACCACCACGTTCCGCGACCTCGACGACGAGTCGAACCGCGTCGGCCAGGCGCTGCGCGCCGACGGTGTCGGCCCCGGGGACCGGGTCGCGTACGTCGGGGAGAACGCCCCGGAGTTCCTCGCGGTGATGTACGGGGCGTCGAAGGTCGGCGCGGTCCCGACCGCGCTCAACTTCCGGCTCGCCGGGCCCGAGGTCGCCTACATCCTCGGCAACGCCGAGCCGGCCGCGATCGTCCTGGGGCACGGCATGGAGCACCTCGCCGAGGTCGCCCGCGCCGCGGACGTCCGGACCGTCGTCACCCTGTCGGGCGCGGCCGGGACCACCCCGTACGACGGGTGGCTGCGTGAGGTGACCGACGAGGACCCGGGGTACGCACGAGCCGCCGACGAGACCGCGCTGATGTTCTACACGTCCGGCACCACCGGGCACCCGAAGGGCATCGAGCTCACCGGCCCCAACATCGGTCAGGCGATCGCGGCGATGCACTACCTGCTCGACCTCGACACGACGTCGATCGCGCTGGCTCCGGTGCCGTTCTTCCACGTCTCCGGCCTCGGCCTGGCGCTGGTCGCCGGTGTGAACGGGTCCGCGCTGCTGCTCCGCAACGCCACCTCACCGGCCGACCTGCTCGAGATCCTCCAGGAGCACCGGGTCTCGCACGCGGTCGCGGTGCCGACGCTGATCCAGTTCATGCTGGCGCAGCCCGCCGCGCGGACCGGCGACTGGAGCGCGCTGAAGTACCTGATCTACGGCTCGTCGCCGATCCCGGAGCCGGTGCTGCGTGAGGCGACCGAGGTGTTCGGCTGCAAGTTCCTCCAGTCGTACGGCCTGACCGAGTCGACCGGCGGCGTCACGATGCTGTCCCCGGAGGACCACCGGCCGACGCCGGAGACGGTGCACCGGCTGCGCTCGGTCGGCCGCCCGATGCCGAACGTGCCGATCCGTGTGGTCGACCCGGCGACGCTCGAGGACCTGCCGCCGGGCGAGCGCGGCGAGGTGCTGATCGGCGGCGGCCACGTGATGGCGCGCTACTGGCGCAACCGCGAGGCCACCGACGCCACGATCACCGCCGACGGCTGGCTGCGCACCGGCGACGGCGGCTCGTTCGACGCCGACGGCTACCTCTACCTGCACGACCGGCTCAAGGACATGATCGTTTCCGGCGGCGAGAACGTGTACCCCGCAGAGGTCGAGAGCACGCTCACCGACCACCCGGACATCGCGCAGGTCGCGGTGATCGGGGTCGAGTCCGAGCGCTGGGGCGAGTCGGCGTACGCGGTGGTGGTGCCGGCGCCGGGCTCCTCGCCGTCCGAGGCCGACATCATCGCCTGGGCGCGCGACCGGATGGCGCACTTCAAGTGCCCGGTCGGCGTCGCGTTCGTGGACGCGCTGCCGCTGAACGCGAGCGGCAAGCTGCTCAAGACCGCCCTGCGGGACACGTACGGCAGCTGAGCTGCTCCGATCCCGCAAGAATGCAACAGTGCCGAAGATCGAGGGCAGCATGTGTCACCGATCTTCGGCACTGTTGCGTCAGGCCGCCAGCAGGCGGAACCGCACTCCCGAGATCGTGACCTCACCGGCCGCGTCCGCGTGCGCGGGCGTGAGCCGGACGTCGATGCCGACCAGCATCGGCCGCTCGCCGGCCACGAACCGCACCGTACGCTCGCCCAGGCGGATCGACGGCACGCCACCGGCGTCGCCGACCTCGGTCCCGAACACCTCCGCCCACCGCGCCGCCTGCGCGGACGGGTCGGCCGAGGCGACCTCGACCGCGACCACGTCGTCGATCACCGGGTCGGCCGGCGTCTCGGTCGTGATGTCGTCCCAGAACCACACGCCCGGGTCCGCGATCTCGTCCAGCTCGACGAGCAGCCCCATGTCCTTGGGGTGGAGCTGCACGATCCGGTGGCCGTACACCTCCTGGTCCGCGACCGTCCGTACGCCCAGCGCGGTCGCGTTCGCGAGCAGGGGCGCGATGTCGGGGACCTGGATCGACAGCGCGTAACCGCCGCCACCGCCGCCCTTCGCGATCCACTGCGCGATCGACGTCCGGTCGTGCAGGGGCGCGACGATCTCGAGGTGGGTCTGCGACCCGACGCGGATCGTCTCGTCGGCCAGACCCACGTCCTCGAGGATGGGGTCGGCGAACCCGTCGGACAGCCCGAAGGCGTCCCGCAGCTCCTTGCTCGTCGTCGCCAGGTCGGCGGCCCCGATCACGGTCTGGCGCAGGATCGCCCAGCGGTCCTCGTCGTACGTCATCCGATGCTCCTCTCGTGCCCGGCCCACCACGGGGCGCGGAGCTCGCGCTTCAGGATCTTCCCGGAGGGGTTCCGGGGAAGGGCGTCGATCACCTCGACCGAAGTCGGGCACTTGTAGTGCGCGAGCCGCTCGCGGGTGAACGCGATCAGCTCGTCACCGTCGATCGTCTCGCCCTGCTTCGCCACCACGACCGCGTGCGGGGTCTCGCCCCAGCGCTCGGACGGCACGCCGATCACCGCGACCTCCTGCACCGCCGGGTGCGCCATGATCGCGTTCTCGACCTCGGCCGGGTAGATGTTCTCCCCGCCCGACATCAGGAGGTCCTTGATCCGGTCCTTGAGGAAGACGTACCCGTCCTCGTCGGCGTAGCCGGCGTCCCCCGTACGGAACCAGCCGCCGGGCCAGAACGACGCGGCGGTCTCCTCGGGTCGCCGCCAGTACTCCTTCGTGACGCCGGGACCGCGGGTGACGACCTCGCCGACCTCGCCGGTCGGGCACTCCTGGCCGGTCTCGGGATCGAAGATCGCCACCTCGACACCGGGGACGGCTCGCCCGGCCGACCGCAGCCGCCCGGATCCGACGACGTGGTCGTCGGCGCCGAGGATCGTCGTGACGCCGATGGTCTCGGTCAGCCCGTAGCTCTGCGCGAGCTCGGCGCCGAAGACCTCCTTCGCGCCCACCATCACGGTCTCGGAGATCGGCGAACCGCCGTACACGACCCACTCGACGCTCGAGTAGTCCGCAGCGGCGGCCTGCGGGTTCGTGATGAACAGCTGCATCACGGTCGGGACCATGATCACGTGGGTCGCGCGGTGGCCGACCATGAGACCGAGCATGTTCTGCGGCGTGACCTCGGTGAACTGCACGATCCGGCCACCGGCCGCCAGCGCGATGAGCGACCAGCCGCCCGCGGCGATGTGGTAGTACGGCGTGGGCACGAGGCTGACCGAGCTCGGCGACACGTCGAACTGCGCCCCGAACGCCTCGACCGCCCACAGGAACCCGGCGACCGTGGTCGTCACGCCCTTCGGCCGGCCGGTGGTGCCCGACGAGTACATCAGGCAGAACAGCCCGTCGCCGGTGACCTCGCGGTGCGGGTCGGCCGTCGGCATCTGCGCCAGCCACGCCTCGTACGCCTGCCAGCCGGCGCCGACCTGCGGCTCGCCGTCCTGCGAGAAGACCAGCCGGGGGCCCGCGAAGTCGTCGGGCACGAGGTGCGCGAGATGGTCCTCGGCGAGGATCGCGGCGGGCTCGGCGTCCCCGAGGATCCAGGCGACCTCGTCGGCCGACAGTCGGAAGTTCAGCGGCACGATCACCACGCCGGCCTTGGCGGCCGCGAAGAACAGCTCCCAGTACTCGGTCGCGTTCCGGGCCAGGTAGGCGACCCGGTCCCCGACCTGCAGCCCGCTCGCCACGAGCCCGGCGGCCAGCGCGTCGGACCGCGCCGACAGCTCACCGTGGGTCACCGAGCGTCCTTCGCCGACGATCGCGGGCGCGTCGGGGGTGGCCTTCGCGGTGTCCCGCACGATGTCGGCCAGCGTGGTGCGTGTCGTCATGTCTCTGCTCCTCCTCGAGGCAGATCGCCGCCCTCGGCCGAGGGTCGGATGCTGATGTCGTGCCCGGCCAGCGGCTCGCGGCACTGGTCGCACGTGAAGGTGGCGACGAGCTCGGCGCCGCACGACCGGTGGCTGAGCACGAGCGCCGGCCCCTCGGGCGCGACGAACCAGTGCTCGGACCACTGGAGACTCGCCACCACGACCGGGAAGAACGCGCGCCCCTTCTCGGTCAGGTGGTACTCGACCCAGTCGGACCGCGTGGGGTTCTCCGTCGCCTCGAGGACCCCGAGCGCGCAGAACGCCTTGAGCCGGTCCGCGACCAGGGTCGGCGGTGCGCCCAGGGCGGACGCGAAGTCGCTGAACCGCGTCAGGCCGCGGAACGCCGCCCCCATCAGGGCCGACGCCCACCGGTTGCCGAAGATCGTCATCGTGTCGGGGAAGAGCCCGGCCTGGCCGTGCGCTCCGTCGGAGTCCGACCGGCGCCGGGTCGCACCCGCGGGCACGGACCGTTCCCAGGTGCCGCTCGGTCCCCACGCGGCCGCCACGTCGCGGGCCGAGACCGACTTGCCGCAGGCACGGCAGCACATCAGCGGCGCGAAGTCGTGCCCGCAGGTGTCGTGGTGCATCACCGGCAGGTCGTCGGCACGGTCGGCGACCCAGTGCCGCTCCCACTCCCAGATCGACAGCATCACCGGCCACAGCGCGCGGCTGCGCGGCGTGATCCGGTACTCCGCGCGCAGCGGGTTGGTCTGGTAGACGTGCCGCTCGAGCATCCCCTCGTCACTCAGCCGCTGCAGGCGCGCGGTCAGCACCGAGTTGGAGATCGGCAGGTTCGCGCGGAACTGGGCGTACCGGCTGACGCCCGTCAGCGCCTGCTGCAGGACCAGCAGCGTCCACTCGTCACCGAGGACGCCGAGCATCCGGCCGATGGCGTTCGTCCCGCCGGCCTCCAGGCGGGTCGGGGCGTCCTGCTCGGACGTGGGGTCGACCATCCGGGTCTCCTCGTTGTCGTGACGGCTCGGGCGTCGCGCGCGCTCAGAGCCCGACCGCGTCCGCGGCCGACTCCGCAGTCTGCCAGCGCCGCAGCTCCTCGCCCGGAGCCCACGTGGAGTGGGTGCCGCTGGAGATCCGCTCGGGCAGCCGCAGCTTGCACACCGGCCCGTCACCGACCCGCGCCGCGTCGAAGACCAGGCAGTACGAGGCGTCCGCGTTCATGTCCGTCGTGAGCGTGACGAGGTAGCCGTCGTCCTCACCGGTGCTGCCGACGCGCGGCGCCATCGCGGTCTCGCTGCCGTACACGCCGTCCTCGAAGGTGAACCGCTCCTCGGTCCCGTCGCGGAGGTCGTGCTTGACCAGCCCGTCGAAGAGGAACCACGACGGCTTGCCGGTCGCGGCGTACGCGTAGCGGTACTCGCCGCCGTAGTAGGCGCCGTTCATCATCCCGAACTCGGTGATGCTGTCCGACAGCTGCTCCTCCTTGACCAGCCCGGTCACGAGGTTGAGCCGCCAGCGGTGCAGCCGCGACTGCATCCGGTCGAGCGCCAGGAAACGGAACGCCCGCTGCCACCTGTTGCCCATCCCGTTGTCGGCCGGCTCGGGATCGCCCTGGAAGAACCCGTCGAGGACGATCTCGTCCCCGTCCTCGTAGGCGTTGACGAAGTGCAGCACGTACGTCGACTCGGCCTCGAACCAGCGGATGTCCGAGGACTGCCCTCGGCGCGGGATCACCGCGAACCGCGACGGCATGTCGCGGTGCCAGCGGGCGATGTGCGCGTCGTGCTTGAGCGCCTCGGGATCCCAGAACAGCGGGAAGTCGTTGAGGATGGCGTAGTTCTCGGTGAACGCCATGTCGTGCGGCAGGCGCGGACCGGCCAGGGGGACGTCGACGTAGTGGACGAGGTCGTTGGACTCGTCGACGACGCCGTAGTGCATGTACGGCGCCTCCTTGCTGTAGTTGAAGAACAGCATCTCGCCGGTCCGGTCGTCGACCTTCGGGTGCGCCGAGACGCCCCAGTCGAACGGGAAGCGGCCCTTCCAGCTCTCCTTGCCCATCGTCTGCGCGGTGAACGGGTCCACGCGGTAGAGATCGCCGCACTGGTAGAAGCTCGTGAGCGCCTGGCCGCGGTGGACGACGACGTCGGTGCTGGAGGCGTCCTTCATCCGCGTGCGCGCGCCCCACCCGTCCTCGCGCAGCGCGATCCCCGGCGCCTCGGCGAGACCGGCCCACAGCGGACCGCCGGCCTCCGCCTCGGCCAGGAGGCCGTCGGTGCGGATGAACCGGTTGCGGTAGAACGCCGTGCCGTCGCGGAAGCCGACGACATGGATCATCCCGTCCCCGTCGAACGGGTGGTAGTTCTTCAGCGACGGATGCAGCGGGTTCTCGGTGTTGCGCAGGTAGACACCGTCGAGGTCGCGCGGGATCTCACCCTCGACGACCTCGAGGTCGTCGGCCACCCACTCCGTCGTCTGGGGCTGCCAGGGCCCGGTCCGGTACGGGTGCTCGTCGTCGCTCGGCAGCGTCGACAGCATCCGCCCGACGATCTCGATGTCCATGGTTCTCCTTATGCGTCTCGTCGTGGCTGCGCGGCCGGGGATCAGGCGGGGACCGCGCCGACGACGAAGCTGAGCGTCGTCGCCGTGCTGCCGCCGAAGTTGAGGGTCGCGAAACGGGAGGCCCCGTCGACCTGGTAGTCGCCGGCGTCGCCGCTGACCTGCTTCGACGCGTCGAGCAGCATCCGCACTCCGGTCGCGCCGACCGGGTGGCCACCGCCGATCAGCCCGCCGCTGGGGTTGATCGGGAGCACGCCGCCGGGCGCGATCTCGCCGTTCTCGATCGCCTTCCACGACTCGCCGGGCCCGGTCAGGCCGATGTGGTCGATCGCGAGGTACTCGCTCGGCGTGAAGCAGTCGTGGGTCTCGAGCCCGTCGAGGTCCTCGAGCGTGATCCGCGCGCGGCCGAAGGCGTCGAGCACGGCCTGACGGACGTGCGGCAGGACGTACGGCTGGTCGGCGGAGACCTCGAGCTTGCGCTCCAGGCCGAGCCCGACCGTACGGTGCCCCCAGCCCTCGATCCGGGCGATCGGACGGGCGTCCGGGTGGTCGCGCAGGTAGGCGTCGTTGACCAGGACCACGCCTGCACCGCCGTCGGTGACCTGGGAGCAGTCGAACCGGCGGACGCGACCGTCGACGACCGGGTTGGTCTCGTCGTCGCGGCCGACGTTGGCGACCAGATCGGGCACGTCCCAACCGCGGGTCTGGGCGTTCGGGTTGCGGCGCGCGTTGGCGAAGTTGAGCTCGGAGATCGCCCGCAGGTGGGCCTCGTCGAGCCCGTAGCGACGCTCGTACTCGTCGGCGACGAGGCTGAACATGTACGGCCACATGAAGCGCGCGTCCCCACCCTCGTGGCCCGTCCACGCGGCGGCACCGAGGTGGCGGGCGGCCTCGTCGCCGGGCACGGTCTTCTCCAGCTCCACGCCGAGGACGAGCGCCGAGTCGTACGAGCCGGCGCGCAGGTCGGCCATCGCGGACACCGCTGCGATGCTTCCGGACGCACAGGCGGCCTCGTGCCGCGACGACGGCGTCCCCCAGAGGTCCTCGTGGACCGTGGCCGGCATCGCGCCGAGCTGGCCCTGGTGGGTGAAGAGCTGCCCGAACGCGTTCGCGACGTGGACGACCCCGATCGCGGTGCCGTCGACGCGGGCGCTGCTCAGCGCCCCTTCGACGACCTCGCGGGTGAGGTCGGCGAAGTCGAGGCCCTCGCGAGTGAAGTTGCGGGCGTAGTCGCTCTGGTAGCCGCCGAGCACCCAGATGTTCGTCTCGCTCATCTCGCATCCCCTTCTCAGGTCAGTCTGTCGCCCGGTCGCGCCGCGGGCATCCGGATCGCGTCGCGGTTTCGCTCGTCACGGCGGTTCGCTCGCCCCTGCGGGTTCGCTTGCCAACACTGTTTCGCTTGCCAACAACGTGCTCACCGTACTACAACTAAAAGAGTATCTCCACCAGTTGAAGCGACACCGATCACATTTCCGTGGTCGCGACCAAGGAGCACCGATGCCCGAGGCCCTCGTCCTGGACTACGTCAGAACGCCACGCGGGAAGGCGTCCCCGAAGGGGTCGCTGCACTCCCGCACGCCGATCGACCTCGTCGTGCACCTCCAGCAGGCGCTCGTCGAGCGGACCGGCCTGGATCCGTCGACGGTCGAGGACGTCACCCTCGGGTGCGCCTCGCAGGTCGACGAGCAGGGCGGCAACATCGCCCGGACGGCCGCCCTCCTGGCGGGATGGGGCGACGACGTGGCCGGAGCGACGACGAACCGGTTCTGCGCGTCCGGCGTCGACGCGGTCGGCCAGACCGCCGCTCGGCTGCGCGCCGGCGACCTGCGTCTGGGCGTCGCGGGCGGCGTCGAGAGCGTGTCACGCGTGCCGATGTTCGTCGACCGCGGGCCGCTGTGGAGCGACCCGGCGACGGTCGCGCAGATCGGGTCCGTCCACATGGGCATCGCCGCCGACCTCAACGCGACGCTGGAGGGCTTCACCCGCGAGGAGCTCGACGCGTACGGGCTCGAGACCCAGCAGAAGGCCGCCGCGGCACACGCCGCCGGAGTGTTCGGCGGATCGCTGGTGCCGGTTCCGCCGAGCGAGTCCAGCCCGGGCCTCGACCACGACGAGCTCGTCCGCGCCGGCACGACCGCGGAGACGCTGGCCGGGCTGCCCCCGGCCTTCGCCGAGCTGGGCGGGCAGGGCCAGGACGCGATCGCGCTCGGCGCCTACCCGGTCGTCGACCGGATCGAGCACCTGCACACGGTCGGCACGTCACCGGCGATGGCCGACGGCGCCGCGCTGCTGCTGCTCGGCGACGCCGACGCCGCCGAGCGGGCCGGGCTGCGGCCGCGTGCCCGCGTCCTCGGTGCGGCGACCACGTCGGTCAACCCGGTCCTCATGCTCACCGCCGGCCAGTCCGCGGTCGAGACGGTGATCGCCCGCGCCGGGCTGCGTCCCGCGGACATCGACGTGTTCGAGTTCGCGGAGGCGTTCTCGGCGCTGTGCCTGCGCTTCCGCCGGGACCTCGACGCGGGTCCGGAGCGGATGAACCCGAACGGCGGGACGATGGCGATGGGGCACGCCTTCGGCGCGACCGGCGCCATCCTCGTCGGCAGCTGCGTGGAAGAGCTCGAGCGTCGCGACGGCCGCTACGGCGTCGCCGCAGTCAGCGGGGCCGCCGGCCTCGGAGTCGCCGTCCTGGTGGAGAGGATCGCAGCATGAGCACCCGACCGATGCAGGACCAGGTCGCCGTCGTCACCGGCGGAGGGAAGGGCCTCGGCCGCGCCTTCGCGCTCCACCTGGCGAGCCTGGGCGCCACCGTCGTCGTCAACAACCGCAACCGCGAGGTCGACGAGCACGGCCGCGGCCCGGCGGACCACGTCGCCGCCGAGATCGAGGCCGCCGGCGGCACGGCCGTGGCCGACCACGGCGCCGTCGAGGATCCCGCGACCGCCACCCGGCTCGTCGAGACCGCGCTCGAACGCTTCGGCCGGCTCGACGCCTGCATCACGAGCGCCGGGATCAGCAGCCCGCAGATGTTCCACAGCACCACACCCGAGAACCTCGCGGCGGTGCTCGACGTCAACGTCACCGGCACCGCGCTCGTCGCCTCGGCAGCGCTCCGGGCGATGCGGGAGGCACGGCGCGGCCGGATCCTGCTCGTCGCGTCTACAGCGGGCCTGCACGGAGAGCCGACGGTCTCCGCGTACGCGGCGTCCAAGGGTGCGGTGATCGCGCTCGGCCGCACCGCCGCGGTCGAGGGCGAGCGACGCGGCGTCCACACGAACGTGCTGCTGCCGTACGCCACCACGCAGATGACCGAGGCCGGGATGGACCCGCGCTACGCGAAGACGATGACGTCGGAGTCGGTGGCGCCGATCGCGTCGGCCCTCCTCGATCCGCGCTCGACGCTGAACGGCCAGGTCCTCGTCGCCGGGGCCGGTGGTCTGCGGGTCGCCGACTCCGTGGAGCGCGGCACCGTCCTGCTCCCCGACGGTCCGCTGACACCGGCGGCGCTCGAGGAGCTGGTCGCGCAGTCCCGTGCCGGCGAGTCCCACACGTACCGCGAGGCGCAGGAAGCCTTCCAGGGCTTCGCCGCCGACCTCGTCTGAGCCGACAGAGAGCGAAGAAGACGCATCATGTCCGACTTTCCCTGGGCCGACCTCGCCCTGAACCTGCTCCTCAGCGCCGTCGCCGTCGTCGTGCTGATGGGCCTCGTCATGGCCACGGCCATCCGGATCAAGAACCAGTCGATCATCGACATCGTCTGGGGTCCGGGCTTCGTCGTCGTCGCCGTGGTCTCCTACCTGGCCTCGGCCTCCTCGGACGGCGACGACGCCCGCCGACTCGTCGTGCTCGCCCTGACGGCGGTCTGGGGCCTGCGCCTCGGGATCTACATCGGCAACCGCAACCGCGGCCACGGCGAGGACAAGCGCTACACGGCGCTGATGCGGCACCAGACCGGCTCGCTCGTCGGCTTCCTGATCCGCAAGATCTACGGCCTGCAGGGCGTGCTGCTCTGGTTCATCTCCCTGCCGGTCCAGGTCGCGATGTACGAGGACGCGTCGATCGGCCTGCTCGGCGCGCTCGGCATCGCGCTGTGGCTCGTCGGCTTCTCCTTCGAGGCGATCGGCGACTGGCAGCTCGCGCGGTTCAAGGCCGACCCGGCGAACGCCGGCCGGATCATGGACCGCGGCCTGTGGGCCTGGACGCGCCACCCGAACTACTTCGGCGACGCGTGCGTGTGGTTCGGCCTGTGGATGCTCGCTCTCGGCCACCCGATCGGCATCGTCGCGGTGGTCTCGCCGATCGTCATGACGAAGCTGCTCGTGAGCTACAGCGGCAAGGCGCTGCTGGAGAAGGGCATGCGGCGCAGCAAGGGCGCGGCGTACGACGAGTACGTCGCGCGGACCAGCGGGTTCTTCCCGCGACCACCGCGGCGACGCGACGCGCTGGCCTCGGAGTCGTGATGGCGGGAACGCTCACCGGCCCGCTGCTCACGGAGGGGCCCCTGAACCGGCTGTTCACGCTCGAGCAGACCGGCACGCGCCGGTGGGTCGGCGCCAGCGACGTCGTCCCGCTGCCCCAGCTCTTCGGCGGGCAGCTCGTCGGGCAGTCGATCGTCGCGGCCGGGCACTGCGCCGGGCCGGAGACGGTCGTCCACTCGACCCACACGTCCTTCCTGCGTCCGGGGACGACAGGCTCGCCGGTCCACCTCGACGTCGAGGTGCTGCGCGAGGGCGGCCGCTCGTGCGTGCACGAGGTGCGCGCGCACCAGGACGGCCGGCTGGTCTGCCGGACCGCGGTCGCGTCCAGCGCGCCTGCCGACGGGATCGACCACGCCCGTACGACACCGGCCGTCGCGCCACCGGAGGACAGCGTCGACCTGCGGGTGCTGGCGCAGCCCGACGGTGGCCTCGGCGAGTTCTGGGAGGGCTTCACCGCGATCGAGGTCCGGGTGGCGCCGGTCGAGGAGGACGTCGTTCCGCCGCACTCGGCGACCGCCGCCCGCAACATCTGGATGCGCGCACCCCACGCGATCGGCGACGACCCCGTACGCCAGCGGGCCGCGCTCGCCTACGCCAGCGACCTCATGCTGATGGCGACTGCTGTCGCCCCGCACGGCGCGGTCACCGGGCACGAGCGCACGATGGCCGAGCAGTGGTGGGCGGTGTCGCTCGATCACGCCCTGTGGTTCCAGGGTGACGTGCGGGCGGACGAGTGGATGCTGTTCGAGCACACCACCCCGATGGCCGACGCCGGACGCGCGCTGGTCAACGCGGCGGTGTTCGGCGCGACGGGCGCGCCGATCTGCCAGGTCAGCCAGGCCGCGCTCGTTCGGCGGCGCCCGCCCGCCGCCTGAGTCGCGGCTCCTCACTCGATCCGCAGGCTGCCGTCGGCGTCGACCTCCACCGTCCGGCTCGGCGTGTACTCCACCCGGACTGCCGTCTCACGGCCGGCGGTGTCGGTGACCGCGTCCTGAAGGTCCGCGACGGCCGGCAGGGAGCCGGAGCCGGTGACCTCGACGGTGACCTCCCCGGCGGTCACGTCGACCGAGACCACGCGCAGGTTGCGGTCTCCGACCCAGTCGTCGACCACGCCGGCGACCTCGCGGTTCAGGGACGCGTCGGCGACGATGCCGGCGGACGTGAAGATCAGGGGCACGAGGACGACCATCGCGAGCGCGCCGTACGGGGCGATCGTGAGCAGGACCTGCCGCCCCTGGCGGCGGAGCACCGCCGGGTTCGCGAAGCCGCCGAGCACGAACACGACGGCGGCCGAGAGGACGATCGAGACGAAGTTCGTCATGAACAGCACGAAGGCACCGAACGCCTCGTCGACGAGTCCGGCGCCGAGGCAGATCCCGACCACGCTGAGCGGCGGGACGAGGGCGACGGCGATCGCGACACCGGCGATCGACGCCGCGACCCGCGCGTTCACGGTGGCGAACGCCCCCGCCGCGCCGGCAGCCACGGCGATCAGCAGATCGGTCAGGGTCGGGCTGACGCGCGACGAGATCTGGCTGTTCGCGTCGAGACTGATCAGCGGCGGAGCCCAGCGGGACAGCAGGAAGCTGATCCCGATCGCGCCGGCGGAGCCCGCCGCGACCAGCCGGGCCGAGGCCGCGGCCCGCGACGACCACCCGTTGACCAGGGCGCCCGCGAGACCGAGGATCGGCACCATCAGCGGCGCGACCAGCATCGCGCCGATCACGACCGCGGTGGAGTCCTGGAGGACGGCGAAGGTCGCGATCGCCGCACTGAGCAGCAGCATCACCCACCACGCCGTCAGCTTGTCCGCACGCTGCGGGGCCTCGAAGTACAGGGTCTCGGCCAGCTCGTCGCGGCGGGCGTCGCCGACGTCGGCGCCCCGCACCCAGCCGTCGAGCATCTCCACGACCCCGGCGTCGGTGAGGTCGATCTGTCCCGGGTGCAGGCCCGCACGCAGCCCGTAGGCGAGGAGGATCCCACCGAGGATGGTCGCTCCGATCGCGACGGCCAGCACGATGCCCTGCGAGACGACGGTGGAGGCGAAGAAGAACAGGAGTCCCGCGGCGACCATCACGAGCGATGCCGGGAGACGGTCGCGCCTGCGGCGGACCACCGCGCCGGCGAGCGCGACGGATCCACGGACGAACATGTACAGCCCGACCGCCGCGAAGATCAGGACGGTCGCCTCGGCCGGTGCCACGATCACGACGAAGCCGGTCACGAGCACGAACGGGGCCCGGAGCCCGGCGCGCCACCGGGACCGGTTCAGGCGGCCCCACCGGCCCGTGGCCGCGTACACGCCGTCCACCAGGCCGACGCCGCAGAGGACGACCCCGAGCACGATCTCGATGGTCGTCACGCTCACGGCTGGAAGCCCCAGGACCAGCAGGCCGGCGAGGACGAGGATCGACCCCCACGCGGTCGCGGGGTTGGTGCTCGCCACCAGACCCGCGCGGGCCCGGTCCAACCGGGACGGCTCCGGCGCGTCGGGGTCGGAGGTCATGCCTTCTTATACACCGGCTCCGCCGGTGTCACGCGGACCGGCGAGCCCTGACGGCGGCACCGATGTCACCGGAACCGTACCGTCTTGTTCGTCTCGATGTGGGGCTGAACAAGTTCCGGTGCGAGGAACTCGTTCAGGGCTCCTCGCTGAACCCACCCGCGCGCAGCTCGACCCCGATCGTCGAGGCCACGGACTCCACCGCGCCGGGCAGGTCCGTCACCTCCGCCACCCGGGCCCGCGGGCCCGAGTCGGGCCGGGGCGTACGGGCCCAGCCCGGACCGCCGAGCAGGACGGTCAGCTCCCCGGACGCCGCGTCGACGAGATCGCGCAGCACGTCCGGGTCGCGGTACGGCATCGACGCCCAGACGAAGACCACGCACGGCTGGGTCCGGGCGACCTCGGAGACCAGCGAGCGTGCCGGGGTCCGAGCGCCCAGCATGCGGCAGCCGATCCGTTGCTGGGCCAGGGCCGCCTCGAGCGCGGCGAGGGGCAGCGCGTGCTGCTCCTCCTCGGCGCTCGCCAGCAGCACCTCGTGCGACCGCGCCGCCTGGACCGCACCGAGGTCGCGGGCCGCCAGGGCCGTACAGGTCCGCAGCACGGACGTGATGACCTCCGAGGCCAGGTGCTCCCCGGCGATCCCGAAGTCCGGGTCGCGCCAGCGCTCTCCGATCGCGCGCAGCAGCGGCACCAGGATCTCGTCCCATGCGCGCAGGGCCCCGCGCTGGGCGGCCACCCGGGTGACGTGGCGGCGCAGGGTCGCGGCGTCGTGCCGCTGGGCCGCTGCCAGGAGGACCGCCACGAGCTCGGCGTTCGCCTGGTCCTTGCCGGAGCTGATGATCAGCGGCCCGGCCGACCCACGGCTGCCGCGCGCCGCCTCCGCTGCGTCGCGCGGCTGCATGCCGTCGCGCACGAGGCGAGCCATCAGGCCGAGCACGGCGAGGTCGTCCTCGGAGTAGCGCCGGTGCCCGCCGGCGCTGCGGGCCGAGGGTCCGAGACCGTAGCGGCGCTCCCAGGTCCGCAGGGTCGCCGCCGGCAACCCCAGACGCGCCGCTGCGTCGCGAACGCTGGTGGTCCCCTGGGTCGGCATCCGAGTCCCTCCCGGTGCCCGCGCAGCGCCCGCTGCCGACACCGTCCTGGTCGTGCATCGGTTCTCAGCGTATCAAGTTATTCACTTGGGCTGGACAGTTGAAGAAGTTTTCGTCTATGTTCATGAACAGCACGACACCGGACATCCCGGAGCTCGCCGAAACGGTCGGCGATTTGAGACTCCCCCCAGAGGAGGAACCATGTCCACCATCTCTCGTCTCCCCGCTCCGATCCTGGACTCCTACGAGTGGCAGTTCGACGCCGCCTGCAGCGGCGTCGACACCGAGGAGTTCTTCAGCCCCGAGGACGAGCGCGGCGCCGCCCGCGCCGAGCGCGAGGCTCGCGCCAAGACGTTCTGCGCCGGCTGCCCCGTCGTCCAGCAGTGCCTCGAGCACGCGATCAAGGTCCGCGAGCCGTACGGCGTGTGGGGCGGACTGAACCCGCGCGAGCGCCAGCTCTACGCCCGGGGCCAGCGCGACGTCGTCCGCATCGGCGAGACCGAGGCGGATCCCGCGCAGCACACCCCCGCGGCCTGAGGGGCCGTGTCCCGGGGTCCGGGTGGGCGGCCGTTACGCACGGCCGTCCACCCGGACCCCGAGGCCAGCGGAACTCGCGTCCCGCGCGGCGCGACTACTCGTCCCCGAACGCCACGGTGACGACCCGCTTCGTCGCCTTGACCCGCGCGAGCGCGTTGCGCAGGCCTGTACGACCGCCTGCCGACAGCCGGTAGCGGGTCAGGGCCTTGTTGATGGTCGCGATCTCCTTCGTGTACCCGGCGATGGTGTCGGCCATCGAGTCGGGATAATCGGCGCCGGCACCCTCGGGCGGCAGCCCGATCACGCGGGCGATCATCGCGTCGCGTCGCCGGTGGGGCCAGTAGAGCGTCGCCCGCAGCGCCTGCACGACCTTCGGGTGAGTCTTCATCCCGGCGAACATCGTGGCGGCGTCGATGCTGATCCGGCGCTGGAGACCCAGGGCGGCGAGCACCGCCGGCGGACCTGGCGGGTCGTCGCTCTCCGGGTCCGTCGGCGGCTTGCCGATCAGGGCGAGCGCTGCCACGTGCGCCCGACCGCTGTTGACGCGGACACGCTTCAGCGACGCGTTCGCCTTCGCGTACCGGCGCTTCTTCAGCTGGGCGCGCGCGTCGGCCAGTGCGCTCTTCGCTCGCGCGACGGGCGTCGCCACCGTGGGACTTGCGGCTGCGGGCAGCAGCGCGGTCGGGTTCGGCGAGGCCGACGCGCTCCCGGCGGGCGCGACGAGCGCCAGCACGAGCGCGAGTGCCGCGACCAGTCCGGCGGCACCGCGCAGGCGCGGGAGGGACGGGGTGGGTCGGGTGGCTGCAACGGACATGGGATCCTCCTCGGAACGCACGAACGACCGGTGTGCCGGTCCTGGCAGGTCCACGGTCGCTCCGATCGACCGCGACGTCAGCGGCGCTCGACCCGGGTCCCGCCGAGCTCCGGCCGGACCCGCGTTCGGCACGGGGCCGACGGTGCGGACGACCAGGGACTCGTACGGGTGACCGAGGCGCGCGAGGACGATCCGGGACG
Organism: Mumia flava; assembly: GCF_002797495.1. NCBI lineage: Bacteria > Bacillati > Actinomycetota > Actinomycetes > Propionibacteriales > Nocardioidaceae > Mumia > Mumia flava. Next base: position 1,630,393 of record NZ_PGEZ01000001.1, read on the forward strand.
CGCCCGCCGTGCTTCGACCCCCCGAGGTGAACGACACTTACCCCGTACGACCGCCGCGCGACCCGGATGGTGACGAACGATGACGAATCCCGCTGCCGAGACGAAGGACGATCACCTGGCGACCCTCCGCGAGGTCGAGCAGCGGGTCCTGTGGCTCTCGACGGCGATCATCGACCACGCGAACCGGGTCCGACCGAACGAGAGCGGCCTCAAGGTCGGCGGCCACCAGGCGTCGTCGGCGTCGATGACGACGATCATGACCGCGCTGTGGTTCGAGCACCTGCGTGCCGAGGACCGGGTCTCGGTCAAGCCGCACGCGTCACCGGTCCTGCACGCGATCAACTACCTGCTCGGCGAGCTCGACGAGGAGTACCTCACGACCCTGCGCGCCTTCGGCGGGCTGCAGAGCTACCCGAGCCGCGCCAAGGACCCCGATCCGGTCGACTACTCCACCGGCTCGGTCGGCATCGGCGCGACGGCACCGATCTGGGGCGCGCTCGCCCGGCGCTACGTCGCCTCCCGCGAGCCCGTGGTCGGCTCGGGCCGGCAGTACTCGCTGCTCGGCGACGCCGAGCTCGACGAGGGCGCGATCTGGGAGGCGATCCTCGACCCGATGGTCACCGACCTCGGGGAGATCTGCTGGATCGTCGACCTCAACCGCCAGTCGCTCGACCGCGTCGTGCCCAACATCGGGGCGACCCGGCTGCAGGGCATGTTCGAGGCGGCGGGCTGGCAGGTCCTCACGATCAAGTACGGCGCCATCCTCGAGGACCTCTTCACCCGCCCGGGCGGCGACGCGTTGCGGACGCGGATCGACACGATGCTCAACCCGGAGTACCAGCGCCTGCTCCGCTGCACGCCCGAGCAGCTGCGCGAGCGTCTGCCCGGCGACGGCGCAGGCGCGGAGGAGATCCGCCGCCTGATCGCGACGCTGGACGACGACACGCTGTACGCGGCGGTGCGCAACCTGGGCGGCCACGACCTCTCGGCCGTATCCGACGCGTTCGACGCGATCGCCGACGACCGGCCGACCGTGATCTTCGCGTACACGATCAAGGGCCGCGGCCTGTCGTCGGAGGGCCACCCGCAGAACCACTCCTCGCTCCTCAACGAGGCCCAGATGCGCGACCTGGCACAGGTCAGCGGCACCTCGCTGGACGCGCCGTGGCAGCGCTTCGACAGCACGTCGAAGGCCGGCCTGCTGTGCGAGCAGGCAGCCGCACGGCTCCACCGGACCCCCGTGCCCTCCGTCCCGGCGCCGACCCTGCCGACCGACTTCGGTCGTACGCCGTCGGGGCGCGCGACGACGCAGGCCGCGCTCGGTCGTACGCTGCTCGACCTCACGCGCAGCGCTCCGGAGGCCGCGAGCCGGGTCGTGACGCTCTCACCGGACGTGTCCTCGTCGACGAACCTCGGCGGCTGGGTCAACAAGGTCGGCGTCTGGTCGTCGAGCGAGCGGCGCGACTGGTTCGACGACGACCCGGAGACGATCCTGCACTGGCGCGAGCAGCCAACCGGCCAGCACGTCGAGCTCGGCATCGCCGAGGTCAACCTCGTCGGCCTGCTCGGCGAGCTCGGGGCGACCTGGAGCCGGTGGGGTCAGCCACTGATCCCGATCGGGGTGCTCTACGACCCGTTCGTCGAGCGGGCGCTGGAGCCGTGGTCGTTCGGGATCTACGCCGGCGGCCAGTCGATCCTGGTCGGCACCCCGTCCGGCGTCACCCTCGGCCCCGAGGGAGGGGCGCACCAGTCGATCACGAGCCCGTCGGTCGGCCTCGAGCAGCCCGGCTGCACGACGTACGAGCCGGCGTTCGCGATCGACGTCGAGTGGACGCTGCTCGCCGCGATGGCGCAGATCGGGCGGCCCGACGGCACCTCGGCGTACCTGCGGCTGTCGACCCGTCCCGTCGACCAGAAGCTCGCGGCCGTTCCCACCGACCCGGCCGCCCGGGAGCGCCGACGCAGACAGGCGGTGGCGGGCGCGTACCCGATCCGCCGCACCGAGGACACGCCCGCCCTCACGATCGCGGCGATGGGAGCGATGATGCCGGAGGCGCTCGCCGCCGCCGAGCGGCTCGAGGCCGGGGGCACCGCCGTCGACGTCGTGTGCGTGACCAGCCCGGGCCTGCTCTTCGACGCGGTGCAGGCCCGTGCGGGCAGCGGTGACGCACCGACCTGGGTCCTCGATGCCGCGTTTCCCGCGCATCGAGCCGCGCCACTGCTGACGGTGCTCGACGGTCACCCCCACACGCTCGCGTTCCTGGCCGGCATCAACGGCGTGCGGGCGAAGCACCTGGGCGTCACGCGGTTCGGCCAGTCCGGTGACCTGGACGACGTCTACCGCCACCACGGGATCGACGCGGACAGCGTGGTCGCGGCGGGGCTCGACCTGCTGTGAGCCGACCTGAGTCCGAGCTCCGGGGCTAGTGGGCGACGCTCTTCAACGCGATCACGACCAGCGCCAGGACCGACAGCGACAGCACCGCCAGCACCTTGCGGAACGGCGACGCGGAGGTCCGGCGCACCCCGGACCACACGATCAGCGCAAGCGTGACGACCAGGACGTCCACCGACACCGTGAGCGCCGTGTCGAGGTCCCACCAGTCCCAGCCCGCCAGGACGATGACCAGGATCGGGACGACGAGTGCGGAGAGCGCCCCGGCAGCGACCTTCGTCATGCGGCCCAGGTGCTCGCGCGACAGCGACTCGCCGTACACGAAGACATGGGCGATCACCTCGGCGGCACTGGTCGCCAGGACGGTGCCGATCCCGGTGATCGCCAGAGTGGCGGCGACCGACCCCGGCGACAGCCCTTCGGCGTGCAGGCTCAGCGTGTAGAGCACAGCGATCGACGTGAACGTCACGTAGATGCGCTCACGGAGGCGTTCGACCGCCAGCCCCTTCATGTGCGGCGTAACAGCGCCCGCCGAGGGTCTGCGCACTCCTGCTCTCCTCACCTCGGGGTCACCAGCGGCAGGAAGATCGTGTCGACGATCTCCTCGAGCACGGGCTCAGGCACCGGCCGCAGCGTGCTCAGCACCTCGTTGCGGAACAGATCGAGAGGCAGCGCGGCGATCCGCGGGGTCAGGCGTTCCGGGTCGACCTCGCCCCGCTCGAGCGCGCGGACGAACATCGGCTGCCCGATCCCCCACGGACTGTCCTCGCGTCGCGTCTCCGATCGCAGGTCCACGAGGCGAGTCTCCGTCTCGTGGAAGAAGGCCCCGAGCTGGGCGCTGATCAGCCCGACCAACTCCACCCGGGTCTCGTTCGCGTAGCGGAGGCTGGCGAGCACGTCGCCGCGCAGACTCCCGGTGTCGGGCTCGTGCCGCGGCAGCTGGTCGATCGCATGGCGGACGGCCGCGCGCGTCAGCTCCTGCTTGTCGGCCCACCTCCGGTAGAGCACCGGTTTGCTGGTGCCGGCGCGCTCGGCGACGCCGTCGACGGTGAAGGCGGCGTAGCCCCGCTCGGCGAGCTCGGCCCATGCAGCATCCAGCAGCGCCCTCTCCAGCTCCTCGCCCCGGCGTCTCGTCACGTCTCGCACCTCACACTAGGAAACTGTTGCGTATCTTAACACGCGAGCGTAGCGTGCCTTTAAGAAACGATTCAGTATCTACAAGGAGGCGCGCACCATGACCACACCCCTCGCACCCGACGACGCAGGGCCGGCGCCGACCGCCGTCGCCGACGTCGCCGCACCCGAGCGTGGCGGCATCCCCGCCGACGTCTGGCGCCTCGCGATGACGCTGCTGGTCGGCGGGTTCGCCGTGGTGCTCAACACCACGCTCATCAGCATCGCCCTGCACGACCTGAGCACTCAGTTCGAGGTGTCGTTCGCCACGATCCAGTGGATCAGCACCGGCTACCTCCTGGCGCTGTTCGCCACGATCCCGATCACCGGATGGGCGCAGCGACGCTTCGGCGGCAAGCAGCTCTGGATCGCCGCGCTGCTCGTCTTCATGCTCGGTTCGATCCTCTGCGCCATCGCCTGGGACGCCACCAGCCTGATCGCGTTCCGCGTGGTGCAGGGCATCGGCGGCGGTGTGCTGATCCCGCTCATGACGACGCTCATCATGCAGGCCGCCCGCGGCCACAACCTCGGCCGCGTGATGGCCGTCGTCGGGCTGCCGGCCGCGCTCGGACCGATCCTCGGGCCGGTCCTCGGCGGCCTGATCCTCGAGGTCGCCTCCTGGCCGTGGCTCTTCCTGATCAACATCCCCTTCTGCGTGATCGGAGCCCTCCTCGCGATCACGTTCGTCCCCCGCGACACACCTGACCCGACCGCCCGCCTCGACGTCGTCGGCCTGACGCTGCTCACCCCCGGCGTCACGGGCCTCATCTACGCGTTGACCGTCGTCCCCGAGAACGGGTTCGGGAGCGCCGAGGTCCTCGTCCCGCTGCTGGCCGGGATTGCGCTCGTCACGGCGTTCGCCGTACGGGGCCTGCGTCGTGCCAAGGACAACCTCGTGGACCTGCGCCTGCTGCGGCACCGCCCGTTGGCGTCGGCCTCCGCGCTCGGCTTCCTCGTCGGCACAGCTCTCTACGGCGCCATGCTGCTGCTCCCGCTGTACTGGCAGCAGGTCCAAGGGCTCGACGCACTCGACACCGCGCTCCTGTTGATCCCCCAGGGCGTCGGCGCGCTCCTGTCGCGCACCCCGGCCGGCCGCTTGACCGATGAGCGCGGCCCGCGCTTCGTCGCGTTGACCGGGTTCGCGATCATCGCCGCCGCGACCATCCCGTTCGCGTACGTCGGCTCCGACACCAGCAACTGGCTCCTCGGTGCAGTCCTGCTGGTCCGCGGACTCGGCCTCGGGCTGGTCACCGTCCCGCTCACCAGTGCCGCGTTCGTCGGACTCGACCACCACGAGGTCCCCTCCGCGAGCATCATCACCCGGGTCACCCAGCAGCTCGGTGGATCCTTCGGCACCGCGATCTTCGCCGTCGTGCTCCAGCAGGTGATCGTCAGCGGACACGACCTGGTCGCCGCGTTCGACATCGCCTTCTGGGCAGCCGCCGCGGCCGCGCTCGTCGCGATCCCTCTCAGCTGCCTGCTGCCGGGGAAGCAGATCGTGCGAGCAACCGCCTGACGGGACGAGGAAAGGTCCTGTTCAGCGGAGATGCTGATCAGGACCTTCCCGGTCTGGAGCCGCTTGTCGGAATCGAACCGACGACCTTCTCATTACGAGTGAGACGCTCTGCCGACTGAGCTAAAGCGGCGCGGTCGCGCAGGGATCGCCCGCGGACCGGAGTCGAGTGTAGCCGAGGGGCCACACCGCTCTCAAAGCCGGGTGGACCTAGACTCGGGCAGCGTGAGCGAAGCACAGGATCCGCGAGCGAACCGCTCCGACGAGCCGTCCGCACCGTCCCCCGATCCGGCTGTGCTCGCCGAGCTCGAGGAGATGCGTTCGAGCATCGACAACATCGACGCCGCGCTCGTCCACATGCTCGCCGAGCGGTTCAAGTGCACCAAGCGCGTGGGCCGGTTGAAAGCGACGCACGACCTCCCACCGGCCGACCCGGACCGAGAGGCTCGACAGATCGAACGGCTGAGGTCGCTCGCCGTCGAGGCCGATCTCGATCCCGCCTTCGCGGAGAAGTTCCTGAACTTCATCATCAGCGAGGTCATCCGGCACCACGAGGCGTTCCGCGGCTGATGGCACGCCTCGACCTCGACGATCCGGCACTGGTCGCCTTCATGGGCGAGTACCACCTCGCGTCCCTCGCGACCGTGCGACCCGACGGGACCCCCCACCTCGTTCCGGTCGGGGTGACGTACGACGCCGAGACCCGGACTGCGCGTGTCATCACACGCGACGGGTCCGTGAAGGTCCGCACCGTCGAGTCCGCCGGGCCGGACGGTGCTCCGGTCGCGGTCAACCACGTCGACGGCGGGCAGTGGGTCACGCTGTTCGGGATCGCGCGGGTCACCCGCGACGCAGATGAGATCGCCGACGCCGTCGCGCGGTACGCCCGGCGCTATCGCCAGCCCCGCGAGAACGCGACGCGCGTGGCGATCGTCATCGACGTCGAGCGGGTCCTGGGGAACCTGCGCCCCGTGGAGTAGAGGGGCGTCTCGATCGCTCGCTCCGCTCGCGCCTCGACGAACGGGAACGGCGCCTCGGTCCGCTCGCGCCTCGACGAACGGGAAGGGCGTCTCGATCGCTCGCTCCGCTCGCGCCTCGACGAACGGGTCTGCAGGGGGGGCCGGGTCGGGCGCGGACGGGGGAGCGCGCGCCCGACCCGGGTCAGGGGTTGACGAACCTCAGCACTCGAGTCCGTCCTCCGGAACCGTACCGTCCACGAGGTACTCGTCAACTGCAGCATCGACGCAGCCGTTGCCCGCCGCGTATCCCGTGTGCCCGTCGCCGTCCCGGGTCACCAGCACACCCGAGTCCAGCTGGTCGGCGAGCGCCTCGGCCCAGGCGTACGGGGTGGCCGGGTCGCGGGTCGTCCCGACCACCAGGATCGGAGGCGCTCCGGCGGCATCGATCTCCGGAGCCGGCTCCGTGGCCTCCATCGGCCACGTCGAGCACCCGACCGCCGACCATGCGAAGGACCGTCCGAGAACGGGGGAGACGTCCTCGAACTCCGCGAGCGACTCCCGCGCCTCGTCGAGCGACACGTCGCCCGTGTCGTCCAGGCACGAGATCGCCGGGAACGCCACGGTCGAGTTGTCCGTGTAGCCGTCGGAGCCGCGCGAGAGGTACTGGTCGGCGACGAACAGCATCGTGTCCCCGTCGCCGTCCAGCCCGTCGGCCAGCGCCTCGGTCAGCACCGGCCAGGACGCCTCGTTGTACAGCGGGTACGCGACGGCGTAGAAACCCAGAGCCTCGGTCAGCGGACGGTCCGGGTCGCTGGTGGGGAGGGGGTCGTCGTCCAGGGACGCGATCAGGTCCCCGATCTCCTCCAGCCCCGCGTCGGTGTCCTCACCGAGCGGGCACCCGGCGGTCTCGACGCAGTCCGCCACGTACGCTTCGAGGGCCGTCTGGAAACCCTCGGCCTGCCCGAGGTTGACCCCTTCCGAGTCGAGCGTCGGGTCCATCGCGCCGTCGAGCACCATCCGACCGACGCGGTCCGCGAACAGCTCGGCGTACGTCGCGCCCAGCTTCGTGCCGTACGACGCACCCAGGTAGTGCAGCGCCTGGTCGTCGACGACCGCACGGAGCACGTCGAGGTCACGGGCCGCCTCGACCGTCGAGACGTGCGACGCCAGTGCCCCCGAGCCGCGCTCGCACTCCTCACCGAGCGTCTGGGACGCCTCGACCAGCGCTTGCTCCTCGGACGCGTCGTCCGGGGTCTGGTCGGTCTCGACGTACGCGTCGACCTCGGCCGTGTCGCCGCAGTCGAGGGCCGAGCTCGCACCGACCCCGCGCGGATCGAACCCCACGACGTCGAAACGGTCGGTCACCGCCTCCCCCGCGACGCGGGGAAAGTACGCCGCGTAGTCCACGCCCGAGACCCCGGGGCCGCCCGGGTTGACGAACAGCGTCCCCACCCGGTCGTCGGGCCGACCGGCGACGTGCTTGCGCAACCGCAGGGCGATCCGCTCGCCATCGGGGTTGGCGTAGTCGAGCGGGACCTCGACGTCGGCGCACTCGTCGCCGTCGCAGGAGCGCCAGTCGACCTGCTGCTCGTAGTAGGGAGCGAGCGCCGGGTCGGGAGGCGTCCGCACGTCGGCGGCCGACGAGGTCGCGGCGGCCGTCGGGTCGTCGCCACCGCGGGCGTCCTGTGCGCTGGTGCACCCCGCAACCAGGATCGCGGTCGCTGCGGCCAGCACCGCCAGTCGTCGTCCCCGCACGTGTGTCCCCTCGTCGTCGGCGACACCCACCGTATGCGAAGGGCGGTGACGGCGAAGCCCGCTGTCCACAGGGTCTCGATCCCAGGGTGAGGGTCTCGATCCTCGCTCCGCTCGGCCTCGACCACCGGTTCCGCCTCGCTCCGCTCGGGCGGTACTCGAGGCGGGGGGGCGGAGCGGGTGATCGAGAGTCGACCACCGGAAGGGTCGTCAGCCGCGCAGACCGAGCATGAGGTTCTCCAGCGCGAGCTGAGGCGCGGCATTCGCGTCGAGCGCCTCGCGACACGTCAGGATCGCGTCCATGCGGGCCAGCGTCTCCTCGGGCGAGAAGGTCGTGGCGACTGTGGCCACCTCGCGTTGGACGTCGGCGTTGACCAGGGCCGCCCCCTCCGCGGTCTGGGTCGCGAGCACGTCACGGTAGTAGGCGAGCAGCTGCAGCAGGACGCCGTCGATCGAGTCGCGGGCGATCCGGGTCCGCCGACGCTTCTGCTCCTTCTCGAGGCTCGCGAGCCTGCCGGCGTACCCGGCCGGGCGACGCCCACGCTCCTCCACGCCGAACTCCATCCGCAGCGCCTCGCGCTCGGACTCCTCGAGCCGCTCGGCCACCTCGTCGGCCTGGGCCTGCGCCGTCCCGCTGATCGTGGCGGCCGCGTCCAGGCAGGCGCCGATCGACGTGAGCGAGCCCGGGATCGCCAGGACGTCGGCTCGCCGCTTGCGCGCCGCCTCGTCGGTCGCCAGCGCCCGCGCCCGGCCGACGTGGCCCTGCGAGGCCCGCGCCGCCTCGAGCGCACGGCCCGGGTCGATCCCGTCGCGCCGGGCCAGCATCGCCGCGATCGCCTCGGCGGGCGGTGTCCGCAGGACCACCTGCCGCGACCGCGAGCGGATCGTCACGATCACGTCCTCCGACGTCGGCGCGCAGAGCATCCAGACCGTACGGGGCGGTGGCTCCTCGAGGCTCTTCAGAAGCGCGTCGGCGGCCTTCTCGGTCAACCGGTCGGCATCCTCGACGACGACGACCTGCCACCGGCCCTCGGACGGGCGCATCGCCGCGAGGCGGACCTGGTCGCGCACCTCCGCGACGTCGATGCTGAGGCCGTCCGTGCGCACCAGCGAGACGTCCGGGTGCGCGCCCGACAATGCCGTCCGGCACGCGTGGCACGCGCCGCACCCCCCGGACTCGCACTGGAGGGCGGCGGCGAATGCACGGGCGGCGTTGGACCGCCCGGACCCCGGCGGACCGGTGAACAGCCAGGCGTGCGTCATCGCGGTCCCCCGGCCGCCCTCGAGCCGCTCGGACGCGGACGCGACCGCCCCGCGCAGGGTCTCGACGACCCCCTCCTGCCCGACCAGGTCGTCGAACACGCTCATCGCGGCGACTCCGGGCCCGTACGCTCGCCGCCGTCGTCCTCGCTGCGTGACCCGTCCGTGCCGTCGCCGCGTGACCCGTCCGTGCCGTGGCCGCCGTCGTCCGTGCGCTCGGCGTCGTCCGACCGGGCGGCGATCGCCGGGTGCACGAGGCCCAGCAGCGGGCGCACGCGCTCGAGGACCTCGTCCGCGATCGCCACCACGCTGCGGTCGGCGGAGACGACGAGGTAGTGGTTGCGGTCGCTCTCGGCGAGGTCCAGGAAGGTGTCACGCACCCGCGCGTGGAACTCCTTCGGCTCCGCCTCGAGCCGGTCGGCCACCTCGAAGCGCGACCGACCGACCGACGGGTCCACGTCGAGCAGCACGGTCAGGTGCGGGCGGAGCTGGCGGGTCGACCAGCGCGCGACCCGCTCGACCTCCTCACGGTCGAGCGCACGGCCGCCCGCCTGGTACGCGAGGGTCGAGTCGACGTAGCGGTCGCACACGACCACGTCACCGCGCTCGAGGGCGGGGAGGACCACCGCGTCGACGTGCTCGGCCTTGTCCGCGGCGTACAGCAGGACCTCCGTGCGCGGCGACAGGTCGCCCGTCGCCGGGTCGAGCACGATCTGGCGCAGCGTGCGGCCGACGTCGGTCGCACCGGGCTCACGGGTGAGGAGGACGCGGTAGCCCTCGGCCTGGAGCGCGTCGACCAGCATCCGTGCCTGCGTCGACTTGCCGGCACCCTCACCGCCCTCGAACGCGACGAACAGCCCGTGCTCCGGGTAGACCGGGGCCAGTCCCGGGCGCTGGCGGACCTCGGAGAGCAGCGACAACCCGACCCGGTCGTTCATCTGCCGGAACGAGACCGCGCCGAAGAGGAACGCCACGACCGCGGCGATGAGGATCGTGATCTCCGAGCCCGTGTAGGTGTAGTCCCCCAGCTCACGCATCTCGATCGTGTGCGAGCCGATCACGCCGGCGACCAGCGGCGCGACCGCCAGCACCGCCGACAGCACGAGCCGCACCAGCGACGCGACGAACGCGAACGTGCGCCCTCGCATCTCCTCGTCGACCTCGAGCCCGAGCAGCGTGTAGCCGGTGATCCACGAGACCCCCGCGCAGAACCCGACGATCGTCACCAGGATCGCGACCAGCGCCATGTTGTGGATCACGGCGACGACCGCGAGCGCGACGCCCGCTCCCATCAGACCGACCCCGAAGATCCGTCGGCGACTGACCTGCTCGAGCACGCGCGGCCCGCGCCACATCCCGAGCCCGAGGCCGAGGAAGACGCAGCCGAAGAGCAGACCGTAGCCCGGGTCGCCCGCGCCCAGGTCACCGACGAACACACGACCGAGGCCGATCACGACCCCGCCGCAGGCGAACGCGCCCACGATCCCCAGCACCAGCCCTCGAACCAGCGGGGTGCGGAACACGTACGCCCAGCCCTGGCCGATCGTGCGCCACAGGCCGACCTGCTCGTCCTCCGGCACCGCCGACCCGGCGGGCATGTCGCGGAGCCCGAGGAAGATCAGGCCTCCGATCGCGAAGGCGATCGCGACCAGGTAGAGGGTCGGGTCGACCGCGGGCAGCTCGACCGGTGTGAGGCCGTCGATGAAGCGGGTCGCGGTCGTCGCCACGATGAACAGCGCCGCAGCGGGCAGCGCCGACCCGTACGTCGTGGCGAGGTTGAGGCGGTTGGCGTCGTCGAGGTGGGCCCGCGGCACGAGCGTGGGGACGGTCGCGTCCTTCGTCGGCATCCACACGGCGTTGACGGCCTCGATCAGGACGGTCGCCGCGAGCAGCCACCACAGCGTCCCGACCAGCGGGATGCTCGCGAAGATCACGGCGCGCAGCAGCAGCCCGGTGGTGAGCACGAGCCGGCGGTCCAGCCGGTCGGCGACGTAGCCGCCGAACGGTCCGATGACGAGCGCGGGGGCGAGCCGGGCGAACAGGACGCCCGCGATCGCGAAGTTCTTCCCGGCGTAGCCGCCGGTGGCGATGTCGTTGGCGTAGGCCGTCAGCGCGAGCAGGCCGATCCAGTCCGCCAGCGAGGCCACGCCGAGCGCCGCCCAGAACCGGCGGAACACCCTGATGCCGAGCACCAGGCGGATGCCGTTGACGTCGTTGTCGTCGGAGCTCCCGGGGTGATACGCCACCGGCTCAGCCTAGCGATCGCCCCTGTCAGTCGGCGTCGGCGGCACCGGCGGTGTCGCGAGGAGACTCCTCACCGGGCCACCGCACCTCTGCCACGAGCAGCGCGACGCACACGATGCCGCTGATCAGCTACGGCACCGCTGCGTACGTCGACGCGAGCACGACGACGATCGCGACCGCGTACCGTGCCGCCTCCGCGCCCGACGGTGCGTGCGGGCGCACGGTCACGGCCCACAGCGCCGCCAGCAGGACCGCGAGCGGGATCGTCAGCGCCGCGGCGGTCTGCACCTCGGAGGCGTGCGCGTGGTGGGTCCAGTGGTCGACGCGGACCGCGAGACCCGCCCCGAGCGCCGCCGCGGCGGCGAAGATGAAGTAGTGCCCGAACCCCCACAGGTACTCGACGCCGGTCCCGAGGTACCGGACGCGGCTGAGGAAGGCGGCGGAGTCCCGCGCGAAGTACAGCCACCAGGCACTGAACACGATCAGCACCCCGCCCGCGACGACACCGACCAGCGCGGCGTCGACCTCGCGCTCGTCGAGCGCCTGCTGGATCGCGACGGTCGTCGACAGGATCGTCTCGCCGAGCACGATGATGTAGAAGAGCCCGTACCGCTCGGCGATGTGGTGCGGGTGCCACGGCGTCTGCCCCGAGCGCTCCGCCCACACCGGCACCGCGAGCTCGCAGGCGACGAGCACGAGGAACAGCGGCACGTCGAGCGAGTGCGGGACGAAGAGGTACGCGATCCACAGCACCTGCACCGCGCTGATCCCCGCGGCGTAGTGCCGGCACGTGGTGGCGCGCTCCGGGTCGCCGGCCGCGGCGCGCATCCACTGCGCGACCAGCCCGAGGCGCATGATCACGTAGCCTGCGACGCCGAGGACGAACTCTCCCTCGAACATGCGGGGGATGCCCGCGGCGAGCACGAGCGAGCCGAAGATCTGCAGCAGCGTGAGGACGCGGTAGGCGGCGCCGTCGTCGTCGTAGGCCGAGGCGAACCACGCGAAGTTCAACCACGTCCACCAGATCGCGAAGAAGACCAGCCCGAAGTGCCCGACGCCCTCGATCAGGTGGCCCTCGGACCCCGCGTGGTGGAGCGCGGTCGCGGCCTGGGCGACCGCCACCACGAAGCACAGGTCGGTGAAGAGCTCCAGCGGGGTGGCGGAGCGGTGCCCCTCAGCGGGATCGCGTGGTCTCAGGACGCTGATCAGCGGTGTCGTCACGCGCTCAGCATCTCGCGATCACGGCAGGGCGGCGAGCACCTCCGCCGCGGCGCGCTCACCGGACTCGATCGCTCCGTCGACGTACCCGCACCAGCGACGCGCGGTCTCCGTGCCCGCCCAGTGGATCCGCCCGACCGGCGCACGCAGCGCGGTGCCGACCTGCGTCCACGCCCCGGGTGGCAGGTGCGCGGCGTAGCACCCGCGCGTCCACTCCTCGTCGGTCCAGTTCCGCAGCTGGAGGGCGACCACGTCGTAGGCCGGCTGACCGAACAGGTCCGCGAGCGCGTCGAGCACCTCCGCGCGCTGACGCTGCGGGGACAACGCCGCCAGGGCGATCGCGTCGTCGGCCTCGGCGAACGCGGTCAGCACGCCGTACCCGTCGCCCACCGGCTCGGAGGTGTCGAAGGTGACGGACACGGGACCGCGGTCCGTCATCGCTTCCCCGGACAGCCCCTGCTCCCTCCAGAACGGGCGACGGTAGACGGCGTGGATCTTGATCACGCTGCCGTGCGGCATCCGCTGTGTGAGCATCGTGCGCCCCGCCGGCAGACCGGGGCGGTAGTCGATGCTCGCGGCCAGCGCCGGAGGGACCGTCACGATCACGCGGTGCGCCGTGGTCGCACCGGAGTCGCTGTCGACCGTCACGTGGTCGTCGTCGGACAGGATCGCGGACACCGGCTCCTCAAGCCGGACCCAGCGCCCCATCGGCTCGGCGAGGCGCTGCGCGAGCTGCTGCATCCCGCCGACGACCCGGGCGTCCTGCGCCCCGCCCTCGGTCGTCAGCATGTGCTCCAGACCCCCGGCGGAGCGTGCGCCGAACAGCACGTGGAGCAGCGAGACGTTCGACGGCGAGGTCGCGAGCACCGCCCCGCACGCGCCGCGGAAGAAGTCCCGCCCCTTCGACGTCAGGCAGGTCCGCCGGATCCAGGTCTCGAACGTCATCGCGTCGTAGCGACGGGCCGCGTCCCCGTGCCAGGGCTCCTCCAGCGACACCTTGCTCGCGGCCGCGGTGAAACGCAGCATCGCCTGGGCGACGTCGGCGGTCGCGACGGCGTCCAGCGTCGCCGCGGCACCGCGGTAGCGCCGCGTCCGACCGTGCAGCCGCATGAGAGCGTCGCCGACGCCGGCCTGCGCCGTCGTCGTCAGCCCGAAGCGCTGGAGCTCGGCGGCCACCAGCCGCTGGTCCGGCGCGACCCACGCACCGCCCGAGTCGACCCGCACGTCGTCGACGCCGTCGACGGTCTCGGTCCACGTCCGCCCACCCACGCGGTCCCGCGCCTCGAGCACCACCACGCTGCGGCCGGCGGCCCGCACACGGTCGGCCGCGACGAGCCCGCTCACGCCGGCCCCCACCACGATCACGTCGACGTTCGCCATCGGGTGCATCCTACGCACGAGTCGCGATCACGACAGGCTCGACGGTCGGGGCGGGCTCAGGACTTCTTGGCGGTCTTCTTGGCGGTCGACTTCTTCGTCGTCTTCTTCGCGGGCGTCTTCTTCGCCGTCGACTTCTTGCGCGTGGACTTCTTCGCCGGGCCCTTGGCGCGCTTCTCGGCGAGCAGCTCAGCGGCGCGCTCCAGCGTCACGGTCTCGACCTCGTCGCCCTTGCGCAGGGTCGCGTTGTACTCACCGTCGGTGACGTACGGCCCGAACCGCCCGTCCTTGACCACGACCGGGCTCCCGCTGGCCGGATCGTTGCCGAGCTCCTTGAGCGGAGCGGCAGCCTGGCGACGACCGCGCTGCTTCGGCTGGGCGTAGATCGCCAGCGCCTGCTCGAGGGTGATGTCGAAGAGCTGCTCCTCGGTCTCCAGCGAGCGCGAGTCCGTGCCCTTCTTGAGGTACGGGCCGTACCGGCCGTTCTGCGCGGTGATCTCGTCGCCGGACTCCGGGTCCACCCCGACCACGCGCGGCAACGACAACAGCTTGAGGGCATCGTCGATCGTGACGGTGTCGAGGTCCATCGACTTGAGCAGGGAGCCGGTCTTCGGCTTCTCCTTCTTCGCGCCCTTCTTCGCCGGCGTCTCCGCCTCGGGCAGCACCTCGGTGACGTACGGGCCGAAGCGACCGTTCTTCGCGACGATCGTCCGCCCGGTCGACGGGTCGACCCCGAGCTCGCGGTCCTGCCCGGCGGGGTTCGCGAGCAGCTCGCGGGCCTTGTCCATCGTCAGCTCGTCCGGCGGCAGGTCGTCGGGGATGTTCGCGCGCTGCACCACGCCGTCGGCGTCCGGGCCCTCGAGGTACGGGCCGTACCGCCCCACCCGGATCGCGACCCCGTCGCCGAGGTCGAACGTCGACAGCTCGCGGGCATCGATGTCACCGAGGCCGTCGACGAGCTTCTTCAGCCCGGTGTCCTCGGTCTTGTCGCCGTAGTAGAAGCTGTGCAGCACCTCAGGTCGGCGCTCACGGCCCGCAGCGACCTCGTCGAGCACGTCCTCCATCATCGCGGTGAAGCCGTAGTCGACCAGGCGCCCGAAGTGACGCTCGAGCAGCCGCGTGGCCGAGAAGGCGACCCAGGCAGGGACGAGGGCGTTGCCCTTCTTGTAGACGTAGCCGCGGTTGAGGATCGTCTGGATGATGGAGGCGTACGTCGACGGGCGCCCGATCTCGCGCTTCTCGAGCTCGCCGATCAGCGTCTGCTCCGTGTAGCGCGCGGGCGGCTTCGTGGCGTGGACGGCCGCCTCGATCGACGCGGCCGTCACCGTCTCCCCCTCCGCGACGTCGGGGAGCCGGGTCTGCTTGTCGTCGGACTCCGCCTCGGGGTCGTCCGCGCCCTCCACGTAGGCCTTCAGGAACCCGTAGAACGTGATCGTGCGTCCGGACGACGTGAGCTCGCACTCCTCACCGGAGCCGGCGGTCGCGCCGATCCGCACGGTCACGGTGTTGCCGCGGGCGTCCTTCATCTGCGACGCCATCGTGCGCATCCAGACCAGCTCGTACAGCCGGAACTCGTCGCCGCTCAGCCCGGTGTCGCCGGGCGTACGGAACGTCTCGCCCGCCGGACGGATCGCCTCGTGCGCCTCCTGCGCGTTCTTCACCTTCGAGGCGTACGTCCGCGGCGCCTCGGGCAGGTAGTCCGGCCCGTACAGCTCGCGGACCTGTGCCCGCGCGGCGTCCAGCGCGGTCTGCGACAGCGTCGTCGAGTCGGTCCGCATGTAGGTGATGTGCCCGCCCTCGTACAGCCGCTGCGCGACCTGCATCGTGCGCTGCGCACCCCAGCCGAGCTTGCGGCCCGCCTCCTGCTGCAGCGTCACGGTCCGGAACGGGGCGTAGGGGCGGCGGGTGTAGGGCTTCGACTCGACCGAGCGGATCGTGAACGTCGCGTCGCGCAGCCCGTCGGCCAGCGCGACGGCGCGGGCCTCGTCGAGGTGGATCACCGGCGGCTTGCCCGTGAGCTGCCCCTCGGAGTCGAAGTCGCGGCCCTGCGCGACCCGGGCGCCGTCGACGTTGACGAGCCGGGCGGGGAACACCTGCGGGTCCTTGCCCTCGCCCGCGTCGAGCCGGGCGTCCAGGTCGGCGTACGTGGCGGAGCGGAACGCGATCCGCTCGCGCTCGCGCTCGACGACCAGCCGGGTCGCGACCGACTGCACGCGCCCTGCCGAGAGACCCGACATCACCTTCTTCCACAGGACCGGGCTGACCTCGTAGCCGTACAGACGGTCGAGGATGCGACGGGTCTCCTGGGCGTCGACGAGGTCGGTGTTGATCTCGCGGGTGTTGGCGATCGCGGCCTCGATGGCCTGCGGGGTGATCTCGTTGAAGGTCATCCGGCGGACCGGGACCTTCGGCTTCAGCTCGTCGACGAGGTGCCAGGCGATCGCCTCGCCCTCCCGGTCCTCATCGGTCGCGAGGATGAGCTCGTCGGACTCCTTGAGGAGCTTCTTGAGCTTGGTGATCTGGGCCTTCTTGTCCGCCGGCACGACGTAGACCGGGTCGAAGTCGCCGTCGACGTCCACACCCAGCCGCGCCCAGGGCTGCCCCTTGTACTTCGCGGGGACCTCCGCCGCGCCGTTGGGCAGGTCGCGGACGTGGCCGAAGCTGGCCTCGACGACGTAGCCCTTGCCGAGGTAGCCGGCGATCTGCGCGATCTTCTTCGGCGACTCGACGATGACGAGAGAGGTCACGGACGTGTGCTCCTGGCGTGTGGGTCGGACGGGACGGCCCGTCCGGGCGCCCGAACGGGGCAGCCGAGCGCCACGGTAGCGCGTTCGGCGAAAAACGGAGGACACCGGTGTGCACCACGGGGCCCGGTGTCCGGCGAGAAGCGGACAGGTGGTGACGTCAACGGTTGAGGTTGTGGAAAGGTTCCGAGACCGCCAGTCTGAGGGGCAGGATCCTGCCGATTCGTCCGCTTCGACCCCGGAGGCTACGTGTCCCACCGAGCTCGTGCTGCCCTGTCGTTCGTCGCCGCGCTGCTCATCGCTCTGCCGCTCGCGTTGACCGGCGCGGTGTTCGCGCCGGCGCTCGCCCAGGGCACGGGAGTCGTGTCGGTGGACAAGTCCGTGGTCGGCACGCCGCCGGCCGGCGGGTACGAGCCGGGGGACACGTTCCAGTACGAGATCGAGGTGTCGTGCTCGAACCTCGACGGACCGGGCTGTGACGATGCGCAGCTCACCGACACCCTCCCTCCGCCGCTCGTCCTGTCCGGTGACCCGGCGGTCACCGTGAGCGGCACCAGCGACGCCGAGATCACGGAGGACGGCGACAACTTCACGATCGACTTCACCGAAACCCTCGGCGGCGGGGTCATCGGTCTCACCGCCGGCAGCGACATCTCGATCATCGTCAACGTGGAGGTCCCCGAGGACGCCTCGGGCGACTACGACGGCACCGTCACGAACACCGCCGACGTCACGCAGTCCAACGGCGACCCTGCCTCCGACTCGGCCGACGTCACCCTGAACATCGAGACGACGCTCGCCGCGACGGTCGACAAGACGATCGATCCCACCACGGTGCCCGGCGTCCCCGGCGTGCCGGTCGAGATCACGATCGACTCCGCGAACACCTCGAACGCGTCGGTCGACTCCCTGGTCGTCCAGGATCCCGCGGACGGCGCCGACGACCCGTTCGAGTACCTCGCGGTGACCGGGGTCGTCTCGTTCACCCCGCCCGACGGCGCGGTCCAGGTGCAGGTCGACTGGCAGAGCGAGGACGGCACCTGGAACGAGGGCACACCGTCGGCCATCCCGACCGATCCCAACGCCCTTCTGTCGGGCATTCCCGACCTGACTGCGGTGCACGGCCTCCGGATCACGTGGATCGGCGACGACGGCGCGACGATCCCACCGGACACCGAGAGCACGATCGTGCTGGCGACGGAGACGCGTCCGAACGTCGCGGACCTCCCTGAAGGTGCGACAACGGTCGACAACGTCACGTCCGCGCTGGTGACCCAGGACGACGCCACGTCCGTGCCGGTCACGGACGCCGCGACCGTCGTGATCAACCGGACGGCCCCGACGGTCGAGACCACGAAGACCTACACGCCGACGAACGTGCCCTCCGGTGGGACGACCACCGCGACGATCACGTCGGCCGTCGGGTCGATCCCCGTCACGGAGATGGTGATCCAGGACCCGGCAGCCGGCACCGCGAGCTTCGTGGACCAGAACGTGACGTTCGAGGGGTTCGACCCGGACTCGATCCAGTGGCCCGCGAACGCCACCGAGGCGACGATCGTCTACACCTACGACGACGGGACCACGTCGACCGAGACGACCGACGTCCCGAACACGCTGCCGGACCCGGACGCCGGCAAGACCGTCACCGGCTTCACCATCACCTTCGCCGGACCGATCCAGGCGAACGCGACCGCGAACATCGCGTACGACGTCACCGTCGAGACCCTGCCGGACGGCTCGGGGCCGGACACCTCGACCAACACGACGAGCACCACCGTCACCGACGCGAACGGCACGCCGGCCGACGACACCGACTCGGCGACGATCAACGTCCTCCCGCTCCAGGTCGAGACCGACATCACCAAGGACATCATCCGGACCGAGATGCCCGGGGTTCCCGGCGCGTCGACGGTGATCTCACTCAACGCCGGGGTCTCCGACAGCTCGACGATCGGGTCGGACTACCTCCAGATCACCGACCCGTCCCCGCAGCCGCCGGACAGCGACGCACCGCCGACGCTGACCGACTTCTGGAACCGGATGGACCTGGCGTCGCTCGGACCGGTCGAGATCCCCACGAACACCACGCTCACCGTGGAGTACTGGAGCGACTCCGAGCAGGAGTGGGTGACGGTGGAGTCGGACATCGGCGCCGACGCCTCGCCGTACACCTGGACACCGACGGCCGACGAGCGCGAGGACATCGCCGGGATCCGACTGACCTGGGAACCGACCGACCCCGACGGGACCCTGCCGCCCGGCTTCGAGGTCACCCCGTACTTCACCGTCAGCCAGCGCGACACGATGCGTGACGGGTCGGGCAGCGCTCTCCCCGACGACACGACGGGCACCCTCACGTACGACAACGACGCGCAGTCGAAGGTCGACAACGACGCCTCGCAGGACACCCCGGTCTACGACGACGATGACGACACCATCGACGTGTACCCCGTCGACGGAGGCCCCGGCACGGACCTGCTCGACAAGACGTGGCTCGATCCCGACTCCGGCAACCCGAGCGACGCCGTTACGGTGCCCGCGCTGACCGACGACCAGCGGGCCGCCCGCGTCCTGTGGGGCACCGGAGGTTTCCCGATCGAGCAGGCGGTGGTCGCCGACCCCGCGAGCGCCGGTGAGCTGGCCGACGTCTCCACCAGCGTCTTCGACGCCTTCGACCTGGTCGAGATCCAGCCGATCGACGCGAGCAGCGATCCGCTCATGACCTTCGACGCCGTCACGGCCGTCGAGCTGTACGACGGGTCGGGCTGGGTCGACATCACCACGGACGTCTGCGGCGCCGACGGCGCCGGCTGCGACGGGACCTTCCCCGGCTACACCCTCGACGCCGACCAGCAGGCCTCCACGATCGGGGTCCGCCTGACCTTCGAGGAGAGCCCGACCCGCGGCGACCGGATCACCAACCCGGCGACCGACCCGCCGGTCGGGAGCGGTGTCGCTCTGTCGAACGCCGCGAGCCGGCCGGTCGACCTCACCTTCCAGATCCGCCAGACGCTCCGCTCCGACCCGTCCCAGCCGGTCCTCGGCACGGAGCACGACTACACCTACAACACCGGGACGGCCGGCCTGGTCGACAACACCGCCAGCCTGACGCCCGACGACTACGACCCGTCGACCGACGACGCACTGATCACGATCACGGACGAGAACGTCAACACCACGATCACCAAGACGTTCGACGCCGACTCCATCGGCCTTCCCCCGGCCGGCGGTGGGACGAGCATCCAGGACTTCCCGCTCACGCTGGTGACGCTGACCGCGACGAACACGACCCCGGCCCTCGTCTCCGACCTCACGGTCACGGATCCGGTCGACGGGACCCCGCCGACGAACGTGTTCGAGATGTTCAACCTCCAGGACATCGTCTCGATCAGCGTGCCTGCGGGCGCGGATCCAGCGTTGACGGAGGTCGTGCTCACCCATCAGACCGGCACGGTGGACGCTCCCATCACGATCGACGAGGCCCTCGCGCGCAGTGAGGGAAGCCTGGCGACGGTGACCGGGATCAGCGTCCTCCACCACAGCCCGGACGGCACGCTGGTCGCGATCGAGCCCGATGCCACGTCGGTGGTCGAGCTGAGCCTGCGTCTCCGCCCCACCTACCGCACCAGCGGCGCGCCGATCGAGGAAGGCGACACGGCGATCAACCGTGCCCAGAGCGACGTGAGCAGTCCGGAGGACGACGCCACGGCGACCTCCCCCGCCCAGATCGTCATCGAGCAGGCGACCTACGGCGTCCAGGCCGAGAAGACGATCGCTCCGGCGGAGCGGTACGAGGACGAGAGCGACGTCTACACGATCACCCTCGAGGGTCAGCCGACCGGGAACGTCCGCACCCGCGAGCTGACGATCAGCGACACGGCGGAGACGTTCTGGAACGCGTTCGACTTCACCTCCTTCGAGCCGACCACACGCCAGGACCCGATCGCGCAGATCAAGACGGACGCGCTGGTGGGCATCACCTACGAGCTCGACGCGGGCGGCAGTCCTGTTGCCCTGTGCAACGGGTCGGAGGACCTGACCGGATGCTGGGCCGAGGGCGAGTGGACCGAGGTGACCGGCGACATCCTTCCCGTGCTCCCCGACGGCGTCTCGGCAGCACAGGTGCGCGGGCTGCGGTTCTCGTTCCGCAACGCCGACAACACCGGCTGGGAGCGGTCATCGACGCCGGTCGTCCCGGTCGCCTTCACCGCGACCCGGCGCGACACCCTGATCATCGGGCCGAACGGCGAGGACGACACGGTGCCGGTCCCGTCGACGCTGCCCGGGATGGAGACGGCGCCGGGTGAGGACGAGCAGGGCCGGACCACCGACACGGTCGACGTCGACGCGACGGGCGCGTTCAACGAGGCGGGCGGACAGGAGTACACCGCGTCCGACTCCGACACCGACTCGACGCTCCTGCGTCACCTGACCAACGAGGTCTCGATCGTGAAGTCGCCGGGTCGCGGCGACGACGACCCGCCGCTCTACCTCCCCGACACCCCGATCCCCTACACGATCACCATCACCAACACCGGATCGTGGCCGCAGACCGGCGTCACCATCACCGACCAGATCCAGACGAACGAAGACGGCGCGATGCTCGTCCTCCCGGTCGACGACGAGGGGAACCCCGAGGTCGAGTACACCTTCACCCTGGTCGGCGCGGACGGCACGCCGAAGCCCACGGACGGCTTCACGGCCGACCTCGACGAGGAGACCGGCGTCCTGACCATCACCCCGCCGGACGGCTTCGTCCTCGAGCCCGGGGACGTGCTGACGATCGGCACGCCGCTCGTCTACCAGCCGGGGCTCAACCCGGGGACGCAGGTCCGCAACCGCGTGACGGTCAGCGACGACCGTACGTACGACGTCTGCGAGTCGACCCGCAACCAGACGATCGACCGGACCTCCGAGCTGGTCGACAGCTGCTCCTCGATCACGGTGACCGAGCCGCTTCCGGCATCCCCGATCCGTGTGGCGAAGGCGGTCAGGGGCGTCGGCGCGGGCCTGCCCGACGCCGCACCCGGCGATCAGAACTACGACGATCTCGGCATCCTGGTCAGTGGCGCGTCGTCACTCAACTCCTGCGAGTCCCCGAACGCCCCCGACGGCTTCTACACCTACCCCTGCGTTCCGATCACGCGACCGGGCGGGACCGAGCGGTGGGCGACGCGGTTCACGAACTCGGGCAACACGATCGCCGGGATCGTCGCGGGCATCGACGTCCTCCCGACGCCGGGCGACACCGGCGTGATCCTGCCGACGGACCGCGACTCGGAGTTCACCCCGACCCTGCTCGGGAACTTCACCTCGGACGGCGAGCCGGTCGATCTCGACGACGAGTTCGAGACGTTCTATTACATGACGACGGTGCCGGACGTCGCCTGCAACGAAGCCGACATCCTCAGCGAGACGGATCCGGACTGGAGCGAGGCGAACTACCCCGACTGCTACGACGACGTCGAGAGCCGCGACTGGATCCGGATCACCTCGGCGACGACCGCCGCCGAGCTCGCCCAGGCGCGTGCCGTCAAGGGGATCGTCGACTACTCGGAGAACCCAGGCCCGGAGAACGGTCTCCTGCCGCTCCAGACCAAGACCTTCACCTACGAGACGCAGACTCCCTGGACGCCGGAAGAGCCGGGCTTCGTGGCGCCGACGCCCGTCGCGTGGAACTCGATCGCCGCAGGCGCCCGAGCCACCGACGGCTCGGACGTGCAGAACCCGACCGCGGTGATCGAGCCGCGGAAGGTCGGGGTCGCGACGGCCACGGGCCAGCTCGACCTGCAGAAGATCGTCGACGTGCCGGACGGCTTCCCGCCGACGGCGATCCCGCCGTCGTACACGATGCGGCTGTCGTGCACGTCGGGACCGGAGGAGGTCTCGATCGTCGACGCCGACGGCGCTGACGGCAGCCTCGTCACCGTCCCGTCGACCAACCTGCCGATCACCGTGAACGCGAGCGGCAACCTCACCATCCCGTGGGGCGCCGAGTGCACCGCGACCGAGGAGCCCGCGCCGCAGGGGGCGACGGTCACCTGGGACCCGGCCGGGGTCGATCCCGCCTCCGGCGAGGTCGAGGCCACGCGGGACTTCGCCGACCGCGGTGACATCCTGTACAAGGCGTGGCCGGACCCGATCCCTCCGCTCGCTATCACCGCGACGAACACGTACGAGCTGGCCGGCTTCTCGGTGAGCAAGACCGTGGACACCGGTGGCGCCGAGGACCAGGACGGCGAGCCGATCACGTACGACACCGACTACGACTTCACCGCGTCGTGCACGTTCAACGGAACCGAGATGATCCCCGACGCGGAGCAGAGCTTCAGCCTCGGCGACGGCGAGGAGATGACGTTCGACGACCTGCCTGCCGCCTCGGAGTGCTCCGTGACCGAGACGGGCACCGGTGGAGCGGCGGAGACGTCGATCCAGCTGACGCAGTCCGGGGTCGACGCCGACGAGATCGACGGCACCACGGTCGACTTCGTCCTGGACCCCGACGACGGCGACGAGCACGTCAACGCCGTCGCCTACACGAACAGCTACACCGTCGGCTCGGTCGACGTCGTGAAGGCTGTCGAGGGCGATGGAGCCGACGACTGGGCGACGGCGCCCTTCGAGGTCGAGATGACGTGCGAGCTCGCGGGGACGTCACCCGACCCCGTGTACGAGGACTCCGAGGTGTTCACCGCGCCGGACGATCTGGAGTGGTCGGTCGAGAATCTCCCGACGGGCGCCGAGTGCTCGTTCGCCGAGACCGCGACCGGCGGCGCCACGACCTCCTCGATCGCGCCGAACCCGGTCACGGTCGGCAACGACGACGTCGACGATCCGGCCGAGGTGACCGTGACGAACACCTTCGAGACCGGCACCATCGACGTCCGCAAGGTCGTCGCGGGCCTCGACGGCCAGGCCCTCGAGGATGCGCTCCAGGTGACCTACATCTTCGACCTCTCCTGCACCCGTGACATCGACGGCACGCCCACGCCGATCCCCGACGCCGACATCCCCGGCGGTCCGATCCGTGAGGTCGTGCCGGCCGACGACCCGATCGGGGAGTGGACCGGTCTGCCGGTCGGTGCCGAGTGCACGATCACCGAGGAGCTGGGCGAGGACCTCGAGGATCCGCCGACGGTCCTGATCGTGCCCGACACCGTGACGGTCCGGAACAACGTGACGGCCCGGTTCGAGGTGATCAACTCCTTCGAGGTCGCGCCGCTGACGGTCGAGAAGGTCGTCGACGGCGACGCGGCCGACGTCGCGCCGGCCGAGTTCGACGCCGAGATCTCCTGCTCCTACGCGACCGCGGACGGCGACATCCCGCTCGTGATCGACCCGGACGACCCGGATGCCGCGCCCGGTCCGCTGGACGTGACGATCGAGGCCGGAGGCTCCTTCACCACGGCCGACATGCCGGTCGGCGCGAACTGCACCGTGAGGGAGACCGACGACGGTGGCGCGACGTCGACCACCATCACCGGTGACGGCGAGGTCGTCGTCGCCGTCGACGGTACGACAGCGACGATCACGAACACCTTCGACGACACCGGCCTGGTGCTCGGTAAGCAGGTCGACCCGGGCGGCGCCGTCGACAGCGACGGTGACCCGATCGCGTACGACCTGACGTACACGTTCTCGGCGCTGTGCACGTTCAACGACCAGACCGTGCTCGACACCGAGGTCGAGCTGGGCTCGGGCGAGTCCCAGGAGTTCGACGGGCTGCCGGTCGGATCGGACTGCACCGTGACGGAGACCGACGACGGTGGCGCGAAGGCGACCGCCCTGGTGGTCACGCAGAGCGGCACCGAGTCCGAGGGCGACGGCGACTCCGTGTCGTTCACGCTGACGGCCGGCGGCGCCGAGCTCGACGCGGTCACCGCCACCAACACGTACGGCGCCGGCGGTCTGCGGATCCGCAAGGTCGTCGACGGCACGGGTGCGGGTCCGTTCACCCTGCGGGTCCGGTGCACGCTCGACGCTGCAGCGCCCGACGAGGTCCGTGACGAGCGGACCGAGCTCGCCGGGGGCGAGACCTGGGCGGTCGACGACGTACCCGCCGGAGCCGAGTGCACGGTCACCGAGCCGCGTTCCGGCGGTGCGGATGCCGTCGCGATCGACCCGGGCACCGTGACGGTCGACGACGGGAGCAACGTGCGCGTCACCGTGACGAACACGTTCGACCCGCCGCCCGGGACCGGCGCCGGTGGGGGCGCTGACGAGGACCTCCCGTGGACCGGCAGCCCGGTCACCCCGGGTCTCGGCCTCCTCGGTCTGCTGACGGTGCTCCTCGGAGGACTCGCCGTCCGGCTCGGACGCAGTCTGCGGCAGGGCTGAGGAGACTCCGTAGCCGGCTACGGAGTCCCGCACTCGGCACGGGAGGTTTCCGCAGCCAGGTGCGGGTCTGCCCAGCCAGGTACGGGCCGGGCCGCGCCCGGGGAGTGCGGGACGCCCGTGGTCGCTAGTGCAGGAAGCCGTCGGCGACGAGCTCGCGTACGGCCGGGAGGGTCTGCGCCCGCACCTGCGTCGGATCCTGCTCGAGCAGCGTCGCGAGCGCATCGAGGATCTGCCCGACGCTGAGGTCGCCGTCGCACGCGCCGACCAAGCCGGCCTCCACGGTGTCGACCTGCCGAGCCCGCCGTACGCCACGCTGGAGCCGCAGGATGATCACCTCGGGATCCGCGGCGCCGGCCGGGCCCGCGGTCTCCTGCACCAGCCCGTCGGCCTGGGTGAGGTGCGTCGCCAGGAGCGCGTCGTCGCCGAGGTCACCGTACGCGTCGCTGCGGGCGCCCCACGCGGCGACGTGCGGGCCGATCGGCTGCTCGATCTCGTACGGCCACTCCTCCAGGCGGAGCACCGGCTCGTCACGACCGCTGTTGCGCAGGCTCAGCCACCCGAACCCGATCGCCTCGATGCCCTGCTGGTCGAACCACGACAGCCACGTGTCGTACCGCTCGACGTAGTCGGGAGCGCCCTGCAGTCCGGCGTCGGCGAGCCACATCTCGACGTACGTGGGGAGGTCCGCGACCTCGCGTTGGAGCACCCAGGCGTCGCAGCCGGTCGGCGCGAGCCAGTCGGCCAGCCGCTCGGTCCACGGCCGGTCGGCGTCGTGCACCCAGTTCGCGAGGACCTGGCACCAGCCTCCGGGATTCAGGTGGTCCGGCGCCTGGGTCACGATCCGCCGGACGACCTCGTCGCCGGGCAGACCCGAGTCGCGGTACACGAGCCGCTCACCCGTCGCCGGCGACACCACGAACGGCGGGTTGGTCGCGATCAGGTCGAACCGCTCCCCGCGGACGGGCTCGAACAGGCTCCCGTCGCGGACCTCGTACGCACTGGCGTTGATCTGGGCGGTCAGTCGCGCCATCCAGAGCGCGCGCGGGTTGACGTCGGTCGCCACCACACGCTGCGCGTGGGTCGCGAGGTGCAGCGACTGGACCCCGCACCCCGCCCCGAGGTCCAGGGCGGAAGCGACCGGCTCCCGCACGGTCAGCTGCGCGAGCGACGTCGAGGCCTCGCTGATCCCCAGCACGTGCTCCGGTCCGACCGTCCGCGGCGTCCCGTCGAGACCGGGGGTGAGGTCGCAGACCACCCACCAGTCGTGCTCCTCGTCGCCGTACGCCCGCAGGTCCACCCGCGCCGCGACCTCGCCGACCGAGCGCTCCAGGACACCGGCGACCGTCAGCGGATCCACCAGGCCGGGCAGCGCGCGCTCTGCGTCGGCCAGAGCGACGGGCAGCTGGAGCGCGAACATCCGGGTGAGCGTCGCCAGCGCAGATCCGTCGCCGGTGGCGCGCCGGGCGGCCGTGGTCTCGTTGCGCAGCAGGGCCCGGTGGGCGTCCGGTCCGATCAGGGCCGCGACGGCGTCGACGGTGTACGGGGCGGAGCGCAACGCCTCCGCCAGGGCAGCGGCATCGTGGTCGCGGAGCATGCCTCCACCCTAGGGGCGTCCACTCCGAGCACGATTCGGGCGGTTCGGGCTGGAATCACGTCGGTGACTCGGGCCCGAACCGCCCACATCGCGGACGAGGGCTACTCCACCGGGCGCGGGTCCTCGTACCCCGACTCGTCGTAGCGCGGCGGGTCCTGGACCGGGTGGCGCCGGGGCTCCCGGTCGTCGTCGCTGGTCGCGTCGTAGTCGACACCGGACGGCGTACGACCGTGGTGGTCGGGACCGTCACCGTCGCCACCGCGGTCGACGTCGTCGTCGTTGTCCGCGATCGCCGTGGAGCGCTGCTTGGACACGACGATCGCCACCACGATGATGAGCACGGAGACGCCGGCGATCGTGTACCTCAGAGCCGGGTTCGCGTCATCACCGAAGGACGTCGAGACGACGGCCGGTGCGATCAGGAGCGCGACGAGGTTCATCACCTTGAGCAGCGGGTTGATCGCCGGGCCGGCGGTGTCCTTGAACGGGTCGCCGACGGTGTCGCCGATGACGGTCGCCTCGTGCGCCACGGAGCCCTTGCCGCCGTGGTTGCCGTCCTCGACGAGCTTCTTCGCGTTGTCCCACGAGCCGCCGGCGTTCGCCAGCATCACGGCCATCAAGGCACCGCAGGCGATCGCGCCCGCGAGGTAGGCGCCGAGCGGTCCCACTCCGAGCCCGAAGCCCACCGCGATCGGGGCGAAGATCGCGAGAACTCCCGGCGTCGCCAGCTCTCGCAACGAGTCGCGCGTGCAGATGTCGACGACACGGCCGTACTCCGGGCGGCCGGTGCCCTCCATGATCCCGGGGATCTCACGGAACTGTCGCCGGACCTCGAACACGACCGCGCCGGCCGCACGTCCGACCGCGCTGACCGCCAGACCCGAGAACAGGAACACCACGGCCGCGCCGATCAGCAGGCCGACCAGGATGTCGGGCTCGGCGACGTTCAGGACACCGAGCAGGCTGAGCAGCTCGCCGGATCTCAGGTCGTCGACGTTGCCGCTGATGTCGTTGGCCGCCCGCGAGACCGTGTCGGTGAACGACCCGAACAACGCCGCGGCCGCGAGGACCGCGGTGGCGATCGCGATCCCCTTCGTGATCGCCTTGGTCGTGTTGCCGACGGCGTCGAGCTCCGTCAGGATGGCCGCGCCCTCCTCGTCGACCTCGCCGGACATCTCGGCGATGCCCTGTGCGTTGTCACTGACCGGCCCGAAGGTGTCCATCGCGACGATCACGCCGACCGTGGTCAGCAGTCCGCAGCCCGCGAGCGCGATCGCGAACAGCGACACGAGCACCGCGCCGCCGCCCAGCAGCGACGCCCCGTACACAGCAGCCGCGATCACCAGCGCCGTGTAGACGGCCGACTCCAGACCCAGCGAGAAGCCCGACAGGATGACGGTCGCCGGACCGGTCAGCGAGGTCTTGGCGACGTCGGTGACCGGGCGGTGCTCCGTGCCGGTGAAGTGGCCCGTGAGGGCCAGGATCACCGCGGCGAGGACGATGCCGATCAGCACCGCGACGATCGCGACGATCTGCGGGTTGAACTCGCCCGGCGGCTCGATCGCACCGAGCTGGCCGAACAGAGCCTCGACCTGCGTGCTGCCCCCGGCGTCGACCAGGTCCGCCGAGCTCGACGGCAGGTAGAGGAAGGCGGCGATCGCACACCCGATGGCGGAGACCGCGGCCGAGATGTAGAACGCACGGTTGATCGTCGTGAGCCCGCCCTCGCCGGCGCGGGGACGCGTCAGGTAGACGCCGATCAGCGCGGTCAGGGCACCGATCGCGGGAACGATCAGCGGGAAGACGAGGCCGTCCTCGCCGAACGCGACCGACCCGAGGATCAGGGCGGCCACGAGGGTCACGGCGTAGGACTCGAAGAGGTCCGCTGCCATGCCGGCGCAGTCGCCGACGTTGTCGCCGACGTTGTCCGCGATCGTCGCGGCGTTGCGCGGGTCGTCCTCGGGGATGCCCTGCTCGACCTTGCCGACCAGGTCGGCGCCGACGTCGGCGGCCTTGGTGAAGATGCCGCCGCCGACCCGCATGAACATCGCGAGCAGCGCCGCGCCGAAGCCGAAGCCCTCGAGCACCGACGGCGCGTCGCCCTTGTAGAACAGCACCACGACGGCCGCGCCGAGCAGGCCGAGGCCGACCGTCGACATCCCGACGGTGCCGCCCGTGCGGAAGGCGATCCGCATCGCCGGGTCGCGCCCGACGTCCTGGGCGGCCGCAGCGACCCGGACGTTCGCGCGGACCGCGAGCCACATCCCGAGGTAGCCGATCGCGGCGGAGAACAACGCGCCGAGCAGGAAGAACAGCGACCGTCCGACCCGGACCTCGGTGCTGCCGGGGAGGACGAAGAGCAGCGCGAACGCCAGCACCGCGAACACGGCGAGCGTTCTGAACTGCCGCGTCAGGTAGGCCGAGGCCCCTTCCTGGACGGCTCGCCCGATCTCCTGCATCCGGGGGGTGCCCTCGGGAGCGGCCAGCACTTCCCTGCGGAAGACGGCGGCCATCACGAGGGCGACGACGGCGACGGCGGCGACGACGCCGACGAGAGTCATGTTGCTGCTGGACAGCGACAGATCCTCGGCGGCAGCCATGGTGGAGTACGGCATCCGGTTCCTTCCTCAGCACGGGTCCCGACGTGGAGGGTGCTCGAACACCCAACCAGGAAGGTGATCGAGAACACAACAGTTTGCTGCGTGTCGTCTCACCACGTGCGCTATCGGCGTCGTCCCCGGCCGCGTGCGGAGGCGGCGATCAGCGCGAGACCGACGTCACCGCGGCGTCGACGCTGTCGTGGATCCCGAAGACCTTGGCCAGACCGGTGATGTCGAAGATCCGCAGCAACCGCTCGCGGGTGCAGACGACCGCGAGGTTGCCGTTGTTGGCGCGGACCCGCTTCAGTCCCCCGACGAGCACGCCGAGGCCGGTGGAGTCGAGGAAGTCCACCTTCTCCACGTCCACGACGATCCGGTGGTGGCCCGTCTCGACCAGATCGGCGAGGGCCTCCCGCAGACGCGGCGCCGTGTAGACGTCGATCTCGCCGGCGACCGCAACGACCTGCGCGTCGCCGACTCGTCGGGTCTCGAGCGAGAGGTCCACGTTCGTCGCTCCTCCAGCGGCCGGGATTCGTTGCCATTCAACCATGCCGCGAGGCGCTCCGATCGACTGTGAGCACGCCCCGTCGGAGGGACTTGGCAGACTGCAGGGGTGACCGATCCCGTCGAGACGTTGCTACGGACGCCCGGTGCGTCCGACGGACGCCTCCTGCACCTGCAGCGCGAGGACGCGCGCCAGGCGACGTACGCCGCGTGGCCGGCGTGGGTCGACGACGACCTGCGGCGACGCTTCGCCGGGCTCGGCGCGGACACGCTGTGGGCGCACCAGGCCGAGGCGGCCGAGCGCGCTCGCGCCGGGCGCCACGTCGTCGTGGCCACCGGGACCGCGTCGGGCAAGTCGGCGGCGTACCTCCTCCCGGCGGTGACGGCGCTGCGGTCGGCCTCCGACGCGGGGCAGCGCAACGCGAACGGCCTGCGGCGGCTGCCGTCGGTCCTGTATCTCGCCCCGACCAAGGCGCTCGCCCGCGACCAGCTCGCCGCGCTGGATGCCCTCGTCGGAGACGACCGCCGGATCCGCAGCGCTGCGGTCGACGGCGACAACAGCCGCGAGGAGCGCCAGTGGGCGCGCGACCACGCGAACTGGATCCTCACCAACCCCGACCTGCTGCACCGCACGCTGCTGCCGTCGCACGCGCGGTGGGCGCGGTTCCTCGCCGGGCTGCAGTACGTGGTGGTCGACGAGACGCACCACTACCGCGGCGTGTTCGGGTCCCACGTCGCCCACGTGCTCCGCCGGTTGCGCCGCCTGGCGGCCTCCTACGGCGCGGATCCGACGTTCGTGCTCGCCTCGGCGACCGCGGCGGAGCCGGCGCGCTCGGCCTCGCTGCTGACCGGGCTGGAGGTGAGCGAGGTCGTGGACGACGCGGCCCCGCGCGGCGAGGTCGCCTACGCCCTGTGGGAGCCGCCGCTGATCGACGCTCGTGGCGCCGACGGTGCGCCGGTCCGGCGTTCTGCGACGACCGAGTCGGCCGGTCTCCTGGCGGACCTGGTCTCTGCCGGGATCCGGACGCTCGCCTTCGTACGATCACGGCGGGGCGCCGAGACGGTCGCGCTCGCGGCCCGTGCCATGCTCGGCGAGGTCCACGGCGACCTGGCCGACCGGGTCGGCACCTACCGCGGCGGCTACCTGCCGGAGGAGCGCCGCGCGATCGAGACCGACCTGCGCGAGGGCCGCCTGCTGGGACTGGCCACCACCAACGCTCTCGAGCTGGGGATCGACATCGCGGGGCTGGACGCCGTGCTCACGACCGGGTTCCCCGGGACCAGGGCGGCGCTGCGGCAGCAGTTCGGCCGCGCGGGACGACGTGGTGGGAGCGCGCTCGGCGTGCTGGTCGCACGGGACGACCCGCTCGACACCTACCTCGTCCACCACCCCGAGGCGCTCCTGGGTGCTCCGGTCGAGGCGACGGTCCTGGACCCGTCCAACCCGCACGTGATCGCCGGTCACCTCGCCGCCGCCGCACAGGAGACCGCACTGACCGAGGGCGACCTCGAGCTGTTCGGTCCGGGGGCACGGGACGGCGTCGAGGCGCTCGTGGCCGCCGGTTGGCTCCGCCGCCGAGCGCAGGGCTGGTTCTGGGTGCGACGCGACCGGGCGGCGGACCTCGTCGACATCCGCTCGGTCGGAGGCCAGGCCACGCAGATCGTCGACACCGAGACGGGTCGGCTCCTCGGGACGGTCGACGGCGGCCGTGCGGACGGCGAGGTCCACGACGGCGCCGTGTACGTGCACCGCGGCGAGTCGTTCGTCGTCGAGCACTACGACCCGCACGACGGCGTCGCGCTCGTCCGCGCCGACGAGCCCGACCACACGACGTCGGCGCGCACCGTCACCGACATCGCGATCGTCGCCGAGCACGAGCAGACGGTCTGGGACCGCGCCTCGGCCTGCTTCGGTGAGGTCGACGTCTCGACGCAGGTGGTCTCGTACGTGAGGCGTCGGTCGGGTTCCGGGGAGGTCCTCGGCGAGGTGCCGCTCGACCTGCCGGTGCGGACGCTCCGGACGAGCGCGGTGTGGTGGACGTTGCCAGGCGATGTCGTCGCCGCGACCGGTCTGGCACCCGAGCTCGTGCCCGGTGCCGCTCACGCGGCCGAGCACGCGGCGATCGGACTTCTCCCCCTGCTCGCCACCTGCGACCGGTGGGACATCGGCGGCGTCTCGACGGCGATGCATCCCGACACGGGCATGCTCACCGTGTTCGTCCACGACGCCCTGCCCGGCGGCGCCGGCTTCGCCCGCCGCGGCTACGACGTCGTCCATCACTGGCTCCAGACGACCCGGCAGGCCATCGCGTCGTGCACGTGCCCGGACGGGTGCCCGTCGTGCGTGCAGTCACCGAAGTGCGGGAACGGCAACCACCCCCTGTCGAAGACGGGCGCGATCGTCCTCCTGGACGCCGTGCTCGCCCAGGCGTCGCTCGGGAGCGTGGACGCGGCCTGACGCCGCGCACGATCGGCACTGACCCGTCCCCTGGCGTTACGGTGGGAGCGCATCCTGGAGGGGGTTGGACATGATCGCGTTGGGCGTCCTTCTCGTGGCCGTGGCAGTCCTCGTCGTCGTGGTGGTCGTGGCCGAGGCGGCCGAGGGCGTGTCGATCTCGGTGCTCGGCCTCGACTTCGACACGACCGGGATCGGGCTGTTCGTGCTGGGTGCAGCGACGATGCTCGTGGTCGTCGTCGGGCTCTGGCTGATGATGCGCGGCACCAGGCGCTCCTACCAGGTTCGACGGGAGAACCGTCGCCTCCGCAAGGACCAGAAGCGACTGCTGCGCGAGCGCGAGGCCGCGGCGCCGGAGGCACCCGACGAGCGGCTCGCCGACGACCGCGACCTCGCGGCGGCACAGGCGGGCTCACGCGACGTCGGCACAGACGAGTCCCGACGCTCGCAGCCCGACCGCTCGGAGACCACCCCCGAGGCGCCCGCCGGCGACGCGACCGCGGGTGCGGCTCGCACACCCGGCACCGCTGCGGACCCGGGCCGCACAGCCGCTGCACCCGGCGACGATCCGGAGTCCCCTCGCCGCTCCTCTTGAGGGAGCACCGTCACCCGGTCGGATCGACGCCCGGTCAGGCCGACGACTTCCGGGGACGCCCCCGCGGTCGCTTGCGGGGAATGACGACACCACTCGAGAAGAGCTCCCCGCCCCACACTCCCCATGGTTCGGCTCGCTCCAGCGCTCCGGCGAGGCACTCCCGGCGTACCGGGCACTCGAGGCACACCGCCTTGGCCGCCTCGACACCGTCGGGAGTCTCTGAGAAGAAGAAGTCCGGGTCGCGGGAGTGGCACGGGACCTGACGGATGTCAGGGCCGCCCGTGAGCCGAGCCCGGTCCAGCCCAGCCCCGAGGCCGGCGAGGTCGGCCGGGCGACCGCTGCGAGGAGACCCGCCCCCTCGCAGCGCCGGCGGTCGACTCCGCGCCGTACGGAGGGCGGTGGGCCACGGGGTGAGACGAACCGATCCTGCACCGGTCGTCGAGGAGACGGCGGTGCCACCGGCGGGAGGGGAGGAATGGTCCATGGAGGCCTTTCGACAAACGGCACGGCCCGTGCCGTGCCGCTCCATCATGGCAAGGCGCCCTCCTTCCGTCAACACGGCACGTGCCGTTCCGTTACGGTGATCCGATGGCTGACGAACGAACCAGCAGGTCGGACGAGAGAGCCGAGTCGATCCGGCGCGCCGCGCTCGAGATCGCGCGAGAGGTCGGCTACCCCAAGCTGAGCATCGAGGGGGTCGCCGCCCGTGCCGGCGTCGGCAAGCACACGATCTACCGACGGTGGCCGTCGCGGGGAGCCCTGTTCCTCGACGCGGTCCTCACCGGCAACGACGACGGCCTCGACTATCCCGACACCGGTGACGTCGTCGCAGACCTCCGCGAGCAGATCCACGCCGCCGTCGACCTCCTCGGGTCCGGGCCGCTCGGCTCGCTCTACCGGGCGCTGATCGCAGAGGCCCAGCACGACCCCAGCGTCCTGAGCGCGCTCAACGAGCGGTTCATCGCGCCGCAGGCCGCCCGCACGGTCGCTCGCCTGGAGCGGGCACGCGATGCCGGCCAGATCTCACCCGACTTCGACCTGGACCTCGCGATGGCGATCCTGTCGGGCCCGCTCTACTTCCAGCTCCTGATCACCGGTGAACCACTCACCCACCGCTTCGTGGACCGCGTGGTCGACGCGCTCTTCACAGGCCTCGGGCCCCGTCGCCCGTGACGCTGCGCAGCCTCACGCGGCGGGTCGGTAGTCCCGCGGGGCTGCGCGAGCGATCGCCCGGACTCGCCACCAGCGCCCCCAGAGCCGAGCACCGGCCTCGACCCTGACCGTGACCGCGTGGTGCGCGCGCTCGCAGGAGGTGACCTCGACGTCGTTGGCCGCCGCGATCACCCGGCCCCGCAGGCAGCCGTCCTCCCCGGCGAGGGAGGCGGCGCTCGCGGCGAGCGCCGCGAGATCAGCGGCCGCCGCGGCGCGGTGCTGGAGCCGGGTGAGGGCGATCAGGTGGACGCAGACAGCGAAGACCACGACCACGACCGCCACCGCGATGACCACGTAGAGCGTCGCCGCCCCGGTCTCGGTGCTGCGGCCCTTCGACGCGTCGACGCCGGAGGCCCGTGAGTCCGGCAGGAGGCGGCCCCGCAGGCTGCTCACGGCTCTCCGCCCTCGACGTCCGCGACCGCGTTCGCCTGCAGGGCGACGGCCGGGAGCCGACGGAGCAGCGGGAGGTCGATGCGCGCCTCCGCACGCACCGTGACGCGCACCGCACCGTCCGGCAGCGCCCGCGACTCCGCCGGCCGTCGGGATCGGGCAAACCCGGACGATCCGGAGACCACGTCGTCGGCGCCTTCGATCACGACGTCCGAGCCTGCCGGCGCCATCGAGCGAGTCTCACGCAGGACGGCGGCCTCGGACTCGCCGCGCGCCAGCATCCTGGCGCCGTCACGGGACAGGTCGACCAGCCGCGCCTGGGTCACGGCCAGCGTCAACCCCCACGTCAGGGCGATCGTGACGACGACGAGGACCGGAAGTGCGGTCGCGGTCTCCGCGGTCACCATCCCGTCCTCAGCACGAGGGCGGCGCCCTCGGAGGCCTGGAGCACTGCGGTGCGGTGAAGCTCGGCGCCGAGCCCCACCGTGTGCCCGGCGACGCCTCACCACGGCCACGGAACCTCGGGAAGGAAGGGAAGGGCCGAGCGGAGGCCGTCCATCGCACGCCCCCACAGGCTGGAGAGGATCTCTCCGGCCGCGCCGCGGGTGGCGAGGTAGTACAGGGTGATCGCGATGCCGATGGCGCCGACGGTGCCGACGCCGTACTCCGCTGTCGTCGTGCCTCGCTCGTCGCGGGTCGGGTTGGGGTGGTGGGTCACGGGACTCTCCTGTCGGGTGGTGCGGGCGCTGAGGGACGTGGGCGGGCGACCCTGGAGCCGCCCGCCCAGGACGATCAGAACGGCAGCAGCTCGAGGCCCTTCTGGATCACGCCGGTCACGAAGTTGTTGAAGAAGTCCGACTGCGCGACCTTGACGAGCACCCCACCGACCGCGCACGCACCGACGGTGCCGACGGCGTACTCCGAGGTGGACATGCCCTGCTCACCGGCGCGAGCACGGAGGGTGGCGAGGATCTTCATGGTCTCTCCTGTCTGGCCTCGACGGCCTGTCTCGATGGCTCGTCCGCACGACGCGGACGTCGTCTCCGTGGTGCGCCGGCGCCGGGATCGCCACACCGCCGGCGGCCCTGGGGAGCGGGACGGCCTGTGGAACGGCACCGGAGGTGCGCAGCGGGCACCTCAGAGCCCGAGGGTGCGGAAGGTCGACGCGATCACCGGGACGATTCCGAGGAGGATGAACGCGGGCAGGAAGCAGGCGCCGAGGGGTGCGGCGGTGCGCACCCCGACCGAGCGTGCGGCAGCGTCTGCCGCGGCTCGCTGCTGTGCCCGCGCCTCGTCGGCGGCCCGCACGAGGGTCCCGGAGATCGCCGACCCTGTCCGGCTCGCCCGGACGAAGGCCTGACCCAGCGGCGCGAGGACCGGGTCGTCCGCGACGTCGCGCCACGCCTCGTGCGGCTCGACACCGAGGTCGAGCCGGGCTGCCACCGTCCGGAGCGGGTCCGCCGTCGGCTCTCCGATCGCGTCGCCGACGGCGATCAGCACCACCGACGTGGGCCGGCCGGAGTGCGCCGCGGCGACGACGAGGTCGAGCACCAGCGGCAGGTCCCGCTCGATCCGCTCACGGCGGCGGCGTTCGGCGGCCGGCTCGAGCCGGGAGACCCACCATGCCACCGCCGCCCCGACGACCGCGCCGACGGCGAGCCCCGTCAGGCCCTCGACGATGCGGGAGACCCCGAGCACGGCGAGGGCGCCGGCCAGCCAGGGCGACGCGAGCCAGGCGGGCTGCCCACGCTGCCCGCGGGATCCCCGGGGCCGTGCGCGCAAGCGCCTCGTACGCACGCCTGCGGTGTCGTGCAGCCACAGGCGTGCAGCCGCGGCCGCTGCCAGGGCTGCCAGGATCATCGGCTCGCTCCGTCGGCGATCCGCTCCACCCAGACCAGCCCGGCGGCCGCAGCGCACACCCCGAGGAGCAGACACCAGCCCCCCAGACGGGAGTCGAGCAGGAAGGCGAGCGGATCCCCGCCCAACCCGGCGCCGAGCGCCAGGGCCACACCCGGCAGCACGGCGAGGAGCTTCGCGGTGGCGCGCGGAGGACCGAGCGCGGCCTCGACCTCGCGTGCGAGGTCCTCGT
This sequence comes from Mumia flava, assembly GCF_002797495.1. Classification (NCBI taxonomy): domain Bacteria; kingdom Bacillati; phylum Actinomycetota; class Actinomycetes; order Propionibacteriales; family Nocardioidaceae; genus Mumia; species Mumia flava. The sequence goes on from NZ_PGEZ01000001.1 coordinate 1,666,807, forward strand.
CAGCTCTCAGGGCCGCGAGGGCGCGGTCGAGGACCATCGCCTGAGGAGCTCCGGTCCGTCGGCTCACCTCGCTCGCCGCAGCGAGCACCCGCAGGCCATCGGCGCCCGACCGGCGTGCCGCCACCCGGATCGCCTCCGTCGGGTCCGCGCCCAGACGTGCGCTCGCCGCCGCCGGGCGGAGCACCTCCCACTCCGCAGCGACGGTGTCGAGTGCCCGTTGGGCGGCGGTGCCGGCCGCGAGCTCCGACGCCAGAGCGTCGCAGGCTCGCGCAACCTCCCGCCGGGTCCGCGCGACCGTACGGCGCCGACGAGTCCGTGCTCTGATCCGCAACGCCGTCACCACCGCGACCGCTGCGGCCGTGGCGACCATCGGGCGCACTCCGGCGACGACGAGACAGGTGACGACGACGCAGGCGAGGACGATCACCGCGGTCGACGAGTCGCCGCGGGCAAGGACGGGAACCGACCGCCACCCGGACGCGCCACCGGGGTCGGGGCCGACCACCCGTCGCAGCCTCCACCGGCCACCCGGCACCCACAGCCACATCGATGCCCCGGCCGCGAGGGCAGCGACCGCGGCGGTCACGTCGCTCGTCCACCGGTGAGCAGATGGTCGAGCCGGTCGAGGGCCGGAAACCGCGTCACCGTCCCCTCGGCGGAGACCGCGACGGCGGGAGTGCAGCTGACGGTGCGACCGTCGAGCGCCGCCACGATCGCGATCTGCGCCACCCGGCGCCGCCCGTCGGGCGCACGCGCGACGTGGACGACGACGTCGAGGGCTGCCGCGAGCTGGCTGTGCGCAGCGGCGCGTGCGAGACCTGCGGCCGTCGCGAGGGCCTCGACACGGGCCGGGACGTCGCGTGGGGCGTTCGCGTGCAGCGTCCCGCACCCGCCTTCGTGGCCGGTGTTGAGCGCGGCGAGCATCTCCACCACCTCCGCCCCACGGACCTCGCCCACGACCAGACGGTCCGGACGCATCCGCAGGGCCTGCCGCACGAGGTCGCGCAGCACCACCGCACCTGCGCCCTCGGCGTTGGCCGTCCGCGCCTCGAGCGCGACCACGTGGGGATGCCGAGGCCGCAGCTCGCTCGCATCCTCGACCAGCACGATCCGCTCCGACGCACCGACCTCCGACAGCATGGCCGCGAGCAGGGTGGTCTTGCCCGAGCCGGTGCCGCCGGTCACGAGGAAGGCCACCCGGGCCGCGACCACCCGGCGGAGCAGGTCCAGGATCTCGTCCGGTGCTCCTCGGCACAGCTCCGCCAGGCCGAACGACCGGCGCGCCGGCACCCGCAGCGACACCGCGGTGCCCGGTCGGGCGATGGGTGCGAGGACGGCATGCATCCGCGTGCCGTCGGGAAGGCGGACGTCGACGTACGGGCTGGCGTCGTCGAGGCGGCGGCCTCCGATGCCGGCCAGCCGCTGCGCGAGCCGGCGGACCGCCGCGTCGTCGGTGAAGCGCACGTCGGTCCGCTCCAGGCCCTCCCCGCGGTCGACGTAGACCTCGTCCGGCCCGTTCACCAGGACGTCGGTGACCCCGGCGGATCTCACGAGGCCCTCGAGCGGTCCCGCCCCGACGGTCTCCCGATGGAGCGCGTCCACCAGCGCCAGCACGGTCCGGTCGCCGTAGAGACGGCCGGACGATCGCAGGGCGGCTGCGACCCGCTCCGGTGTCGGGTCCTCGCCGGACTCGGCGAGCTGCGCCCGGATCTGCTCGACGAGCCGCGTGTCCGGCCGCGTCATCGCGACACACGGAGGTCGAGCGAGTCGAGCACGTCCCGCGCCGCACGCCGCAGCCGCGGGCTGCGCGCGAGCGGGCCGATGCCCTCGTCGACGGCCCGGCGAAGACCCGGGTCGTCGCGCACCACGGCGACGGCGGCGAGGCCGAGCGTCTCCGCGACCAGGCGTGGATCGGTCGCGGTGCCGGCGGGCCGACGGACGACCAGCCGCGGCTCGCAGGCCCGCTCCAGCAGCCCCGGAAGCAGCCGGGTCGCGGCTGCGACGCCCCGCACGTCGGCCCGCACGACGACCACGACCGCGGTGGCGTGCTCGAGCGCCTCGTCACCCGGCCCCGTCCGCGGCAGATCGACGACCACCAGACCGTGGGACCTCCGGGCCGCGTCGAGCACCGAGTCGAGTGCCCCGGGCGCAGGCTGTCGCAGCGGCCCTCGGTCCCAGGACAGCACGCCGAGGCGGGAGGCGCGCGGCAGCACGTCGCGCAGCGCGGTCGCCGACAGCCGGCCCTGGGTGTCGGCGAGGTCCGGCCAGCGTGGGCCGGGCCGGTCCTCCTCGCCGAGCAGGAGGTCGATGCCTCCACCGAGCGGGTCGGCGTCGACCAGCGCGACGGGCTCGTCGCGAGCCGCGACTGCCGCGAGCGCGGTCGCCATCGTCGAGGAACCGACCCCGCCCGACGCGCCGAGCACCGCCACGACCGGCCCGGGCTCGCCGGTCCCCTCGATGCCGGTCGCCAGGAGGTCGCTCAGGTCGTCGGTGTCCTCGGGCAGCCGGAGGACCCGCTCGGCACCGAGCGCGAGAGCGGTGGACCACGTGCGCTCCCCGGCCTGGAGCCGACCCGCGGCGACGACCCCGGGGCGTCGTGGCAACGCGGCGTCGGCCAGGGCCTCCAGCAGGTCCGTGCCGGCGACGACCACGGGAGCGCGCACCCACCAGCGCCGTGCCGCACCGACGTCGTGCGCGACCGTCGGCTCCCGGTCCAGCGCTGCGCAGAGACGGACCAGGTCGTCCAGGAGATCGTCGTCCGCGGTCACGACCAGCGGGCGGCCACCCGTCGGGGGCTCGGGCGACGCTCCGACACGACGGAGGGACGCGACGGCATCGCGCGCTGACCGGGACGAGTGCTCGGATCCTGACGGCATGGACCCAGGCTCGCGCTCGGCACGCCGGGCCGGCACCCCGCTCCGTACGGTCTGGGGAGGCGAGGATCTTGGGGAGCAACGGTGGACGGTGCCGGCGCGCCCGGTGCAGGTGCGCCCGGTGCAGGTGCGCCCGGTGCAGGTGCGTCCGGTGCAGGCGCGCCCGGTGCAGGCGCGTCCGAGGTGAGCGCTGCCCGACGTGCCCCGCGGCCTATGCTGGAATCGTGACCACGTCCGGTGCGACGCCCACGCCCTCGGCCGCCGTCCGTTCGGCCGCCTTCTTCGACCTCGACAAGACGATCATCGCGCGCTCCAGCACGCTCGCCTTCTCACGACACTTCTACGGCTCCGGCCTGCTGAACCGCCGCGCGGTGCTGCGCAGCGCGTACGCCCAGTTCGTCTTCGCCCTGTCCGGTGCCAGCGAGGACCAGATGCAGCGCATGCGCGCGTACCTGACGGACCTCGTCCGCGGCTGGGACGTCCGGACCGTGCGCGAGGTCGTGGCCGAGACGCTGCACAGCGTCGTCGACCCGCTCGTCTACGAGGAGGCGGTCGCGCTGATCGCGGACCACCACTCGGCCGGTCGCGACGTGGTGATCGTCTCGGCGTCCGGGTCGGAGGTGGTCGAGCCGATCGGGGCGATGCTCGGGGCCGACCACGTGATCGCGACGCGACTCGTGGAGGTCGACGGCGCCTACAACGGCGAGATCGACTTCTACGCCTACGGCGAGAACAAGGCGCTCGCCGTGCGCGAGCTCGCCGACGAGCACGGCTACGACCTCGGAGAGTCCTACGCCTACTCCGACTCCGAGACCGACGTCCCGATGCTCGCCGAGGTCGGGAACCCGGTCGCGGTCAACCCCGACCGCGCGCTGCGCAGGGTCGCGACCGAGGAGGGCTGGCCGGTCCTCGAGTTCGACGAGCCGGTGGCGTTGCGCAGCCGGGTGACTCTCGAGTCGACCGGCTCGAAGGTCGCGGTCGCGGGCCTCGCCGCCGCCGCGGTCTCGGCGGCGGCCGGGGTCGCGCTCCACCAGATCAAGCGGCGCCGTCCGGAGTGACCGACACGCCGGAGGCAGGCGAGATTACCTCCGAGTAGGGGTAGCCCGATCCGGGATCGACAGGTACAAAAGAGACAAGTAAGAGGCAGGCCACACAACCGGTACCCACGCGGCGATCCTCCCGTCTTATGGGGATTCGCATCCGGGACAACCCCTTGGGCCCCGGAGCGATGCTACGGAATCACGGACGCTTGGTAGCCGGGAGTACGGCCCGCCGCAGACGCGCCACCTCGAGCAGGTGGCGCGTCTGTTCTGCGTGCAGGGCGCGAGCTCCTCACGCCTCGTCGTAGGTCGCCCGGAGCACCGACGTGACCGAGTGCTGCGGGTCCCCGTCGTCGCTCTCGAGGCTCACGTCGACCACCTGGTAGCGGCCGACCAGCGATTCCGGCACGCGGAACGACGCCGTACCGTCCGGGTCCATCACGCCGAGACCCAGCATCTTCTCCGTCGTCGGGTCGAAGAGCCACACGTAGTAGTACTCGCCGGCACCGGTCTTCGGCAGCCCGTGGGTCTCGACCGTCATGGTGACCTCGTCCCCGGCGTCCGACGCCATCTCGACCAGCCCGCTGCCGTCGCTGTCGACCGGCTCGAGCGGTGCGGACCGCTCGGGCGCGGCCACCGGAGGCGTCTCGGGGTCGGACTCGACCCACGAGGTGATGCCCGCGGTGGCGACGACCAGCGCGGCGGCGGCCGCCACCAGCGCGACCGGCCGCACCCACCGGCGGCGAGGGATCTCGAGCGGGGGCAGCGCGTCGGCCGGCGGTTCGTCGTCGACCGCGTGCGACGGGGCGGAGGCGGCGCCGAGCGGACGGAGCGTACGCCGGGTGCGCGCCAACAGCGCATGGCCCACGGCCGTCTCCGCGAGCTCGGCACGGCACTGCTCGCACGCGTCGAGGTGGTCCCCGGCCTCCAGCGCCTCGGCGTTGGAGAGCTCGCCGCGCAGCAGCGCGACCAGGTCGGGGTGCGGCTCGTGGGTCTGCTCGTCGTCGGTCATCACCGCTCACCCTCCTCGGTCGTGGTCCTCAGGATTCCGCCCAGCCTGCGCATGCCACGCGAGGCTCTTGCTTTCACCGTGCCGATCGGCAGCTCCAGCCGCTCGGCGATCTCACGCTGGGTCAGGTCGTCGAAGTACGCCATCTCGACGACCACCCGCTCGTGCTCGGGCAGACGCGCCAGGCCCCACCGGACGTCGGCGGCGTCGGCGAACCGGTCGGCCGACTCGCGACCGTCCTCTGCGGCAAGATCGCGCAGCGCCTCGACGTCGACCACCGGTACCTTCCGCGTCCGCAGCACGTCGACCGCGCGCCGGTGCGCGATCGTGAAGAGCCACGAGGTGAAGCGTTGGCTCGGATCGTACCGTCGAGCACCCCGCCAGGCGTCGAGGAACGTCCGCTGCACGACGTCCTCGGCCTCGTCGGCACCGACGTAGCGGCGGGCGTACGCCAGAACGGTCGCGCCGTACGCCTCGTACGCGTCCTCCAGCGCCGACTCGTCGTGGCGAGCGAGCCGCTGCCCGATCGATCGCCCGCGGGCTGGTTCGGAGCTGTCCATACCTCTACTTCGTCGGTCGGTGCCGCGTGGTTGCCACGAGTCTCGGATCGGGCCGCCGTACGACCACCTCAGCCTCGCTCGACCGGACGCGCGGCCACCACGACGTTGTCCTCGTACCCCCGTTCGGGACGGTACCGCCCTCCGCAGGTGACGACATGCAGGCGAGGCGGCCCGGTCCGGGAGAACAACGCGGCGGTGTCCAGGTCCCGCTGGGCCACTCGTGTCACCGAGGTGATCCGGTAGACCACCCGTCGGCGGCCGGAGTCGACCACGATCCGGTCGCCCTTCCTCAGCCCGGCGACCCTCGCCAGGGGACCGATCCCGTCCTCCTCGGTGTCCACGTGCCCGGCGAGCACGGTGGCGCCGGCCTCGAACGGTCCCGGCCCGTAGCGGTACCACGAGACGGCCGTGGTGCGTCGTGGCAGCGCCATCTCGCCACGCTTGTCGACGCCCATCGCACGGACCGGCATCGACAGGTTCGCCGCGGGGATCCGGAGCCGCGACGGGGCCGGCGGCTCCTTCGCCGGCTTCGGGAGCGCGGCGGACCCACGGGGTTTCGCCGACGGCGCAGGCCGGGGAGCGGGCTGCTGGGCCGGCTCGAGGACGTCCTCGCCCAGGGCCGTCGCGCGCGGGAGCTCGGCGGCGAACGTCCGGTCCGGCTCACCGTCACCGCTGCGCTCCAGCGCAGCGGCGGTGAGCAGACCGCCGAGGAGGGCGGCCGTCAGGACGACGGCCACCCTCCGCGGGGATGGTGTTCGGATCACCGGACCTCGGAACGCCGACGCGAGGTCAGCACGAGGGCCGCACCGGCGGCCGCGAGCGCGCCTGCACCGATGACCCAGAACGGGACCGCGTCGTCACCGGCGGCCTGGCCACCGGTCCCGCCGGGAACGCCCGACGGCGAGGAGTGCAGGCCGTCGATCGTCTGGACCGCGAGGTCCAGGTTGCCGTCCTCGGCGCTGCCCCACGCGTACACGATCGTGCTGACGCCCTCGGCGAGGTCGAGATCGGCCGGGCCGATGGCGACGTCGGACGTCCCGGCCAGGACCACGTCGGCGGAGACCGTCCCGGCCGGCAGGTCGGCGGACGCCTCGTCGGGGTTCTTCAGGTTGGTGAAGACGGCCTCCTCGTTGGCCCGGACGTCGACCGCGGGCGCCGCGGCGTCGTGCCGCACGGTCACCCGTGCCTCACCGGGCGCGGTCGCCGAGGTGTCGTTGACGTACGGGGTGAGCACAGGGTTGCCGTCGGCATCGAGGTGGGCCACCACCGAGAGGTTGGCACCCCCGGGGACGGCCACGCCGTTGGCCTCGATGACCGCGTCGCCGTCAGGGCCGTCCCCCGCCGCGACGACCTTGAGGTCGTAGTCCCCCTCGGGGATCGCGACCGGGTCGGTGACGGTGCCCGGCTCGAAGTCGGTCAGCAGCGCCTCCCCGTTCGCGTAGACGTCGACGGTCGCCCCGGGTACGCCGTGGACCACCGTGACCTGGGCGTCGGCGGCCTGGGCCGCCGGCGCGAACATGAGTGCCGATGCCGCAACGGCTGCTGCGCCGGCGATCGTACGGATGAGCGTGCGCATGATGCTTCCTCTTCCTTCTCTCGGTCGTGTCACAGGTCGTGTCACAGGTCGATCGGACGCAGCACCCCGAGGATGCCGTGAGCGATCTGCCGGTTGCCCTTGTTGATGTCGAGGGCGAACGGGTTCAGGTAGGGGTCGCGGTCGTCGGGGTCCGCGTCGTGCAGCCGGACCACGCGGAACCAGCGCGACTTCACGTCGACCTCGATCGCGCCGCCCTGGGCGGTCGTCAGCGAGGCGCCGTCGACGCCGAGGGCGTCGCTGGAGGTCAGCGTGGCGCCGGGGACGACGTGGTAGAGCAGGACCTGCTCGATGGTGTCGACGCCGGCGGCGGCGACGATCGCGTCGAACGCCCTCTTCTCCGAGCGGTACCAGCGGCCGGTGACGTCCTTGACGAACCGCTTGAACGACCAGTCGTTCGGGAGGAACGCCGTCACGGGCGTCGATCCGTCGGCGAGGACCGCCACCGGGCTGTCGGGCTTCGCGCCGACGACCGCGAGCACCGCCTCGGTGACGATGTCGTAGTCGCCGCCGCGACGGTCGAAACGGTTGCCGTCCGAGGTGAGCACCGCAGCGAGGCTGCGCTGCCCGTCCCCACCCTTCGCGCCGTCCTTGCCGGTCGGCGTCTGGGCGGATGCGGAGCCGGCCGGAGCGAGCACCCCGGCGGCGAGCAGCGGCGCGGCCAGCGCGGCCGCGGCGATCGTACGGATCTTCACGAGCATTCCCTCCGTCGAGGGGCCACCGGCCGCGACCCCGTTATGAGGTACTTCGGGGAGGCTCGGCCGATGGTTGCCGCGAATCCGCGATCAGGTGCGCCGTGGCCCTCGCGGAGGTTCGACGGGGGACGCCTCGGCGCCGTCCGCGAAGGCCTGGGCGGCGTAGAGCAGCCAGCGGTGGACGGAGGCCGGCGAGCCGCCGGCGTAGTCGGCGAGCGCAGCCCCGTACGCCCGTCCCGCGGCGCGGTGCCCAGCCTCCGGCACGGTGAGCGCCGCCGGGTCGACTCCCCGGGCGACCAGCACCAGCCGCTCGGCCGCGCGCGCGACCAGACCGTTGTCCGACGCGAACGCCCCGGCCGTGGCCACCTCGGCGTGCACGACGGCTGCGACGACGAGCCCCGGGGCGTCGCTCGGCGCGGCGAGGGTCTGCGCGAGCGCCGTCAGCCGTCGCGCGCCTGCGGGGTCGACGGGACGTCCCAGATCGGCGTCGGCGACCCCACCGCGGGCGACCAGGGTGTGCAGGCGCGCCAGGGCCTGCAGGGGCGCTCGCTGCCAGGTCGGGACCAGGCCGAGCAGCTCCGTGGACATCCGGGCCGCCGCCAGCGCAAGCGGGTCGCCCTCGCCCGCACGCAGCGCCTCCAGGTCGTACGGCGCGCCCTCGATCGCGGCGCTGGCGGCCGCGCCGCGCAGCAGCGACTCGGCCGTCGCCTCGGGGCTCGTGCGTCGCAGCCCACGATCGCGCAGCAGCGAGTCGATCCCGTCACGGGTGGCGGCGAAGGCCGACGGGACGCCTTCGAGGTCCATCAGCGCGGAAAACGGGTCGGGCACGCCCTGCAGCGTACTCGGCGCCATGGTCCGGCTCGGTTAGCCTCAGGGCGTGGACGGTCCGGGGAACCTCGAAGGCGCCTTCGACTCGCACGGGACGCAGCCGGGCGAGTCGCTCGCCTATTCGCCACGCACCGTGCGGTGGCTGGTCGGGGACCGGCCCCTCCGCGTGCTCGAGCTCGGGGCCGGCGACGGTGCGATGACGACGGCACTGACCGAGCAGGACCACGACGTGGTCGCCGTCGACGTGGCCGCCGACGCGCTCGACCGGCTGTCACGCCGCGTCGACGTCACCGTGGTCCGCGCCGCAGCCGAACGCCTGCCGTTCTCCGCGGGGTCGTTCGACGTGGTGCTCGCCGCCCAGGCCTTCCACCAGTTCGACGCCGCGCGGGCCCTGCCCGAGATCGCACGCGTGCTCCGGACCGGCGGGCGGCTGGGCCTCGTCTGGCACGTACGCGACGAGTCCGTCCCGTGGGCGCGCCGCCTGTCCGCGCTGATCGGCAGCGACGCCGACGACCTCGCCGACGTCGCGGAGCGCCTCCCGCTGTCCGGGCTGTTCTCGCTGCCCGAGCAGTCCGACCACGGAGTCTGGCACCGCCTCGACCTCGACGGCCTGCTGACGCTCGTCCGTACGCGCCCGCAGGTGGCGTCCCTCGACCCGGGGGCCCGTGAGCGTGTCCTGAGCTCGGTCCGCACGCTCTACGACTCCTACGCCAGCGGTCACAACGGCCTCCGGATGCGCTACGCCACGCGCTGCTTCTCCGCCGAGGTGCACAAGGACGCGCTGCCACCGGAGCGACCGACCTCCGAGGGTGATCTCGCCTTCCGCCTGTGAGCTCCGCGTCTGCTGTCAGCGAACGAGCCCGCGCTTCGATGGCGGATCCTTGGACCTTGCGCCTAGCGTGAAGGGGTGAGCACGCTCCTGGTCGGGCTCCCCGACGTCGACGAACGGCCTCCGCTGCTGCGCGAGGCGCTCGGCGACGCGCTGCGCTCCACCCGCCGTCGCCGCGGGCGCACGCTCCGCGACGTCGCCGCCGCGGCCCAGGTCTCCCTGGCGTACCTGTCGGAGATCGAGCGCGGGCAGAAGGAGGCGTCCTCGGAGATCCTGGCCGCCGTGTGCGAGGCGCTCGGCGTCACCATGCTGCACCTGCTGTCGGTCGCGGCCGCCTCGTACGCGCCTGCTGCCCCTGCTGCGGCGGCCGAGGCACCCCGGCCGTGCGAGACCCCGGTCGCGATCGCCGCCTGACCCGCTCGGGCCCGCGCGAGCGGGGCGACGGACCACCACCGGCGACGTAGCCTCGCTGGTGTGAACAGCCGCACGCGCGGTCGGCACGTCCGCCAGGTGACGACGAAGTACCCCGACCAGCCCCACTGGGAGTTCGACACTGCCCTGCTCGACGTCGACGAGTGGGGCACCTGGCTGTACATGAGTGCCGGCACGCGGGCCGCGCGCCCCGGGCGCGAGATGCACACCCGGGTCGACAGCGTCACCCTGGTGCCGACCGACGCGCCGGTGGTCCCGACCTTCCACGCCACCTGGGACGCGCCCCAGCACCGGCTGCGCTACGCGATGTACGCCGACATGACGACGCCGGCCCACTGGGAGTCCGACGACGTGGTGACGATGGTCGACCTCGACCTCGACGTGGTGCTGACCGTCGACGGCGACGTCCGGCTGCTCGACGAGGACGAGTTCGAGGACCACCGCCTGCGGTTCGGCTATCCCGACGAGCTGGTCGCGACGGCGCGGCGCTCGGCCGACGACGTGCTGGCGGCCGTGCGCGCCCGGGCCGAGCCGTACGGAGAGGTCGGTTGGGCCCGGCTCCGGGAGGCGCAGCGCGTCTTCCACCGCTACCGCTGAGCGGCTCGCCGGGCGCCGCAGCGCCACCGCGGCCCCGAGTAGGCTGGACGGGTGCGCTTTCTCAACGATCTGAGGCCGTCCCACGACCTCACCTACAGCGACGTCTTCATGGTGCCGGCCCGCTCGTCGGTGACGTCGCGCTTCGACGTCGACCTGTCCACGGCCGACGGCGTCGGCACGACGCTCCCGCTGGTCGCCGCCAACATGACGGCGGTCTCCGGTCGGCGGATGGCCGAGACGCTGGCGCGGCGCGGAGGCGTCGCGGTGCTCCCCCAGGACATCCCGCTCGACGTGGTGGCTCGTTCGGTCGCGCAGGTCAAGGCCGCGCACCCGATCTACGACACCCCGGTCTCGGTGACGCCGGAGACGACGGTCGGCGAAGCACTCAGTCTGCTGCCGAAGCGGGGGCACGGTGCGGCGCTGGTCGTCGCCGACGGCAAGCCGCTCGGCGTCGTGACCGAGCGTGACGGCGCCGAGGTCGACCGGTTCGCGCAGGTCCACGAGGTGATGAGCACGGACGTGCTGACCATCGCGGCCGGTACGGAGCCGCGCGCGATCTTCGACGCGATGAGCGAGCGCCACCTCGCGTACGCGCCGGTGCTCGACGGCGGCGACCTCGTCGGGGTCGTGACACGGACCGGCGCCCTGCGGTCGACGATCTACGAGCCGGCGCTCGACCCGTCGGGCCGCCTCGTGATCGGGGCGGCGATCGGGATCAACGGCGACGTGGCCGCGAAGGCCGCGCGCCTGCTGGAGATGGGGGTGGACGTGCTCGTGGTCGACACCGCGCACGGCCACCAGGACAAGATGCTCTCCGCGCTTCCGGCGGTGGTCGCCGAGCGCGACGCGTACGAGGCGCGGGCGGGTCGCCGGGTCCCGGTGGCCGCGGGCAACGTCGTGTCCGCGGACGGGACGCGCGACCTGGTCGAGGCCGGCGCCGACATCGTGAAGGTCGGCGTCGGGCCGGGAGCGATGTGCACGACGCGGATGATGACGGGCGTCGGCCGTCCGCAGTTCTCCGCCGTCCTCGAGTGCGCCGAGGCGGCGCGCGAGCTCGGTGCGACGGTGTGGGCGGACGGAGGCGTGCGCTACCCGCGCGACGTGGCGCTGGCGCTGGCCGCGGGCGCGGCGAGCGTGATGGTCGGCTCCTGGTTCGCCGGGACGTACGAGAGCCCGGGCGACCTGCGGACGGGCACCGACGGGCGCCCGTACAAGGAGTCGTTCGGGATGGCCTCGGCCCGTGCGGTCTCGAACCGCACCCGCGACGCGGCCGGTTTCGAGCGGGCGCGGATGGCGTTGTTCGAGGAGGGCATCTCCACCTCCCGGATGTACCTCGACCCGCAGCGGCCCGGCGTGGAGGACCTGGTGGACACGATCGTCGCCGGGGTGCGGTCGTCGGCGACGTACGCGGGGGCGCGCACGCTGCCGGAGTTCGCCGAGCGGGCCGTCGTCGGCCTGCAGAGCAGCGCGGGCTACGACGAAGGTCGCCCGCTGCACGCGAGCTGGTGACGCAGGTCACGATCTCCGCCTCCTGAACACTGTTCAGGAAAACGGTCAGGACGGACTACAGTGACGCCCATGCCTGAGACCAACCCGAGCGCCGCAGCCGTGGACGCGGCTGCGCCGATCCGCGTCGCCCACCGCTCCCCCGCCGCCGATGTCGCGCTGATCGCCCTCTTCGCCGCCCTGATCGCCGCGTGCGCACTGCTGCCGGCGATCAACGTCGGCCTTCCGGTGCCGATCACGCTGCAGACCTTCGCCGTCGGGCTGGCCGGAGCCGTGCTCGGCGCCCGACGCGGCTTCCTCGCCGCCCTGCTGTACGTCGTCGCCGGCCTCGCCGGGCTGCCGATCTTCTCCGGCGGGGCGGGCGGCCTCGGCGTCCTCGCCGGCCCGACCGTCGGCTACATCCTCGCCTTCCCCCTGGCGGCGTGGATGACGGGCTTCCTCGTCGAGCGGATCCCGCGGGAGCGGGTGGCGCTCAGCGTGCCCCTCGTCTTCGCGTCGGCGCTCGCCGCCAACTTCCTGTTCACCCACCCGATGGGCATCGTCGGGATGGCGCTGCGCGTGCCGGACCTGACGCTGGCCGGCGCGTTCCGGATCGACGTCGTCTTCTGGCCCGGAGACGCCGTGAAGAGCTTCGCCGTGGCGATCGTCGCCGTCGCCGTCCACCGCGCCTTCCCGTCCCTGCTCCCCGCGCGGCGGACGACCGACTGAGCCGTGTCCCCGACGTCCGAGCACCCCCGGCCCTCCGCCATCGCGATGCGGGGGGTCGAGGTGCTCGTCAGCGACCGCACCACACCCCCCGTACCGCGACGGCGGCGGGGCAGGACCGACGCCGGGCGGGCACCGGACGCAGCCCCCGCGCACGCCCGCCCGCCCGGCGTCCCCGCGGGGATGCTGCGCATCCTCGGGCCCGTCGACCTGACGCTGACCGAGCACCGGGTGGCCTTCATCGGCTCGAACGGGTCGGGCAAGTCCACGCTCGCGCGCCTGGTCAACGGCCTCGTGACGCCGTCGCGCGGCACCGTCGAGGTCGACGGGATCGACGTGACCGAGGACGCGGCCGCGGTCCGCCGGCGGGTGGGGTTCGCCTTCACCGACCCGGAGGCGCAGCTGGTCATGCCGACCCCGGCCGAGGACCTCGCGCTCTCCTTGCGACGCAGCGGCGCGGACAAGGCGCAGCGTCGAGCCATGGCCCTGGCGGCGCTCGCCGAGCACGGCCTCGAGCACCTGGCCGACACCTCGGTGCACGCCCTGTCCGGCGGGCAGAAGCAGATGCTGGCCCTCGCCGGCGTGCTCGCGACCGGCCCTCGGATCGTGGTCGCCGACGAGCCGACGACGTTGCTCGACCTGCGCAACACCCGCCGGATCGGCGACCTGCTGCTCGGGCTCGAGCAGCGCCTGGTCCTGGTGACGCACGACCTCGACCTCGCGGCGCGGTGCGACCGGGTCGTCGTGGTCGAGGACGGCGCCGTGGCCTACGACGGCGCCCCGGACGACGCGATCGCCCACTATCGCGCGCTGGTGGCACCGTGATCGGCCTCTATCGCCCCGGCGACACGCTGCTGCACCGGATGAGCGTCGGGGCGACCCTGCTCGCGCTGGCCCTCACGGCGGTCGTCGTGACCTGGGTGCGCGGGCCGGTCGCGGCGGTGACCGGGCTGCTGGTCGTCACCGGAGTCGCGGTGTACGCGGGGCTGAGCCTGCGCGAGTGCGTCCGCGCGCTCCGTCCGATCCTCCTGGTCGCGGCCGCGCTCGCGGTGTTCCAGGCATGGCAGGCGACGTGGCAGCGCGCGGTGGAGGTCCCGGTGGACCTGCTGACGCTCGTGCTCGCTGCCGCCGTCGTCACCGCGACCACGCCGGTGGACGCGATGATCGAGGCGATCGTGCGCTGGCTCGGGCCGTTCCGCCGGCTCGGCGTGCACCCGGAGCGCGTCGGCCTGGCGTTCGCGCTGATGCTGCGCTCGATCCCGGCTCTGCTGGAGCTCGGGCACGAGACCCGCGACGCCGCCCGCGCCCGGGGTCTCGAGCGGAACGCCCGCGCCGTGCTGATCCCGTTCGTCCTGCGCGCCGTCGCCCGTGCGCAGGACACGGGCGACGCGCTCGTGGCCCGCGGCATCGGCGACGACTGAGGAGGACGGGTCTCGATCGCTCGCTCCGCTCGCGCCTCGACCAGCGGCGCGGGCTCGACCGGCGAGGCGCGGCCTCGACCAGCGGCGCGGGCTCGACCGGCGAGGCGCGGGCTCGACCGGCGAGGCGCGGCCTCGACCAGCGGCGCGGGCTCGACCGGCGAGGCGCGGCCTCGACCGGCACAGGGCGGCCAGGCGGGTCAGCGCATCGCGTCGGAGTAGACCGAGGACACCGGGGTCTGGGGCTGGCTCGGTGCAGGGCCGATCACGATCTGGCTGGCCAACCGGAACACGTCGATCAGGAGCCGGTCGAGGGTGTCGACCATCGCGGCCTCGTTAGGCGTGCTGCTGCGGAACAGCTGGCTGTCGACGTTGCGGTGCGCCTCGACCCATCCGATCGTCGACCAGGACTCGGCCACGGTCGTCGCGACGTCGTTGCGGTAGTCGCTGGTGACGCGCAGGCGCGACCCCGCTCGATGACTGAAGATCACGACGCGACGCATGGAGGAAGGGCCCTTGCTGGTGGCTTCGTGGATGATCTGCCATCCGGGATACGCGGTCACGAATGCTCTCTTCTGTGCTCTTGCGGTCTGGTGGATCCGAGATTCCCTTGCCGCCCCCGTGGGCGTCATCCTAGCCCCTCGCCGACGTACGTCACACCGCCTCCCCCCTCGGTGCCCTAGATCACGTTTTCATCACATGACCCTTGATATTTCAGCGATGTTTCCGCTCCACCATCGCCCCTGCTCACAGGCCGGAGCGTGCCGCCGGTGACGCCGTCGACGTGCTCGCGACCCGACCGTCGAGCGCGGCGCGAAGGCCGTCGGACCGACCCGTACGCCCGCTCGCCGGGTCCGCCGACGGCCGCCCGTCCCGCTGCGGTGTGACCCGAGGCACAATGGCAACGACCAGCGCAGAGCCGACCAGAGAAGGAAGCACAGTGACGGAACCCAGCCTGTCCAACCTGCTGCACGAGGACCGCCGGTTCGACCCGCCCGCAGACCTGGCGGCGAGCGCGAACGTCCAGGCCGACGCGTACGAGACCGCATCCGAGGACCGGCTCGCGTTCTGGGCGGAGCAGGCTCGGCGACTGTCCTGGGAGACCCCGTTCGACGAGGTCCTCGACTGGTCGAACCCACCGTTCGCGAAGTGGTTCGTCGGTGGCACCCTGAACGCCTCCTACAACTGCGTCGACCGCCACGTCGAGGCCGGCAACGGCGACAAGGTCGCGATCCACTGGGTCGGCGAGCCGGCCGACGACACCCGCTCGATCACGTACGCCGAGCTCAGGGACGAGGTCTGCCGCGCCGCGAACGCCCTCACCGAGCTGGGCGTCACCAGCGGCGACCGGGTCGCGATCTACATGCCGATGATCCCCGAGACGGTCGTCGCGATGCTCGCGTGCGCCCGGCTCGGCGCGATCCACACCGTGGTGTTCGGCGGGTTCTCCTCCGACGCGCTGGCGAGCCGGATCTCGGACTGCGAGGCGAAGGTCGTCATCACCGCCGACGGCGGCTACCGCCGCGGCGCCCCGTCGGCCCTGAAGCCCGCGGTCGACGACGCCGTCGGCCGCTCGCCGGGCGTCGAGCACGTCCTCGTGGTCCGCCGGACCGGCCAGGACGTGGCGTGGGGCGAGAAGGACGCGTGGTGGCACGAGCTCGTCGGAGGCCAGTCGGCGGACCACACGCCCGAGGCGTTCGACGCCGAGCACCCGCTGTACGTGATGTACACGTCGGGGACCACCGGCAAGCCGAAGGGCATCCTGCACACGACCGGCGGGTACCTCACCCAGGCCGCCTGGACGCACTGGGCGGTCTTCGACCTCAAGGCCGACACCGACGTCTACTGGTGCGCCGCGGACATCGGCTGGGTCACCGGGCACTCCTACATCGTCTACGGCCCGCTCGCGAACGGCGCCACCTCGGTGATGTACGAGGGCACGCCGGACACGCCGCACAAGGGGCGCTGGTGGGAGATCGTGCAGGAGTACGGCGTGACGCTGCTGTACTGCGCGCCGACCGCGATCCGTACGTTCATGAAGTGGGGTGCGGACATCCCCGAGCAGTTCGACATGTCGAGCCTGCGCGTCCTCGGGTCGGTCGGCGAGCCGATCAACCCCGAGGCGTACGTCTGGTACCGCACGAACATCGGCGGCGACCGTACGCCCGTGGTCGACACGTGGTGGCAGACCGAGACCGGAGCGATGATGATCAGCCCGCTCCCCGGGGTCACCTCGGGCAAGCCCGGCTCGGCGATGAAGGCCCTGCCCGGGATCGGTGCGGACGTCGTCGACGACTCCGGCCAGCCGGTCCCGAACGGCTCCGGCGGCTACCTGGTGCTGACCGAGCCGTGGCCGTCGATGCTGCGCACGCTGTGGGGAGACGACCAGCGGTTCATCGACACGTACTGGTCGCGCTTCGAGGGCGTGTACTTCGCCGGTGACGGCGCCAAGAAGGACGAGGACGGCGACATCTGGCTGCTCGGCCGCGTCGACGACGTGATGAACGTGTCGGGCCACCGCATGTCGACGGCCGAGATCGAGTCGGCCCTCGTCTCGCACGAGAAGGTCGCCGAGGCCGCGGTCGTGGGAGCCACCGACGCCACGACCGGCCAGGCCGTGGTCGCGTTCGTGATCCTGCGCGAGTCCGCGGGCGGCGGTGGCGACGAGATCGTCACCGAGCTGCGCAACCACGTCGCGAAGGAGATCGGCGCGATCGCCAAGCCGCGCTCGATCATGGTCGTGCCCGAGCTGCCGAAGACCCGCTCGGGCAAGATCATGCGCCGCCTCCTGCGGGACGTGGCCGAGAACCGTGAGGTCGGCGACGTCACGACTCTCGCGGACTCGAGCGTGATGGACCAGATCAAGACCGGGCTGTCGAGCGGCGCCGACGACGACTGAACGACCCCGTACGGTGCGTCGCCGGCCGGAACCCGCCTGCGGCCGACCGGCGACGCGCCGACGAACGCGGGACGATATCCCCTAGGCTCGTGCGAGAACCGCACGAGCATCGACGAGGAGTCGTGATGTCAGAGCCAGGTGTTCCCGCAAGCCCAGAGGCGTCGCAGGAGCCGACGATCGGGCAGCTGGTCGCCGACGCCAGTCGCGACCTGTCGACCGTCGTGCGCACCGAGATCGCCCTGGCGAAGTCCGAGGTCAAGGTCAGCGCGAAGTCGGGCGCGGTCGGCGCGGGCTTCCTGGCGGCCGTCGCCGTGCTCATGCTCTTCGTGATCACGATGCTGTCGATGGCCGGCGGGTTCTTCCTGGCCTGGGTCTTCGACCACGACGTCAGCATCGCCTTCACGTGGGGCTTCCTGATCATGACCGGCATCTGGCTGCTCGTCGTCGTCATCTGCGCCCTGATCGGGATCCGGATGGTCAAGAAGGTGCGAGCACCCGAGCGCACGATCGCGACCGTGAAGGAGATCCCGGGGGCCCTCAAGGGGCAGGGACAGCCCGCCGCGACGCCCTCGACCGACTGAGCCACACCAGTCCCACGACGATCAGGACGACGCCACCCACGGCGGTCGCGGTGGCCCACACGTCGTACGACTCCACCGCCTGCTCCCCGATCCGTTCGGTGACCGCGCCGAGCACCCGCGACTCGGTCTGGTCGCCGGACAGCGCCGCGGGCACCGCCACCCGTACGACGACCGCCGTGCCGGCCGCGACCAGGACCAGTCCGACGCCGAGCAGCGCGGTGACCGCACCGCGGTTGCGGCCCAGCGCCACCGCTCCGATCGCTGCCGCCACCGCGACGGCGACGCCCGCACCCCACCACCGGGTCACGTCCCGCAGCCGGTCGAACGCCTGCCGGTGCTCAGGCGTCCCGACCAGCACGACGTAGTCGCGGCCGACCGGCAGGTCGACCCCCAACGTCGTGTTGGCCTGGTCGACGACGACCTCGACCAGCGGCGTCAGGTCCAGCGCGAAGCGCCCCTCCAGGGACTCCGGCGGCAGGTCCGTCACGTCGATGCGATGCGATCGGCGCGCGACCTCGACCCACGCAGCCGACAGCTCCGGGCTCACCAGCACCTGCTCGGTCGCCGTACGGACGACGCGCTCGGCGACCACGGCAGCCGCGCCGTCGAGGCCCGAGCGCTCCATCACCGCGTCGCTGACGTCGTCGACCACGACGTCGCGGACGGCCGGGTCGTCGAAGAGCGGGGACACAAGGGCGACGAACCCTTCCTCGTCCACGACGGTCCGTTCGAACCAGGCCGCAGGCACGGCGTACGCCGTGGCAGTCAGCGCCACCAGCACCATCAGGGTCGACCACACGCTCCGCACGTGGTCGAGACTAGAGCCGATCAGGAGTCGCCGGGGCTTCGGACCCGATCAGCCGACCAGTTCGAGTCCTCGCTGCGGCGGCTGAGGCTCACCCGGAAGTCGCCTGCGTCGGTCGGCACCACCACCACCGCCTGCAGCTCGGCCCCGGAGGTCACGAACGACTCGCCGGACGGCTCGGTGTCGGGCAGCGTCGACGGGTCGACGTAGGCCATCGCGGACTGCGCGACCACCGAGAGGTGGGGACGCAGCTCCGCGGCCCACTGCGCGGGCGGCAGGTCCGGTCGCGCCCACAGCCCGACCACGCGATCGGCGGCCTCGACCGCGACCGCGTCCTCGACGTCGGACCCCAGCGAGCCGCGCGTCGCCGGCGCGGTCGCCGTGGCGGCGTCGCTCGCCTCCTCGGACGTGCCGGCCGCGCAGCCGGCGAGAGGGGTGAGCAGCACGGTGAGCAGGAGAGCCACCAGGGTCCTCATCGTCGTCCTTCGCCTCGGGTCGTCAGCACGCGCGTCCGTTGTGCGCACCCTAGTGTCCCCGACCCCACTCGCGCCGCCGTCACCCGGCCCCGGTGAGGGCTACCGCGCGCACGCACCGGTCGAGACCGGGCGCATGGCGGTCCGGCCGTCCTCGGCGGCCTCCGCGACCTGGTCGGCGGTCAGCGCGTACCCGGTGGAGGAGTCCTCCACCGACGCAGCGAAGACCACCCCGTAGACGCGCCCCTGCGACGAGATCACGGGCCCGCCGGAGTTGCCCGGACGTACGAGGCTCCTCAGCGAGAAGACCTCACGGGTCGCCCGCTGCTCGCCGTAGATGTCGCGGCTGCGCAGACGCTGCTCGGAACGGATCCGTGCCGCGCGCGCGTCGAACGGGCCGTTCTCGGGGAACCCGAGCACGGCGGCGTCGTCTCCCGGCGCCCCGGACGGGTCGAAGGCCAGCGGCCGAGCCCGCAACCCGATCACCCGGAGGACCGCGACGTCGAGATCGGGGTCGTAGACCACGGTCGTCGCCTCGTACTCCTGGCCCCGCACCGTCACGTACGGCTGGGTGACGCCGGCGACGACGTGGGCGTTCGTCATCACCCGGTCGGAGGCGAAGACGAAGCCGGAGCCTTCGAGCATCCGGTCGCAGGACGACTGCCCGGTGATCCGGGCGACGCTGCGCCGGGCCTTGCGGACCCCGGGCTGCTTCAGCACCTCGGGGTCGGGCGCGGCCGCGGGCTCGATCGTCTCGGGCGCGAACGGGTCGAGATAACGCGGGAAGAGCGTGGAGTCGACGATCCCGTCGAACGAGTGCAGCGCCTCCCGGGCGGGGTCCGGCATGACGCCGTCGATCGTCGCGAGGATCTTCGAGCCACGCACCGACGACGACGCTCCCGGGATCTGCGCCCCGGACACGGCGTATCCCAGCGCCCAGCAGAGCACCAGGACGGCGGCGACGCTGAGCGCGACCCCGCCGGCCGCGTCCGCAGCCCGGGCTGCGGGAGTGGTCAGGCGGTCGCGGAGACCTCCCCCGAAGTGCGAGCCGATCGCCTGCCCGGACGACGCCAGCACGAGCACGACCATGAGCGCCAGCAGCGAGCGACCCAGCCCGCTCTCGAGCCCGCCGAGGAGAAGCGGGACCAGGACCAGCCCGACGGACCCGCCCACGAGCAGCCCGAGGACACCGGCGAACCCGGCGACGAAGCCGCGCCAGTAACCCACCGCGGCGTACGCCACGACGACCAGGAGGATCGCGACGTCGACGAGGTTCACCTGTCGCCTCGTCGCTGCGACCGCGCGACGTCGGCCTCCATCTCCTCGATCACCGGGTCCGTGCGCGGCTGAGGGTACGGGCGCAGGCGCTCGGTGTCCCACGGGCGCTCCCAGCCGGCCCGGGCGAGCAGCCGTGCGATCACACCCGCCGTGAAGCCCCACAGAGTCAGGCCGTGAGCGACGTCGAAACCCGGCCCGCGGAAGCCCGACGGGTGGGTGACGGTGAAGCGGTTGCGTGGATCCATCAGGTGGTCCAGCGGTGTGCGGAACACCGACGCCACCTCGACGGTGTCGACCGGTCCGACCGGGACCGGGTCGCGCCACCAGCCGAGGACCGGGGTGACGGCGAAGTTGCTCGGGGGGAGCCAGAGCCGCGGCAGCGTCGCGAACACGTCCACGCCGTCGGCGTCGAGCCCGACCTCCTCCTCGGCCTCGCGCAGCGCGGTGGTGATCGGACCGGCGTCGGTCGGGTCGGTCGCACCTCCGGGGAACGCGATCTGGCCTGCGTGCGACCGCAGGGTGTGCGCGCGCTCGGTGAGCAGCACGTCCGGACCGGCCTCGCCCTCACCGAACAGCAGGAGCACCGCCGCGGGACGAGCGTCCGTCGGGGCCTCGGGCATCGACGGGGAGAGGAAGCGCGGACTGTCGATCGCGGACCCCGCCTCGGCCACCGGCCGCAGCCACGAGGGCAGCGCCTGGTGGCCGACCAGCTCGGGCTCGTGGGTCATCGACGGTCCTCTCGTGCTCCGCGTGCCGCTCATCGGAGGTCGACCCCGAGATGCTCGTCGACGAGGCCGACGAGGTCGTCGTAGTCGGTGACCGGACGGCGCTCCGTTGCGACGATTGTGCCCGACGCGTCCACGAACACGGTCTGCGGAAGGCCGATCACGCCGAGCGCGTCGCGCACGGCCTCGTCGGGGTCGCTGACCAGCGGGTACGTCACCCCGCTGTCGGCCGCCAGGGCAATGGCGCCGAGCGGGTCGGGATCGCGGTAGTCGACGCCCAGCACCGCGACCTGCCCGCCGGCCTCGGTGTGCAGCCGGGCGAGCTCGGGCAGCTCGTCGCGGCACGGCCCGCACCAGCTGGCCCAGAGGTTGATCACCGTCGGCGTGCCCGGGAGGCCGGCGAGGTTGACCGGGGCGCCACCACCGAGACACTCGAGCACGACAGCCGGAAGGCCGTCCGGCACAGCCCCCCGCTTGCTCGTCCGCGGGCAGGGCTCGATCCCCGCGTCGGCCTTCGCCGCGGCGAGCTCGGCGGCGTCCGCGTCGACGCTCGCGGCGCTTCCTGAGGCTTCCGGCGCATCGGCGGGGCTGAGATCCTCGCCGCCACACGCCGCGAGGACGACCACGGCGCCGAGCAGCACCGCGACGAGGGTCGAGCGGCTCACGCCCGCCCCTCGGTCCGCAGGAGCCTGGCCGCGACCTCCGGGTCGGTCGGGCCCTCCCCGAAGGACGGGCACCACCGGGCGATCGAGCAGGCTCCGCAGGCAGGCTTCGTCGCGTGGCAGCAGCGCCGGCCGTGCCAGATCAGGTGCTGCGACGCCGCGGTCCAGTCCTTCTTCGCGACCAGACGGTTGAGGGCCATCTCGGCCCGTACGGGATCCTTCGCCGTGGTCGCGTCGAGCAGGTCGAGCCGGCGCGACAGCCGCTGGACATGGGTGTCGACCGGGAAGCCCGGGATGCCGAAGCCGTTGCCGAGCACGACGTTGGCGGTCTTGCGCCCGACACCGGGCAGCGTCACGAGGTCGTCCATCCGCGGCGGGACCTCGCCCCCGAAGTCGTCCACCAGGGCAGTCGCCAGCGCGATGATCCGCTCGGCCTTCGCGCGGAAGAAGCCGGTCGGCTTGATGATCTCCTCGACCTCGCTCTGGTCCGCCTCCGCGAGCGCACGCGCGTCGGGGAACCGCCCGAACAACGTCGGACGCACGCCGTTGACCCTGCGGTCGGTGGTCTGCGCCGAGAGCACCGTGACGACCAGCAGCTGGAACGGGTCGTCGAAGTCGAGCTCGATCGTGGCGTCAGGGTAGGTCTCGGCCAGGACCCTGTCGATCTTGCGTGCCCGGCGGACCAGCGAGGTCGGCGGATCGGGGACCTCGGGCAGCTTCTTCTTCGCGGGCTGCTTCTTCGCTGGGCGGCGCGCGGCGGGGGCGGGCTTCGGCACGTTGCCAGCCTACGCAGGAGCGCCGACGTCCAGCATCGCGGCGAGGTCGCCACGCGCAGCGGCGCCATGCTGGCGATCCTTTGACACAATGGGGGACACTGACGTACGGATGACTGCATCCGTCGGACGACGGCCGTTCCGTCGGGGACAAGGAGATCTCGTGGACAACGACGTACTGCGCCAGGCGCCGCTCTTCTCGGGGCTGGACGACGAGGCCGCGGAGTCGCTGGGCTCGAAGATGACCTCGGGCCACCTCCGCCGCAGCGAGGTGCTGTTCCACGAGGGGGACGAGGGCGACCGTCTCTACATCGTGACCGACGGCAAGATCAAGCTCGGCCGCAGCTCCGCCGACGGCCGCGAGAACCTCCTCGCGATCCTCGGGCCCGGCCAGATGTTCGGCGAGCTGTCGCTGTTCGACCCGGGTCCGCGCTCCGCGACGGCCACCGCCGTCACCGAGTGCGAGCTCGAGAGCCTCGGCCACGACGAGCTGACGAAGTGGCTCGAGGAGCACCCGAACGTCTCCCGCGCGCTGCTCGGCCAGCTCGCCTCGCGGCTGCGCCGGACCAACGACGTGGTCGCCGACCTGGTGTTCTCCGACGTCCCCGGGCGCGTCGCGAAGGCGCTCATGGACCTCTCGAACCGTTTCGGGCGCAAGGCCGACGACGGCATCCACGTGCACCACGACCTGACGCAGGAGGAGCTGGCCCAGCTCGTCGGCGCCTCGCGCGAGACGGTGAACAAGGCGCTCGCCGACTTCGCCATGCGCGGCTGGCTGCGCCTCGAGCCCCGCTCGGTCGTCATCATCGAGCCGGACCGCCTCTCCAAGCGCGCCCGCTGAGGCGCCGCCACGCCGACGCGGACGTCCGGTCCGCAGGCCCCTGCGGGTGACGGGCTGTCCCTGCCCCTGCAGCTGACGGGTGACGGTCTGCCCAGTTGGCTGGGGGTGACAGTCTGCCCAGCCGGCTGGGGAGTTGCGCACTGGGCCCTGATGGTTTCCCGCGCCAGGTGGGGGTCTCCCCAGTTGGCTGGGGAGTTGCGCACTGGGCCCTGATGGTTTCCCGCGCCAGGTGGGGGTCTCCCCAGCTGGCTGGGGAGTTGCGCACCAGGCCCTGATGGTTTCCCGCGCCAGGTGGGGGTCTCCCCAGCTGGCTGGGGAGTTGCGCACCAGGCCCTGATGGTTTCCCGCGCCCGGTGGGGGTCTCCCCAGTGGGCTGGGCAGACTGCGCGGCGCTACTGCTCGTCGCCCCGCAGGTAGTCGAGCTGCGCGGCCACGGAGCGCGACGCCGCCGGCCAGAGTGCTTCGTCCACGTCGGCGTACACGATCCTGACCACGTCCTCCACGCTCTGGGCGCCGTCGTCGAGCGCGGCGCGGACCTGATCGAGACGCTCGGCGCGGTGCGTGACGTACGCGTCCAGCACGGCGCCGGCGTCGGGCTGCACCGGTCCGTGGCCCGGCAGCAGCCGGACCGGCCCACCGAGGGTGTCGACCACGGCGCGGAGCGCGGCCAGCGAGGCGAGGTACGGGCCCAGCGCGCCGTCCGGGTGGGCGACCACGGTGGTTCCGCGTCCGAGGACGGTGTCTCCGGTCAGCAGGGACGCGTCGTCGCGCAGCAGGAACGAGACGGAGTCGCGGGTGTGGCCCGGGGTGGCCAGCACCTCGAGCCGGACTCCGTCCACCTCCACCGTCTCGCCGTCGGTCAGGGTCTCCCCGCCGCCGCGGCACAGCGCCGGGTCGACAGCGCGCACCGGTGCACCGGACAGCTCGGCGAAGCGCTCGGCACCCTCGGTGTGGTCGTGGTGGTGGTGCGTGAGCAGGACGAGTCCGACCGGCGCCGCGACCGACAGCACGCGCCCGAGGTGCTCCTCGTCGAGCTCGCCGGGGTCGACGACGACCGCCAGCGCCCCCGGGGGTGCGTCCGGCCGTCGCAGCACCCAGGTGTTGGTCCCGTCGAGCGTCATCAGCCCCGGGTTGTCCTCGCGTACGAACGTTGCCCACGGCGACGGCGTCCCGTGCGACGCGACGGCGGTCTGGGGAGTCATGGCAGCTCCGTCTCCAGGTAGGGGTTTCCGTCGATCACGACGAGGCGCGGGACGACGGGAGCGATCGTACGGTCGGCCGCGGCGGTCAGCGCCTCGGCGGCGTGCTCCAGTCCCGCGAGGTCGCGACACGTCACGGCGGTCGGCGGAAGCATCCCCATCTCACCGGCGTCGACCGAGGCGAGCGCCGCACCCAGAGGCATCCAGGAGGCGTGGTCGGCCTCGCCGGGCAGCGTGCCGACGCGTTGGCCCTCGGGAAGCACCGCCACGAAGAACCGCGTGTCGAAGCGGCGCGGCTCGAACGTCGGCGTGATCCAGTGGGTCCACGCGGCCAGCAGGTCCGTCCGCAGGACGAGCGAGCGCCGGGTCAGCACCTCCGCGAGCGAGATGTCGTGGGCCTCGAGCGCGGCCCGGTCGGCTTGCCAGTCGGGGGCGCTCGCGTCGTCGACGACGGAGCCGGCGTCGGGGCCCGCGAGGAGCACGCCCGCCTCCTCGAACGTCTCCCGGACGGCCGCGCAGACCAGGGCGCGCGCGAGCTCCTCGGAGCAGCCGAAGCGCTCCGCCCAGATCGCCGGCGCCGGCCCGGCCCACGCGAGATCGGCGTCGGAGTCGCGCGGATCGACCGCGCCTCCGGGAAACACGTACATCCCCGCGGCGAAGCGCATCGACTGCTGCCGACGCAGGAGGTACGCCTCGACGCCGTCGGTCCCGTCGCGGAGCAGGACGACGGTCGCCGCGTCGCGCGCGGGCGCGGCGGACTCGACGTCACGGCCGACGTGCTCGAGCAGGGACGTGGGCAGGGGGACGCGCATCGTCATGCCCCTAGGTCTATCCCATCGACCGGCACCGACGCTCGGCCGGCCTCGAGGCTCAGCCGACCTCCACCACCAGCTCGACCTCGACCGGAGCGTCGAGCGGCAGCACGGTGACACCCACCGCGCTGCGGGCGTGCAGGCCCGCGTCGTCGAACACCTCGCCGAGCAGCTCGCTGGCGCCGTTGGCGACCACGGGCTGCCCCGTGAAGTCGGGGGTGCTCGCCACGAACACGACGGCCTTCACGATCCGTGCGATCCGGTCCAGCCCGCCGGACTGCGACGCGGCGGCCGCGAGAGCGTTCAGGGCGCACTGCCGGGCGCACGCGGCTGCCTCCTCCACGGTGACGTCCGCCCCGACCTTGCCGGTCGTGATCAGGTCGCCGTCGCGGATCGGCAGCTGGCCCGCGGTGTAGACGTACGAGCCCGTCCGTACGGCCGGCTGGTAGGCGGCGACCGGCGGGACGACGTCGGGCAGCTCGAGGCCGAGCCCGGCGAGACGCTCGCTCGGCGCCGGCATCACGAGTCCTGGATCGGGCGCTTGAAGTACGCGACGAGGTTCTCCGGGTTCATCCCGGGCACGATCTGCACGAGCTCCCAGCCGTCGCGGCCGAAGTTGTCGAGGATCGCCTTCGTCGAGTGCACGAGGACCGGTGCCGTCAGGTACTCCCACTGGGTCATGGGTCGACTGTATCCCGACCCCGTACGCTCGGGTTCGTGGCTGGGCAGACCCGGATGCACGTCGTGACGGGCAAGGGCGGGACGGGCAAGAGCACCGTCGCGGCCGCGCTCGCCGTCGGCCTGGCCGCACAGGGGTGCAAGGTGCTGCTCTGCGAGGTGGAGGGACGCCAGGGCATCGCTCAGATCTTCGACGTCGCGCCCCTTCCGTACGAGGAGCGTCAGGTCGCGGCGCTCGACGACGGCGCCGTGTACGCGCTGGCGATCGACGCGGAGGAGGCGCTGCTCGAGTACCTCGCGATGTTCTACCGCCTCGGGCGTGCCGGCAAGGCGCTGGACCGCTTCGGCGTGATCGACTTCGCGACCACGATCGCGCCCGGCGTCCGCGACGTGCTGCTCACCGGCAAGGTGTACGAGGCGGTGCGCCGGCGCGACGACGACGGCGACCCGGTCTACGACGCCGTCGTGCTGGACGCTCCGCCGACGGGGCGGATCGCGCGGTTCCTCAACGTCAACGCGGAGGTGGCGGGCCTCGCGAAGGTCGGGCCGATCCATCGCCAGGCGGACTCGATCATGACGCTGATGCGCTCGCGCCGGACGCGGGTCCACCTCGTCACCTTGCTGGAGGAGATGCCGGTGCAGGAGACGCTGGACGCCGTGGACGAGCTGACCGCGGCCGAGCTGCGGATCGGCACCCTGATCGTGAACCAGGTGCATCCCGCGGTCTTCGACGACGACGAGATCGAGCGGATCAGCAACGGCGGCCTGACCGCGGCGAGCGTACGCCGGACGCTGCGGAGCGCCGGTCTCGACCTCGACGGCGGACAGGCCCAGGCGCTGCTGGACGAGGGCCGCGAACGGATCGAGCGGATGCGGCTCCAGGCCGCGCAGCGGGCGTTGCTCGACGACGCGGGGGCGCCCGTCGTCGAGCTGCCGGCGGTCAGCGAGGGGATCGACCTCGCGCAGCTGCTGTCGCTGGGCGAGACGCTCGCGGAGGCCCTGCCGTGACCCCGTCGTCGACCGTGCGGACGGCCGGCGGTCGCGCGAGCGGTCCGCTGGACGTCGACGCGCTGCTCGCGGACCCCGGGCTCGAGATCGTGGTCTGCTGCGGCTCGGGCGGCGTCGGCAAGACGACGACGTCGGCGGCGCTGGCGCTGCGGGCGGCCTCGCAGGGGCGGCGGGTCTGCGTGCTCACGATCGACCCGGCGCGGCGTCTCGCGCAGTCGCTCGGCCTGACCGAGCTCGACAACACCCCGCGTCCGGTGGACGGCGTCGGCGCCGACGGCGGATCGCTCGACGCGATGATGCTCGACATGAAGCGCACGTTCGACGAGGTCGTCGAGGCGCACGCGTCACCGCAGAAGGCCGCCCAGATCCTGGCGAACCCCTTCTACCAGGCGCTGTCGAGCTCGTTCGCCGGCACGCAGGAGTACATGGCGATGGAGAAGCTCGGGCAGCTGCACGCCGAGGCGATCGCCGACGCCGAGCACCCGCGCTGGGACCTGATCGTCGTCGACACGCCGCCGTCCCGCTCGGCGCTGGACTTCCTGGACGCCCCGGAGCGGCTCGCGTCGTTGCTGGACGGACGCCTGCTGCGACTCCTGCTGGCGCCGGCGCGTGGCCCGGCGCGGCTCTTCTCCGCGGGGTTCGGGATGGTCACGTCCGCGCTCGGGAAGGTGCTCGGGGCTCAGGTGCTGCGTGACGTACAGACGTTCGTCTCGGCGTTCGACGCGCTGTTCGGCGGGTTCCGGGCGCGCGCGGAGGCGACGTTCGCGCTGCTCCAGGACTCCGGGACGGCGTTCCTCGTCATCGCGGCGCCGGAGCGCGACGCGATGCGCGAGGCGTCGTACTTCGTGGACCGGCTCAGCCAGGACCGGATGCCGCTCGCGGGGCTCGTCGTGAACCGGATGACCACGCCCCGCGCCGACCTCGACCCCGACGACGCGCTGGCGGCGGCGCGCGTACTCCGCCGTACGAACGGTTCCGAGCCGGCCCCTGACGCCGAGGCGAACGGCCGTGGCGACGATGCGAGAGAGCCGGAGGACCCCGCGATCGTGCGCCGGCGGCGGGGCGCGAACGACGACGTGGTGGCCGCGCTTCTCGACGTCCACGTCGAGCAGGCCAGGATCTGCGCGCGCGAGCGCAGGACGGTGCGCGGGTTCACCCAGGCGCACCCGCGCGTACGGGTGGCTGAGGTCCCGTCGCTGCCGACCGACGTGCACGACCTGGCCGGACTGCGACGCGTCGGCGAGCTGCTCGCCGCGTCGACGCGCTGAGGACCCGGTGGGTCAGGTCGGCTGGGTCACGCCGACCGGGTCAGCCCGCGGCGCTCGCGGCCGGCGTCGCCTGGGTGACGCGGCTCTCCTGAGCCGCCTCGAGCAGCGCACGCCAGGACACGACGTTCGGGCGGCGGCGGAGCAGGGCGCGACGCTCCCGCTCGGTCATGCCGCCCCAGACGCCCCACTCGATGTCGTTGTCGAGCGCCTCGGCCAGGCACTCGCTGCGCACGGGACAGCCCCGGCAGACCTGCTTCGCGCGATTCTGCTCCGCCCCGCGGACGAACAGCGCGTCTGCCGACTCCTTGCACAGGGCGGCTCCCGCCCAGTCCTCGTTCCAGCTCACGGCCCACACCTTCCCCGAGATGGCCCCCATCGACGGGGGCCGATGTTGTTCCAGACTCCCGGGGTTCGGGCGCGGGCACCAGATCACCTGGGATGGTCCGCCATAGCCCGTTCGAACTATTCTTGGTGCGATACCGACGTTCCCGTACCCTGGGGCCCATGATTCTGGGGCCCCACCGTTCTGAAGACGGTCGCGCGACGATCCGTACGATCGGCACGATGCTGGGGCTCAGCCTGTTCGCGGGCGTCCTGGTCGCAGGGCTCGCGATCCCGGTCGCGGCGTTCGTCGGCGTGACCTCCAACAGCATGGCACGGGGCTTCGAGGAGCTCCCGCTCGAGCTGCGCGAGACGCCGATCCCGCAGCGCTCGAAGGTGCTCGCGTCCGACGGGACGCTGCTGGCGTACTTCTACTCCCAGAACCGTCAGGACGTCCCGCTCAGCAAGATCTCGCCGACGATGCGCCAGGCGATCGTCTCGATCGAGGACTCCCGCTTCTACGAGCACGGCGCGCTCGACTTCAAGGGCACGGTCCGAGCCCTCGTCAACAACGCGACCGAGGGCAACACGCAGGGCGGTTCGTCGCTGACGCAGCAGCTGGTCAAGAACATCCTGATCCAGCAGGCGGACAACCCCGAGGAGCTCAAGGCCGCCACCGAGGTGACGCCGGCCCGCAAGATCCGCGAGCTCAAGTACGCGATGAGCTACGAGGAGAAGCACTCGAAGGACCAGATCCTCCAGAACTACCTGAACATCTCGTACTTCGGCGACGGCGCGTACGGCATCAGCGCGGCAGCGAAGCACTACTTCTCCGTCTCGGCCGCGAACCTCGACCTCGTCCAGTCGGCGACCCTGGCCGGCCTGGTGAAGAACCCGGTCGAGTACGACCCGGTGACCTACCCGGAGAACGCCCTGCGCCGTCGCAACGTCGTGCTCGCGGCGATGCAGAGCCAGGGGCTGATCACCCGCCAGGTCGCCGAGAAGGCGATGTCTCGCCCGCTCGGGCTCAAGATCACGAACTTCTCCAACGGCTGCGTGTCGAGCAAGGCGCCGTTCTTCTGCGACTACGTCCAGCGCTACCTGCTGCGCGACGAGTCGCTCGGCAAGACCGTCGACGAGCGCCAGTACCGCCTCGAGGCCGGCGGCCTGACGATCAAGACGACGATCGACCTGAAGTTCCAGAAGGCCGCCGACAAGGCCGTCAGCAACCGCGTCGCGCCGACCGACAGCGCGATCGGCGCGCAGGCGCTGGTCGAGCCCGGCACCGGCGAGGTCCGCGCGCTCGCGCAGTCCCGTCCGATGGGCAACAAGCGCAAGCAGGGCGAGACGTACATCAACTACACCGTCCCCAAGGAGCTCGGCGGCGCGAACGGGTTCCAGGCCGGGTCGACGTTCAAGGCCTTCACGGCCGCGGCGGCACTGAAGAAGGGCTACCCGGCGAGCACGTACTTCAACTCGCCGCAGGAGATGACGCTCTCCGGGTTCAACCAGTGCGACGGTCAGAGTGCCGGCTCGTGGAACGTCAGCAACTCCACCGGCGCCGGCGGCTTCCCGATGAGCACCGCGCTCCCGCAGTCGGTCAACACCTACTTCGCCCAGCTCGAGCGGCTCACCGGGCTGTGCGCCACCACCAGGATGGCGATCAAGCTGGGGCTGCCCGTCGCCGACAAGGACGACACCTACCCCTCGTTCACGCTCGGCGTGATCGACGTGAGCCCGCTCGACATGGCCGCCGCGTACGCCGCGTTCCCGGCCCGCGGCAAGTACTGCGAGCCGCGGCCGGTCACCGAGATCCTCGACAAGCGCGGTGACACGCTCAAGAAGTACGACAACGCCTGCGACCGGGTGATGAGCAAGGCGGTCGCCGACACCGTCAACCAGATCCTGACCAAGGTCCAGTCCGCCGGTGGCTTCGGCGCCTCGCTCGCGCTCGACAAGCCGTCCGCGGCCAAGACCGGGACGACGCAGGACAACAAGGCCGTCTGGTACATGGGCTACACCCCGAGCCTCGTGAACGCCTCGATGATCGCCGGCGCGAACAAGTCGGGTCACTGGAAGACGCTCGCCGGGCAGTCCCTCAACGGCGAGTACCTCTCGTTCAGCGCGATCGGCGGCTCGTCGCTGGCCGGCCCGATGTGGTACGACACGATGAGCCGGATCATGGACGACCTCCCGTACAAGTCGTTCAGGTCGCCCGGCAGCCTCGGTGCGGCTCCGTCCGACACTCCGTACGCTCCTGAGCCCGAGCCTGAGCGGCCTCGCGGTGGCGGCAACGGCGGTGGTGGCAACGGCGGCGGTAACGGCGGCGGCGACAACGGCGGCGGTGGTGGCGGCAACGGTGGCGGCCCCGGCGGCGGCGGACCGAACGCCGGACCGACCGGCGGCGGTGGTGGCGGCGGCGGTGGCGGCGGCGATCGCGACTGAGTGGAAGCGCACGGGCGATCTGCTCCGCCGCTCGAATCCCGCGTGACCGGTCTTGGCGGTCTGCGCGATGATGTTCGCATGAGCGACCTCAAGGACCGTCTGCGCGCCGATCTCACCTCCGCGATCAAGGGGCGGGACTCGCTGCGTGCCTCGACGCTGAGGATGGTGCTCTCGTCGGTGAGCAAGGCCGAGACCGCGGGCAAGCAGGCCAAGGAGCTGGACGACTCCGAGGTGATGGCCGTGATCACCTCGGAGTCCAAGAAGCGCCGCGAGGCGGCCGAGGCGTACGACTCCGGCAACCGCCCGGAGCTCGCCGAGAAGGAGCGCGACGAGGCGTCGATCCTCGCCGAGTACCTCCCCGAGCCGCTGTCGGCCGAGGAGCTGGAGGCGATCGTGACCGAGGCCGTCGCGTCGTCGGGCGCCGCCGGCGAGGGGATGCGCGCGATGGGCAAGGTCATGGGCCTCGTGAAGCCCCGAACGGAGGGCCGCGCCGACGGGGCCGCCGTGGCCGCCGAGGTCCGGCGGCAGCTCGGGTGACGGGCTCGCGCCGCGCTCGGATCGGGACCGCAGCAGCGTTCGCGACGGTGGGCGCCGGCGTGGCGGCCGTCGCCTACGGCGGGCTGTACGAGCGCAACGCCTTCGTCGTGCGACGGGTCGACGTCCCGGTCCTGCCGGCGGGCTCGAAGCCGCTCACGGTGCTGCACCTGTCCGACGTGCACATGACGCCGGGGCAGACCCGCAAGCAGCGCTGGCTTCGCTCGCTGAGCGACTTCGACCCGGACCTCGTCGTGTCCACCGGCGACAACCTCGCCCACCTGCGTGCGTTGCCTGCGGTGCTGGACGCCTACCAGGACCTGCTCGACGTCCCCGGGGTCTTCGTGTTCGGGTCGAACGACTACTACTCGCCGACGCCGAAGAACCCGGCGCGCTACCTGATCGGCCCGTCGGGGATGCGCAAGCGCGTGCCGGACCTCCCGTACGAGCTGATGCGCGCGGAGTTCAGGGCCGCAGGCTGGCTGGACCTCTCCAACGCCTCCGGTCGGCTCGAGGTCGCCGGGACGACGCTGGCGTTCTCCGGCGTCGACGATCCGCACGTCGGGCGTGACGACCTGGACTCGCTCCCGGGCGCGTACGCCGACGACGACGCGGACCTGCGGATCGGTGTCGCACACGCCCCGTACCTGCGGGTCCTGGACGCCTTCAACGTCCGCGGATTCCCGCTCGTGCTCGCCGGCCACACCCACGGGGGACAGCTGCGGGTCCCCGGGGTCGGTGCGCTCGTGACGAACTGCGACCTCGACCGGGGCCGCGCGCGGGGACTCTCGACGCACCGGACAGCGGGCCACGAGCCCTCCTGGATGCACGTCTCCGCGGGGTGCGGGACCTCCCCGTACGCGCCGGTGCGGTTCGCGTGCCGACCCGAGGCGACGGTCCTCGAACTGCGTCCGGTAGACTCTCCGAGGAACTGAGCGAGACATCCTCTCGGCACGGTTCCGCCGCACGCGAGTGTGGAGCCACGGGGTGTGGCGCAGCTTGGTAGCGCGCGTCGTTCGGGACGACGAGGCCGCAGGTTCAAATCCTGTCACCCCGACGCTCTCCCCGCGAGGGGGACGAGGCCCCCGGACCACCACGGTCCGGGGGCCTCGTGCTGTCTCGGGGCGACGCCGCCCGTCCTCGATCTGCCCGTCCTACAGTGGCGGCATGACGACCTCTTCGCCTGCCGAGGTCCCGCACGAGGTCCTCTGGACGCCACGGCCCGACGCCCGCTCGCGGACGCGCATCGGGCACTACCTGGACTGGCTCGAGGACCGTGGTGGGCCGCGGTTCGACGACGTCCGCGAGCTGCACCGCTGGTCCGTCACCGAGGCCGACGCGTTCTGGCGGAGCATCTGGGCGCACCTCGGTCTGCCCGGGGACGTGCCCGCGTCCGCGGAGGACGGCGCGCCGCGCGTCGCGCTCGAGCCGGTCGGGCCCGGGGCGCCGCAGGTTCCCGATCGGACGTGGTTCCCGGGCGTGCGGCTGAACTACGCGGAGGCCATGCTGCGGATGCCCGGGCGGGCCGACGACGACGTGGTCGTGGTGTCGGAGTCGCAGACGCGCGAGCGGGTCGCGTACACCGCCGCCGAGCTGCGCGACGCCGTCGCGCGGGCCCGTGCGGGTCTGCTGCGGCTCGGCGTCGGACGCGGCGACCGGGTGGTCGCGTACGCCCCGAACATCCCGGAGACGCTGGTCGCGCTGCTCGCCACCGCGAGCCTCGGGGCGGTGTTCTCCTCGTGCGCGCCGGAGTTCGGGACGCGGAGCGTGATCGACCGCTGGAAGCAGGTCGATCCCGTGGTCCTGGTCGCCGTCGACGGGTACCGGTACGGAGCCAAGGACGTCGACCGCCGCGCCGAGGTCGCGGCGATCCGGGAGGCGCTGCCGACCCTGCGGGCGACGGTCTGGGTGGACTACCTGGGGTCTCGACGGGGCTCGACCGGCGGGGGTGCCCGGCCGGAGCTGGGATGGGACGACCTGGTCGCGGAGCCGGGTGAGCTGACCTACGAGCGCGTGCCGTTCGACCATCCGCTGTACCTGCTGTTCTCGTCGGGGACGACCGGGCTGCCCAAGCCGATCGTGCACGGGCACGGCGGGATCACGCTCGAGCACGCCAAGTCGCTGGCGCTGGAGCTGGATCTGGGCCCGACCGACACGTTCTTCTGGTTCTCGACCACGGGCTGGATGATGTGGAACCTGCTCGTGTCCGGGCTGCTCGTCGGATCGACCGTCGTGATGTTCGACGGCAACCTCGCGCACCCGGACACGACGACGCTGTGGCGCCTCGCCGGCGAGCTCGGCATCACCTACTTCGGGACGAGCGCACCGTTCCTGCTGCAGTGCACGAAGGACGGCCTGGTGCCCTCGGACATCGCCGACCTCTCGGCGCTGCGGGGCGTCGGGTCGACCGGTGCGCCGCTGTCGCCGGACGGGTTCCGCTGGGTCTACGCCACGGTCGGCGCGTCGGTGCAGCTCGGGTCGCTGTCCGGAGGGACCGACGTCTGCGCGGCGTTCGTGGGGACCAACCCGCTCCTGCCCGTCTACGCCGGCGAGATCTCCGGTCCTGCGCTGGGCGCGGCCGTCGAGGCGTACGACCCGGACGGACGTCGGGTCCTCGACGAGCTCGGCGAGCTGGTGATCACGGCGCCGATGCCGTCGATGCCGGTCGGGTTCTGGGGTGACGACGACCGGTCGCGCTACCACGCGGCCTACTTCGAGCAGTATCCCGGCGTGTGGCGCCACGGCGACTGGATCACGATCCACCCGGACGGGTCGTGCGTGATCTCGGGACGCAGCGACGCGACCCTCAACCGCGGCGGGGTCCGGCTCGGGACGGCGGAGTTCTACGCCGTGGTCGAGTCGCTGGACGAGGTCGCGGACAGTCTCGTCGTGCACCTGGAGGACCCCGACGGCGGGCCCGGGCGGCTGCTGCTCTTCGTCGTGCCGGCGGAGGGGGTCGAGGCGGACGACCAGCTCCGTACGACGATCGCCGGCGCACTGCGGACGAACCTGTCGCCACGGCACGTGCCCGACGAGCTGCACGTCGTGCCCGCCGTTCCGCGGACGCTGTCGGGCAAGAAGCTCGAGGTGCCGGTGAAGAAGATCCTGCGTGGCGCCGAGGTGGACGAGGCGGCGTCGCGCGGCGCGCTGCAGAACCCGGACTCGCTCGAGGCGTTCGCCGCACTGCGCGAGCGGGAGTGACCCGGGCGAGCCGGGACCGGCGCGGGACGATCGGAGCGGGCGGACGGGGCGGGCGGGCGGACGCGTAGGTCAGTCGGGCAGCGTCGGCATGACGAGCCCGGGGTCGCGCCCGACGAGCGTGCCACGCTGGACCGCGGCGCTGCCGAAGCGCTCACGGACGTCGTCCAGCGCGAGGTCCAGCGCCGCCTGGTCGGGTCCGGCGAACGGCAGCTCGAGCTGGATCGCGTCCCCGCCCTCGAAACCCGTGACGGCGACGCCGACCAGGGTGCAGCCGCGCGCATCGATCAGCGGCTGCGCGGCGGCGAGCAGAGCGCGGGCGGTCGACAGGAGCGCCGCCGTACGGTCCGTCGGACGCCCGAGCGTGTGCGACCGGGTGGCGCGGCTGAAGTCGTCGAAGCGCAGGCGGAGCGTGACCGTCCGTCCGCGGCGCCCGGATCGTCGCATCCGGCGAGCCACCCGGTCGACCAGGCCGGCGAGCGCGGAGTCGATCCGTTCCGGTGCGTGGGGTCCCCGACCGAGTGCGCGCTGGGCGCCCATCGACCGGCGACGCCGACCGACCTCGACCGGGCGCGGGTCCTGCCCGGTCGCGAGGGCGTGCAGGTGGTAGGCGCTGTGGCGGCCGAGGTAGGCGGCGACGGCGCGCGGAGGGACCCGCGCCAGGTCCCCGATCGTCGTGATGCCGCGCTGGTGGAGCCGCTCGGCCGTCGCCGGGCCCACACCCCACATGCGCTCGACCGGCAGCGGATGCAGGAACGCGTCCTCGGAGTCCGGAGGCACGACCAGCAGCCCGTCGGGCTTCGCGTGGGCGCTCGCGACCTTGGCCAGGAACTTCGTCCGCGCAACGCCGACCGTGATCGGCAGCCCGACCTCCGCCCGCACGCGTGCCCGCAGCGTGGCCGCGATCGCCGCCGGCTCGCCGACGAGCCGGGCCAGACCGCCGACCTCGAGGAACGCCTCGTCGATCGAGACCGGATCGACGAGGGGTGTCGTGTCACGGAAGACGTCGAAGACGGCTCTGCTCGCCTCGGAGTACGCCTCCATCCGCGGCCGGACCGTGAGGGCGCCCGGGCAGATCTCGAGCGCACGGCGATGATTCATCGGGGTGCGGATCCCGTGCGCCTTCGCCTCGTAGCTCGCCGCGACGACGACACCACCGCCGACGAGGACCGGACGCCCGCGCAGGCTCGGGTCGTCGCGCTGCTCGACGGATGCGAAGAACGAGTCGAGGTCAGCGTGCAGGATCGTCGCGCGCCCCTTCATCGAACATATGTTCGCACACGTCGGCCACCCGCAGGTCGGAGTCCGCCGACCGGCCGGGCGATCCCGTCACCGAACGTTCACCCACGGTCCTCCTGGTGGCCTTCCTTCCCTGGCCGGCCGATCACCGACCCTGGTCACGCTCGAAGCATGAGCGGAATCCTCACGATGCGACGCCCGCGCGTGGTGGCCCACCGCGGCGCCAGCGACATCGCGCCGGAGAACACCCTCGCCGCGATCCGCGCGGCCGTCCATGTCGGAGCGGACGCCGTCGAGATCGACGTCCAGCGAACCCGCGACGGCGTCCCGGTGCTGTTCCACGACGAGAACCTCGCCCGGACGACCGACATGGCCGCGCACGACCCCGGCCGTACCGCCTGCCCGGTCTCCGACCTCACGCTGGACGAGGTGCGCCGACTCGACGCCGGGTCGTGGCGCGGTGCCGCCCACGCCGGCTGCGGCGTCCCGACGCTCGCCGAGGCGCTCGCGACCCTCGCCGGGACCGGCGTCGGCCTGCTCCTCGAGATCAAGCACCCGTCATCGCAGCCCGGGCTGGTCGACGCCGTCGCCGACGTGCTCGACAGCCGCGCCGATGACGTGGACGTCACGGTGCAGAGCTTCGACGAAGGTGCGCTGCGCGCCTTCGGACGGCGCCGTACCGACCTGCCCCTGGGTCTCCTCACGATGAACGCCCCCCGCCAGCCCGCGCTGTCGGCGTGGGCGAGCGCCGTCAACCCCTGGCACGCGTCCGTCGGGTCGGCGTACGTACGGAGGGCGCAGCTCGCCGGGCTCCAGACCTACGTGTGGACCGCGAACACCCGCCACGCCATCCGCCGCGCCGCCGACGCCGGGGTGGAGGGCATCATCACCGACCGACCGCAGCGGGCGCTCGACCTGCTGTCGCGTACGCCGCTCGTCGCCGGCTGAGGCCGTCGGTCAGCTCGCGACGATCCCGGCGTCGCGTGCTGCTGCGACCGCCGCGGCACGGTCGCGTACGCCGAGCTTGGTGATCACGTTCGAGACGTGGTTGCGCACCGTCTTGTCGCTGAGCACGAGGGCGCGGGCGATCGCGGCGTTGTCGAGGCCGCGCGCGACCAGGGCCAGGACCTCCGCCTCGCGGTCGGTCAACCCTGCGGTCGCCCGGAGCCCGGTGGTCGACGGACCAGGGGACGACACGTACGACAGCGCACGCTCGGCGACACCCGAACCGAGGATCAGCTCGCCGCTCGCGACCGCGCGGATGGCGTGCTCGACGCGTTCGGGCGGCGCCGACTTCAGCAGGTACCCACGGGCGCCCGCGCGGATCGCGGCGAGGACGGAGACGTCGTCCTCGCTCATCGTGACCACGAGCACCCGCAGGTCGGGGTCACGGCCGAGGAGCTCGCGGGTGAGGACGATCCCGGACTCGCCGGCCAGGTCGAGGTCCATCAGCACGACGTCCACCCCGGAGTCCACGGCCTGCCGGGCCTGGTCGGGGCCGTCGGCCTGGGCGACGAGCTCGATCCCGTCCAACGAGGCCAGCAGGCCGGCGATCCCGAGGCGGAAGACCGGGTGGTCGTCGACGACGGCGACGCGGATGCGGCCGTCGGGAGCGCCGTCGGGCACCGACGTAGGAGGTTCGTCGCCGGGCGCGGCGGTTCCGTGGCCCCCGGTCACGCCGGGACCTCGGCGACGGGTCGGTCCGCCTGCGGCGGGGCCGTGGTCGTCGGGATGCGCGCGTCGACCCGGGTGCCGCTCCCGTTCGAGCGGATCTCCACGGAGCCGCCGAGCTCCGCGGCACGTTCGCGCATCGATCCCAGCCCGACCCCGTGGCGGACCTGCGGCTCGAAGCCACGTCCGCCGTCGACACAGGTCACGAGGAGGTCGCCGTCGCCGATCCGCACGTCGAGGGTGCAGGCACCGGTGCCGCTGTGCTTCGCCACGTTCGTCACGGACTCGCTGGCGATCGCGTACGCCGCGGCCGCGACGGGTGGCGCGAGCGGTGGCAGCGGACCGCACACGAGGTCGACCCGCACGTCGGCGGTGTCCCAGCGGGCGACGAGCTCCTCGAGCGCGGGCCCCAGACCGAGCTGCTCGATCGCAGGCGGCAACAGGCTGTGGGACAGCTCGCGGACGTCGGCGATCCGCTGGTCGAGCTCGTCCAGGAGGCCGTCGAGCAGGGTGTCGGCGAGGTCGGCGTCGGTCCGCACGGTGTTGCGCACGCCCTGCATCCCGAGCCGCAGGCCCGCGAGCCACGGCCCGAGGCCGTCGTGCAGCTCGCGTCGGATCACACGTCGCTCCTGCAGCCGGGCCGTGGTCAGTCGTTCGCGGGTGGCGTCCGCCTCGGCGAGCGCGAGGGTGAGGGCGAGGCCGGCAGCGACGAGACCGCCGAGCTGCTCGATCGCCGCGACGCCTCGGGACCCGAGCCACTCGCCCGGAGGCGCCGTCACCCGCATCGCGCCGATCGTCGCGCCACGATGGACGACCGGGAGCTCGAGCACGTCGGAGGACGGGCTCCCGTACGACGCGAGGGTCGCACCGTCGGCGCGGATCTCGACGGACTGCAGCCGCAGCGACTCCGCGAGCCGCTCCGCCAGCACCGCGAGCAGGTCGCGCCCGTCGTCGGTGACGAACCCGGCGCCGATCCGGCTGGCGGCACGGTGCGGCTCCCACGCGTCCCCGTAGACCAGGGCGGCGACCCGACGACCGGCCCACCCCCGCAGAGGGTAGGCGGCGACGACCACGACGACGGCCGCGACCACCTGGGCGACGGCCTCGTCCAGCGCCGCCTGGGCAGCGACGACCGCGAGCACGTACGTCCCGGAGAGCAACAGGGCGAGCAGTCCCGCCACCAGGGACCGGCTCACGGCGAGCCCGATGTCCCAGAGCTGCTGGCGCAGGATCACGACGAGCAGGGCCCCGGAGAACAGCGCCTGGCAGACCAGGTGCAGCACCGCCGTGACCCAGAACGGCACCACGAACCAGACCAGCGGGACGAAGGAGAGCGCCATGACGGCGACGCCGAGTGCGAGCCAGCCCAGGCCGACCCGCTCGTCGGCCGGCCCTCCCGCCGCCCGTACGGCGACGGCGAGCGCGGTGAGCAGACCGACCACGACGACCGCGACGATCGAGATCCTGGTGTCGGTCATCGGGAACGCGACCCGCTGGACCGTCATCACCACGGTGCACGTGACGCCGACCGCGAGGCCCGCCAGATCCCAGCCGCGCGGGAGGCGCTCTCGCATCAACCACGGCACCACGAGGAACAGGGCCAGCGTGCCGGGCACCCAGGCCCAGCCGAACATGGACACCAGCCACGGCTGCTCGGGCCAGCCGCGCGACGCGACGAGGCCACCGTACGCCCCTCCGAACGCCGACAGGCCGCCACCGATCGCGGCGATCGCGAGCAGGTACGCGACGACGTGCCGGCGACGCGCGAGGATCACCGAGGCGACCGTCCCGTACACCACGGCGACCGTCACGTCGACGAACAGGAAGAGCGTCTCCGGCCCCAGCGAGGGGGCGGAGAACGCGAAGGCCACGCAGGCCGCGAGCGCGAGGGCCCACGAGATCGCGACCACGACCGTCGCCACGTGTGGCGAACCGCCGGTGCTCGAGACCCCCGTGCCCGAACGCTCGCGGCCCGTGGCGGCGGGCGCCGCGACGTCGGTCATGATGGACAGACCATACGACACCTCCGGGCCCCCCACCGCGTGTTCGTACGCAGTCCCGTCGGTCGTCGTCCGGTCGCCCGGCCGTCGTCGCGGCGCCTCGCTCACGCAGCCGCCCCCGCGGCTGCGTCGGCGCGTCCGGTCCCGGCGGTCCGGGTCCCCTTCCGGAACGCGCGGTCTCCGACAGCGAACCCGATCGCTGTCACGAGGAGCCAGACCGGTCCGCTGAACCCCGCCATGTACTGCAGCGGGGAGATCCCCGCCACCAGCGTGAGACCACCGAGCACCGCGCCGGTGATCCCGATCCAGCGTGGGACGGCGCCGTGGCGCCGCCCGGCGACGGCGAGCGCGACCCCGGCGAGCCCGGCTCCGATCCACAGCCACGGGATGGTCGCGATCCAGTGGTTGTAGAACGCGATCACCTCCGGGACGTCGCTCTCGATCGCTTCCGTGGCGAACAGGAACTCGGTGTCGAGCCCGGAGCCCAGGAGGCTCGCGACCGCGACCAGGCCGAGGCCCGACGCCGCGACGCCGCCGATCAGGCTGCCCTTCGGCGTCGCCGCCGCGACCCGCCGGGCGAGCCCGAGGGCGAAGACGACCATGAGGACCATCCCCACGGTCGTCGCGACGTGCATCGCGATCAGCTGTCCTTGCGCATCCGCGAGCCGCTCGGCGATCGCCACCGGATCGGAGTAGTCCAGGTCCGGATCCCACAGGCCTCCCGAGACCACCACCGTGAACAGTCCGCAGAGCGCCGCGGCGACGCCGGTGAACGCCCACGCGCGCGGTGCCTCCTTCGGCCGCCCGGCACCCCGCTCGCTCCCCGGGTCCCGCTCGTCGCGCCGGTCACCCGCCGGCGGGTCCGCCAGGAACACCTCTCCCATCGTCGTCGGGTCCTTCATCCCCCGTCTCCCTTCGCATCAGGTCGTTCTGACCTGAGCAAGGTTGCCGGTCCCGGTGTCCCGGGCCCCAGGGGACGATGTCCCGACCTGTCGGGCGGTTGCGCGCGGGACGAACCGTCAGGTCCCGAGCTCGTCGTCGAGCCGCTTCCGGACGATCTCGCCGACCTGCCCGCTCTCGATCTCCTTGCGGCGCCTGCGCTCGAGCTTCTTCCGGTCCTTCGCGAGGTGCTTGTCGCGGTTGCCGGCGCGGTCGATCGCATCAGCGAACGTCACCACGGCGACGATCAGCGGCCAGGGGAAGTGCGGGTTGAAGCTGAGATCGGAGAAGCTGATCGCGAGCCAGATGCCGACACACACGAGCGTGATCGTCACGGCCTCGATCCACGACTCGCGTCTCTTGCGCAGGTAGTACGCGAGAACCTCGTCGTCGGTCACCGACGGTGCGGCCGATGTCGGCGTCGCCCGCACCAGCTCACCCGTGGTCGGGAGCAGATCCTCGACCAGCGGCAGCACCTCGCCGTACGAGCGGACCTCGGCCCCCTGCTCCGCCCGCTCGTCGAGCTCGGCGCGGGTCAGGCGACCGTCCGCGTACGCGTCGGTGAACAGGTCCGCGAGGACCCCTCGGTCGGCGTCGGTGAGCCGCAGCCCGGACACGGACTCGTCTCGCGGGTCGCGTGCGAACCGCGCCCACGGCTCCTGGGTGCCACCGCCGTCGTTCACACCCATGATCGTGGCACAGCCTCGGGTCTCGCGGACCGGCCGTCCACCACGTCAGCGTGCGGCGATCAGCTCGGCGATCTGGATGGTGTTGAGAGCGGCGCCCTTGCGGAGGTTGTCGCCGCTGACGAACAGCACGAGCCCGCGGTTGCCGTCCACGCTGCTGTCCTGGCGGATGCGACCCACGAGGCTCGGATCCGACCCCGCCGCCTGGAGGGGCGTCGGCACGTCGGCCAGAGCGACGCCGGGCGCGCTCGCCAGGATCTCGCGAGCCCGGTCCGGCGTGATCGCATCGGCGAACTCGACGTTGAGGGACAGCGAGTGACCGGTGAACACCGGAACCCGGACGCACGTCCCGGAGACGCGCAGCTCGGGGAGCCCGAGGATCTTGCGCGACTCGTTGCGGAGCTTCTGCTCCTCGTCGGTCTCCTCGGTGCCGTCGTCGACGACGGAGCCGGCCATCGGGAGCACGTTGAACGCGATCGGCGCTACGTACTTGTCCGGGGTGCCGAGGTCGACCGCCGACCCGTCGTGGGTGAGGGAGCGGGCCTGACCGACGCCCTTCTCGAGCTGGGTCGCGAGCTCCTCGACGCCGGCGAGCCCGGATCCCGAGACGGCCTGGTAGGTGCTGGCGACGATCCGGACCAGGCCGGCCTCGTCGTGCAGGGGCTTTAGCACCGGCATCGCGGCCATCGTCGTGCAGTTCGGGTTCGCGATGATCCCCTTGACGGCCCGCTCGACGTCGCCGGGGTTGACCTCGGAGACGACGAGGGGGACCTCCGGGTCCTTGCGCCAGGCCGAGGAGTTGTCGATCACGGTGACGCCGGCCTCGGCGAAGCGCGGCGCCTGCACGCGCGACATCGTCGCCCCGGCCGAGAACAGCGCGACGTCGAGCCCGCTCGGGTCCGCGGTGGCCGCGTCCTCGATCACGACGTCCGTCCCACCGAACGGGAGCGTACGGCCTGCCGAGCGCTCGGATGCGAAGAACCGGAGGTCAGCGATCGGGAAGTCGCGCTCGGCCAGCAGCGTGCGCATCACGGCGCCGACCTGACCCGTGGCGCCGACGACGCCGATCCTCAGACCGTTGCTCATGGTGTGCTCCTTGGGTGGTGGGGTCTCGATCGACCAGCAGGGGGTGTCGGCCTGCGCCTCGACCAGCGTGGTCAGCGGCCGGTGCCGCCGTACACGACGGCTTCGACCTCGTCGGCCTCCAGGTCGAACGCCGCGTGCGCGGCACTCACTGCATCATCGATCTGTGCCTCGTTGACGACAACCGAGATTCGGATCTCCGAGGTCGAGATCATCTCGATGTTGACGCCCGCGTCGGCGATCGACTTGAAGAACCGTGCGGAGATGCCCGGGTTCGTACGCATCCCGGCGCCGATCAGCGACACCTTGCCGACACCGTCGTCGTACTGCAGCTGCGCGTAGCCGACCTCGTCCTTCAGCCGGGCCAGCGCGGTCATCGCCGTCTGGCCGTCTGCGCGGGGCAGCGTGAACGAGATGTCGGTCAGGCCCGTCGCCGCGGCGGAGACGTTCTGGACGATCATGTCGATGTTGATCTGGGCTTCGGCGAGAACCTCGAAGATCCGCGCGGCCTCCCCGACCTTGTCGGGAACGCCGACCACGGTGATCTTGGACTCGCTCCGGTCGTGCGCGACACCGGAGATGATCGCTTGCTCCATCACGGAGGCCTCCTGCTCGGTCGGGACTTCATCGGCCAGACGCTCGGCGATCCGCTCGGTGCTCAGCACCCAGGTGCCCTCCTTGGTGGAGAACGAGGAGCGGACGTGGATCGGCATCAGGTTGCGGCGCGCGTACTCGACGCACCGCAGGTGGAGGATCTTGGCGCCGTTCGCGGCCATCTCGAGGGTCTCCTCGTACGACAGCAGCGGGATCCGGCGGGCGTTCGGGACGATCCGCGGATCGGCGGTGAAGATCCCGTCGACATCGGTGTAGATCTCGCAGACCTCGGCGTCCAGGGCCGCGGCGAGTGCGACGGCGGTCGTGTCCGAGCCGCCGCGCCCCAGCGTCGTGATGTCCTTGCTGTCCTGCGAGACGCCCTGGAACCCGGCGACGATGGCGACCGCGCCCTCACCGACGGCCTTGCGGATCCGGCCCGGAGTGACGTCGATGATCTTCGCCTTGCCGTGGACGGAGTCCGTGATCACGCCGGCCTGCGAGCCCGTGAAGGACTGTGCCTGCTGGCCGAGGTTGCCGATCGCCATCGCGAGCAGCGCCATCGAGATCCGCTCGCCGGCCGTCAGCAGCATGTCCATCTCGCGCCCGTCGGGCAGCGGCGAGACCTCGTGGGCGAGGTCCAGGAGCTCGTCCGTCGTGTCGCCCATCGCCGAGACGACGACCACCACGTCGTGGCC
The DNA here is from genome assembly GCF_002797495.1 of Mumia flava. NCBI lineage: Bacteria > Bacillati > Actinomycetota > Actinomycetes > Propionibacteriales > Nocardioidaceae > Mumia > Mumia flava. The sequence goes on from NZ_PGEZ01000001.1 coordinate 1,710,300, forward strand.
TGCCTTCTTGGTGGCGACGATCCGCTGCGCGACGCGCTTGATGCTGGCGGCGTCGGACACGGACGAGCCGCCGTACTTCTGCACGACAATGCCCACGGAAACGGTCCTCGAGTTGCTGGGTGGTGTGTTGCTGGGGTCAGGGGACGCGAAGAGCGCCTCGTCCAGTCTAACGGGCGCCATCTCGCCCCTCGGCTGCTCGTCCCGGCCGCTGGACGCCGCCTGCGGGAGCAACGACCTGGACGCGCCTGCGGGCCCGGCGCATGCTGAGCAGTGAGGCGCCCGGTCGCGGTGTGCGCCGGCGACGCCCAGCATCAGCGCGTCACCAGGAGGTCGCGATGCTCACCAACTCCGTCACCACCCAGATGATCCCGGTCCGCGACGTCGCACGGGCGAAGGACTTCTACTACCAGGCCCGGCTCGGCCTCGCTCCCTCCGGCGAGACGCCCGACGGCGGGTACGCGTTCGCGACCGCGGGCGGTCACATGATCGCGCTGCTCCCGGACGCCGACGGCGCGCCCAGCGGGCGGACCATGCTCAGCTTCGAGGTGCCCGACCTGGAGAAGGAGGTGCAGGACCTGGAGTCGGGCGGCATCGTGTTCGAGGACTACGACACCCCGGAGATCACGACCACCGGCCACATCGCGCGGCAGGGGAACGAGGCCGCGGCCTGGTTCAAGGACTCCGAGGGCAACGTGCTCTGCCTGCACTCGGTCGGCTGAGAGTCGGCAGCGGCGCGCGGCGAGACGAGGCGAGTGCTCAGCCCTCCGCGCCGGGGACCGGCGGCGGGTCGTACGGCAGCCGGACCGTGAACCGCGTGTCTCCCGGCTCCGACGTCACCTGCAGGTCGCCGTGGTGCTTGCGGACGACGATCCGCCAGGAGATGTCGAGGCCGAGGCCCGTTCCCTCACCGACGGCCTTCGTGGTGAAGAACGGCTCGAAGATCCGGTCCCTGATCCCCGGGTCGATCCCCGGGCCGGTGTCGGCGACCTCCACCTCGGCCCAGTCCTCGACGCGCCGCGTGGTCAGGGTCAGGGTCCCCTGCCCGTGCATCGCCTGGAGGGCGTTCACGATCAGGTTGGTCCACACCTGGTTCATCTCGGCCGCGTACATCGGCACGGGCGCGATCGACCGGTCGTACGCCTTGACGACCCGGACCTCCCCGGTCTTCTTCTGCAGCATCACCAGCGTCGCGTCGAGCAGCTCGTGCACATCGGTCGGGGCGAACGGGGCCCGGTCGAGCTGGGAGTACTGCTTGGCGGCGTCGACCAGCGTCGAGACCCGCGCGGTCGCGTCCTCGATCTCGCTCATCAGCTGCTCGGTCTCGAGGGTGTACGCGAGCCACCGGACCGCACCCGGGACCACGTCCGGCGTCACCTTCTTCGCGACCTTGTCGAGCCACCCCTCGTCGAGACCGCCTGCGACCAGCAGCGGAGCCACCTCCCAGCCCTGCTCCACCCCGTGGTCGTCGAGCCAGTCCGTCACGCGGTCCTCGAGGTCGGAGGACTCCAGCACGCCCAGCGCATCCGCCTCGATCGCCTCGGAACGCCGCTTCAGCGCCTCGTCCTGGAGCAGGATCAGCGTGCCCAGCGTCTCCCGGTCGTACGGGCCCTCGGCGATCAGCGCCAGCTTGTGCCGCATCGCCGAGACCCGTTCACGCAACGACGCGGTCGCGCGTACGGCCGCGGCCGCCGGGTTGTTCAGCTCGTGGGTCAGCCCCGCCGACAACGACCCGAGGGCGAGCAGGCGCTCGCGCTGCCCGACCGCGGCCTGGGTGTTGCGCTGCCCGAAGAACAGCCCTTCCAGCAGGTGCACCGCCATCGGGAACCAGTCGCGCATCAGCGTCGCGAAGTCGTCCGCGGACAGCACGAAGAACCGCGACGGGGTCAGCACCCGGGTCGACCCGCCGTACGTCTGGGGGACGCGGTCGCCGAGGTAGGCCGACCAGGCGCCGGTGTAGACGCCCGGCTGGTCGGTGCGCGAGACCTCGACGTCGTCGCCGCCGACCGCGCGGTAGAGGGCGATCTCGCCCTCGAGCAGCACGTAGAAGCAGGTCGCGTCGTCGCCCTCGCGGATCAGCCAGCCGAGGTCCGCGCGCTCCACGTGCCCGTGCTCGCACAGCCAGACCAGCTGGTCGTCGTCGAGCTTCTCGAACAGGAACATCCGACGCAGCTCGTCGATGTCGCACGGCAGTCGCTCCGGTGTGCTCACAGCCCCTCCCGTTCCCTCACAGACCTTCCAGGTAGCGGTGCACCAGCATCACGGCCATCGCCCCCTCCCCGACGGCAGACGCCACCCGCTTCGCGGACTCCGCCCTGACGTCACCGGCAGCGAACACCCCGGGAACGCTGCTCTCCAGGTGGAACGGCGCCCGGTCCCGATCCCATCCCGCGGGCCGCCGGCCGTCGAGCTCCAGGTCCGGTCCGGTCGGCACGAACCCGTACGCGTCACGCTGCACGACCCCGTCGAGCCACTGCGTCCCGGGCACCGCCCCGATGAACACGAACGCCCACCCGCACGGCGCCGAGCGGGTCTCGCCCGTCTTCGTGTCGCGCAGCACCAGCTCCTCCAGGTGACCGTCCCCGCACGCCTCGGCGACCTCGGTGGAGGTCAGGACGCGGATCCGCGGGTGGGCCTCGACCTGCTCGATCAGGTACGACGACATCGACTGCGACAGCGACGGCCCCCGGACCAGGATCGTGACCCGGCTCGCCTCCCGGGCCAGGGCGATCGCCGCCTGACCCGCGGAGTTCGCTCCCCCCACCACGTAGACGTCCTCGTCCGCGCACGCGTGGACGTTGGTCAGGGCGGAGCCGTAGTAGAGGCCGCGGCCCGCCAACGCATCGAGGCCCGGTCCGTCGAGGCGGCGGTACGAGACGCCGCCCGCGAGGATCACGGTCTGCGTGGCGAGGCTCGACCCGTCGGCGAACCGCAACGTCCGCGCCGGCCCGTTCACCTCCAGTCCCACCGCTTCGCGTGCCGTCACCAGCTCCGCGCCGAACCGCAGCGCCTGCCGGCGGGCGCGGTCCGCGAGCTGGGCGCCGGAGACCCCGTCGGGGAAGCCCAGGTAGTTCTCGATCCTCGAGCTCTGTCCCGCCTGCCCGCCCGTCGCGGTGCGCTCGACCAGGACCGTACGCAGGCCTTCCGACGCGCCGTACAGTGCGGCGCTCAGCCCCGCCGGCCCACCGCCGACCACGACCAGGTCGTAGAAGTCCTCGCTCGGACGCGTCACCAGGCCGACCCGCTCGGCGAGCTCGGTGTCGCTCGGCGCCACCAGCACCGTCCCCTCCGGCGACACGACGACCGGCAGGTCGTCCCCGGTGGTCTCCGCGGCCGCGAGCAGGCTGCGGCCCTTCTCGGAGTCGGAGGCGAACCAGCGGTACGGCACCTGGTTGCGCGCCAGGAACTCCCGTACCTCCGACGAGCGGGCCGACCAGCGGTGCCCGATCAGCTTGGTCTCCGCGACCGGGCGCCGGTCGGTCCGCGCCCACGTCGCGAGCTGTTCGTCGATCACCGGGTAGAGCTTCTCCTCCGGCGGGTCCCACGGCTTGAGCAGGTAGTGGTCCAGATCGACGAGGTTGATCGCGTCGATCGCGACGCTCGTGTCGGCGTACGCCGTGACGAGCAGGCGCCGCGCCGCCGGGTAGAGGTCCATCGCGGCCTCGAGGAACTCGACCCCCGACATCCGCGGCATCCGTTGGTCGGCGAGCAGCACCGCCACCTCGTCGCCGCGCAGCCGCAGCTCGCGCAGCGCCTCCAGCGCCTGCTCGCCGGACTCCGCCCGCACGATGCGGTACTCGCTCCCGTACCGGCGCCGCAGGTCCCGCGCGATCGCGCGGGAGACCGCCGGGTCGTCGTCGACCGTCAGGATGGCCGTACGCGCCCGCCCGCGCCGCTCGGTCGACTCCATCCGCAAACCCCCTGACCGTGCCGAGGTCACTCGGTCCGCTTCGGCCCGACCCGCATCTCGACGTCGATCTGCTCAGCATCCAGCATCGCCAGCGCCGTCGCCAGGGCCGCCGAGCTGAACATCCCGACCGATCGTGCCGTGAGCAGCGCCTCCCGCTGCGCCTCGATCACCCGCAACCGTAGCTCGCGGTACTGGGTGACGGTCCGTTTGCGCTCCAGCGCCTCCTGCTCGTCCTCCGCCTGCTCCCGCAGGTACGCCGCCCGCGCGCGCCGTACGACCTCCGCGTCGTACGGGGTGCCGTCGGGACGCGTGAGTCCGTCGCCGTCCAGGACGCGTTCCGCGGCCCGCGACAGCGCGGCGAACAGCGGCACGAGATCCGGGTCGCTCCCGGTCGCACGCTCGTCGACGAGCCCGAGCGCCCGGAGCACCCACGGCATGGTCCCGCCCTGCACGAGCAGCGAGACACCCGCGACGACGAAGGCGATCAGGACGAGCAGCGAGCGCGACGGGGTGTCCGCGGGAAGCGTCTGCACCGCGGCGACGGTCACCACGCCGCGCAGCCCGGCCCACACCAGGACCGCACCCTCGCGCCACCCGAGCGGAGCGCCGAGCACGTAGTCGACGTCGGCGAACGCCCGGCGCACCCGCTTGCGGAAGATCGCGTCCCGGCGGGCGGCCCGGTCGGGATCCTCGTCCGGCGCGCGCCCTCCGGGGCCCCAGCGTCGGCGGCCCGGCGGAACGTCGCCGTGCTCGAGCAGGTCGACCGCGTCGTTCAGCCGCTCGCGGAACCGGGGTGCACGCTGCTGGCGCCGGCGCGCGGACAGCACGAGCGGGAGCACGTACGCCGCCCGGACGACGAGCAGGAGAGCGACGGCGGCCACGGCGATCCCGACCCCGCCCCAGACGTTGCCGTGGTTCTCCTCGACGTCGTTCAGCACTCCGTCGAGCTCCAGCCCCACCAGCAGGAACACCCCGCCCTCGAGCAGCAGCTCGATCGTGCGCCAGTTCGACTCTTCGTACAGCCGGTCCTGCGGGCGCAGGTACTTCGGGGCGCCCTGGCCGGTGACGAGCCCGGCGACCACCGCGGCGACGAGGCCGGATGCGCCGACCGCCTCCGCGGGCAGGTACGCGACGAACGGCGCCACGAACGAGATCGCCGTGCTGACCGACGCCTCCGTGACCCGCCGCCGGACCATGAGGTTGGCGCGGCCCACGAGCAGCCCGATCACCACGGCAGCGACCACGGCCCAGACGAACTGGCCGAGCACGCCCCACAGCGACACCGTCGTGGCGATCGCCGCGACCGCCGACCGCAGCAGCACGAGCGCGGCACCGTCGTTCAGCATGCTCTCGCCCTCGAGGACCGTCAGCACCCGCGGCGCGACGCCGAGGCGGCGCGCGATGCCGGTCGCGACCGCGTCGGTCGGGCTGACGATCGCGCCGAGCGCGATGCCGGTGGCGAGCTCGACGCCGGGCACGACCGCGCTGAAGAACAGTCCGAGCAGGATCGAGCTGAGCAGCACCAGGACGACCGACAGCCCGCTGATGGCGCCGAAGTCGCGCCGGAAGTCCATCGTCGGCACGGACACCGCCGCCGAGTACAGCAGCGGAGGCAGGACCACCGCGAGGATCAGCTCCGGGTCGACCTCGATCGGCGGTACGGAGGGGATCACGCTGATCCCGACCCCGAGGAGCACCAGCAGCAGCGGGGCCGCGACCCCGATCCGCGGCGCCACCAGCGACACCACGACGACGCAGAGCACCGCGCCGACGCCGATGAGCAGGTTCACGAGGAGGTCGTCCACCCTCGGGCTCCCTCCGGCCGCTCGTCTGCTCCGGTGTCGCGGCCCGCGTCAGGCGAGCCGTTCCGCGAGGAAACGGTACGCGAGGGCGGCCATGTGCGCCGCCTGTGCGTTGTTCGCGGCGCCGCCGTGACCGCCCTCGATGTTCTCGTAGTACGTGACGTCCTTGCCCGCCGCGAGCATCCGCGCCGCCATCTTGCGCGCGTGGCCGGGGTGGACCCGGTCGTCGCGCGTCGATGTGGTGAACAGCACCGGCGGGTACGGGCGCGACGCGTCGAACAGGTGGTACGGCGAGATCGTCGCCAGGAAGTCCCGGTCGGCCGACTCCGGATCCCCGTACTCCGCCACCCAGGACGCGCCCGCGAGCAGCAGGTGGTAGCGCTGCATGTCGAGCAGCGGCACCTGGATCACGATCGCGCCGAACAGGTCGGGGAACTGCGTGAGCATGTTGCCGGCCAGCAGCCCGCCGTTCGAGCCGCCCATCGCCCCGAGGTGCGCGGGCGACGTGATCCGCCGGTCCGCGAGGTCGCGAGCCACGGCCGCGAAGTCCTCGTACGCCCGGATCCTGTGCTCCCGCAGGGCCGCCTGGTGCCAGCCCGGCCCGTACTCGCCGCCGCCGCGGATGTTCGCGACCACGTACACCCCGCCGCGGGTGAGCCACGCCCGCCCCATCCCACCGGAGTACGCGGGGGTCAGCGAGATCTCGAACCCGCCGTACCCGTACAGCAGCGTCGGCGCCGTCCCGTCGAACGCGAGGTCCGCCGGCCGTACGACGAAGTACGGCACCCGGGTCCCGTCGGCCGACGTGGCGAAGTGCTGCTCGGTGACGAGCCCGGCCGCATCGAAGAACGTCGGCATCGCCTTGAGCGGCTCCGGGTCGGCGTTGAGCCCGCGCGGCCCGAGGTCGACCAGCGAGAGCGTCGTCGGCGTGAGGTAGTCGGTGGTGTACATCCAGACCGAGTCGGACGCGTCGGCGTCGACCGGGGCGACCTGGATCGTGCCGAGCTCCGGCGCCCCGTGCATCGCGACCCGGTCCCACTCGCCGCCGGGCGTCGCGGGCGGCGTCAGGATCTCCAGCCTGCTGCGGACGTCGGTCATCACGTCGAGCACGAGCCGGTGCGCGGTGAACGCGTACCCGGCGAGCGCGCTGGACGGCGTCGGCTCGAACAGCACCGTGAAGTCGCGTGCGCCGTCGAGGAACGCGGAGAAGCCGATCGCCAGGAGGGCGCCGGCCGGGTACGTGGTGCCGTCGACGGTCCAGTCGTCGCGCAGCTCGACGAGCATCTGGTCGCGCTTGACGCTGGTCTCCGCCGAGTCGGGGACGTCGAGCTTCGTGAGCGCGACGCCGTCCGCGCCGTCTCCCTCGGCCTCCGTCAGCAGGTAGCGCTCCGAGGTGTAGAACGACGTCGCCCGCACCACCCAGTCGCGCTCGAACCCCGGCGTACGGTCGTGGAACGCACCCACGGACAGGTCTTCGTACGCCCCCTCGAAGACGACCTCCGCGTCCTCCAGGGTCTCGCCGCGACGCCACCGCCGAGCGATCCGGGGATAGCCGGACTCCGTGGTCGAGCGCTCACCGGTCTCGGTGGCGACGAAGACGGTGTCCGCGTCGATCCAGCTCACGTCGCCCTTGGCCTCCGGGCGGACGAAGCCGTCCTCGAGGAACGTGCGGGTGGTCAGGTCGAACTCGCGCGTCACGTCCGCGTCGGAGCCGCCGCGCGACAGCGACACCAGGGCGCGGGTGAACGCGAGCGGGCCCGTGCGGAGGATCTTCGCGCCGTGCCAGACCCAGTTCTCGTCCTCGGCCTCGGCGAGCGCGTCGACGTCGAGGATGACGTCCCAGTCCGGTTCGTCGGTGCGGTACGAGTCGAGCGTCGTCCGGCGCCAGAGCCCACGGACGTGAGTCGCGTCGCGCCAGACGTTGTAGAACCAGTCGCCGGCCTTCGCGATCGGCGGGATCTTCGCGTCGGAGTCGAGCACCTCGCGGATCAGCCGCTCGGTCTCGGCGAAGTCCTCGCCCGCCGCCAGCGTCTCCGCGGTCACCGCGTTGCGCTCACGCACCCAGTCCAGCGCCTCGTCACCGAGCACGTCCTCCAGCCACAGGTTCTCGTCGCCCATGCGGTCGAGAGTAGGGCGGACCTCGTACGGCTGGTCGAGGCGGGCGCCCCCGATGGTCGAGGCGTGCGCCCCCGATGGTCGAGGCGGGCGCCCCCGATGGTCGAGGCGTGCGCCCCCGATGGTCGAGGCGGGTGAGGGACGAGCCCGATCGAGACCCCCGCCCTCGATCACTCGCTGCGCTCGCGCCTCGAGCAACGGCCTCATGCGGCGGACGAGCGGCCCGGCCGAGGACTCCCCCTTGCTGTGATCGGGGTCTCACGCTAGGTTGCTGCGCATTGACGTTGACGTCAACGCCAACCGATGACCGAGAGGACACCTCATGCAGCCCACGCGCCTGCCGCGCGCGGACGTCGCGATCCTGGTCGGGATCGCCGTCTACGCGCTGATCACGTTCCTGCCGTGGAGCCACGAGCGCACCGTCGCCGGCGTCAGCGTCTTCGCCTGGATGCTGTACGCGCTGATGGTGATGGCGCCGCTCGCCGGCCTGGCCGCCGCGCTCCGCGAGAACGAGGAGGAGTGACGTGGTCATCGCCGTCGTCGTCGCGTACTTCGCGTTCCTCGTCGTCGTCGGGCTCCTGGCCCGGCGCCGGGTCAAGGGCTCGACCGACGAGTTCTTCGTCGCCGGGCGAAGTCTCGGCACGTTCGCGAACTCGTGGGCGTTCCTCGCCTCCCTCGCCAGCGGCGGTTCGGTGCTCGCCACCGTCGGCACCGCGCTCGCGCTCGGCTTTCCCTACGGCGCGTGCCTGCTGGCCGGCGCACCGGTCGGGTTCACCGTCGCGTCCATCCTGGTCGCGCGTCCGCTGCGCCGACTCGGCCGCTACACCGTGCCGGACTTCTTCCGGTGGCGCTACCGCAGCCGACTGATCTCCTGGCTGCTGCCGATCCTCATCGTCGTCGCGTCGAGCGCCTACATCGTGGCGCAGATGAAGGGCGCGAGCCTCGTGGCCTCGTCGGTGCTCGGGATCGACTACAAGTGGGGGCTGTGGGGCGCCGGCATCGTCTTCATCCTCTACGTGTCGATCGGAGGATTCCTGTCGGTGACCTGGAACGACATCTTCCAGGGCATCCTCATGTTCTCCGCCATCGTCGGTTTCTCGATCGCCGTCCTCTCCGCGATGGACGGGTACGGCGCGTCGTACGAGGCGATGCACGACGGCTTCCCGCAGCTCGGCGAGTTCGCCGCACTCCCGATGGCCTCGTACATCGGCGGGTTCCTGACCTGGGCGGTCGCGATCTCGGTCCTGCCGCACGTGATCATGCGGGTCTACTCCGCCCGCAGCGCACGGTCGGCGCGGGTGTCCCTGAACAACGCGATGCTCATCTACGCCGTCATGATGCTGCTCAGCGCGCTCGTGCTCGTCCCCGGCGCCGCGGCCCTGCTGGAGGACATCGACCTCAGCAACCCCGACGCGCTCTTCTTCGCGCTGTCCGAGGCCGTCCTGAACCCGCTGATGCAGGGCGTCGTCGCCGCCGCGGTCCTCGCCGCGATCATGTCCACGACGGCCGGCCTGCTGATGGCCTGCAACTCGGCGATCGCTCACGACCTGTACGGGACGCTGATCCGGCCCCAGGCGAGCGAGCGCGAGGTCCTGCGCGTCGCCTCGATCGCCACCTGGGTGGTCGGACTGGGATGCACCGCGATCGCGATGAACCCGCCGGAGATGCTGATCGTCCTGTACACCGCCGCTGTGGGCCTGCTCGCCGCTTCGTGCTTCGCGCCGATGGTGCTGGGCATCTGGTGGAGCCGTACGACCACCGCCGGCGCCGCGGCCGGCATGCTCGGCGGCGCACTCGCCTTCGGGATCGCGTTCGTCGGGTTCGACATGCCGACCTCGAGCGAGATCCTCGTCGGTCTTCCCCTGTCGTTCGTGCTGACGATCGGGGTCAGTCTGACCACGCGCGAGGTCGAGGGCGCGCGCGAGGAGGAGCCGGCGGTCGCCGCGTGAGGTGACCGCCGTCCGGGGCGGGGGCCCGGACACCGAAGGGCCCGCGGTGGAGCATCCACCGCGGGCCCTTCGTCGTGTCGCCAGCAACCGCGCGTCAGCGCACCGCGACCGCCTCACGCGCCGCCTCTGCGAGCTCGTTCTTGCGGATCTTGCCCGTCGCCGTCATCGGGAAGGCGTCGATCACCGAGACGACGGGGACCTTGTAGCCGGCCATGTTCTCGCGCGCCCACGTGGTGAGAGTCGCGGCGTCGACCGGCTCTCGCACGGTCACGAACGCCACCGGGCGCTGGCCGGTATCGGGGTCGTCGGTCGGCACGACCGCCGCCGAGTCCACCGCCGGGTGCTGCGCGAGCATCATCTCGATCTCCGCCGGGAAGACGCTCATCCCCTTGACCTTGATCATCTCCTTGGCGCGCCCCAGGTAGTGCAGGCACCCCTCCTCGTCGAACCGCCCGTTGTCGCCGGTGTGGATCCACCCGTCGCGCAGCTGCGCAGCGGTCGCCTCGGGGTTGTTCCAGTAGCCGGTCGTCACCGACGGGCTGCGCACGATGATCTCGCCGACCTCGCCGATCGGGAGCGGCTCGGCCGTCTCGAACGACACGACGGCGATGTCGGTCCCGGGCACCGGGACGCCGCAGAACACCGGCTCGGCCCGCAGGTCGTGGTCGTCGGCGGCGAACCCGTACGGCACGCAGTCGATCGTGTGCGTCTCGGTCATGCCGTACGACGACTCGCGCAGCACCGACCCCGGCACCGCCTCGGCCCAGCGGGCCCTCACCTCCGGCGTGAGCTTGCGGATGAACGAGACCGCCTGCGGATCGGACAGCGAGCTCAGGTCGCGCTCCGGCATCTGCGGGTGGTCCAGCAGCTCGAGGTAGTTCTCGACGGTGCCCACGACGACCTTCACGCCGTGCCGCTCGATCGACTCGAGCACCGCGGTCGCGTCCCAGCGCGGCATCAGCACGACCGTTCCTCCGAGCACGATCGGCAGCAGGATCCCGAGGTCCTCCCCGGCGATCCAGAAGATCGGCAGGTAGCAGAGGCTCACGTACCCGGCCCCCGGCTCGTATCCGGCCGCGCCGGCAGCGCTCGCGGCGGTGTAGACCATGTGCCGCTGGGTGTGCTGACAGCCCTTCGGCAGACCGGTGGTGCCACCGGTGTAGTTGAGCGCAGCGAGGGCGTCCAGGTCGTCGGCACGCCCGTCGTACGGCTCGACGGCCAGCGCCTCGCCCCACTCGGGACCGTCGACGAGCAGCAGCGGAACGTCGCCGATCCGGTCGCGCGCCCGGTCGACGGTCGCGGACAGCGCGGTGCTGGTGACGATCACCCGCGGCGTGCTGTCGTTGATCTCGTAAGCCAGCTCGGCCGGCTGGAACATCGGGTTGACCGGCACGTGCACGGCACCCAGCCGCAGGATCGCGAGGAACGCGACCACGAACTGCGGACTGTTGCCGAGGTAGACCGCGACCCGGTCGCCGGCGCCGACCCCGTGGCGGTGCATCCACCCGGCGAGCCGGCGGTGCGCGTCGTCCAGGTCGGCGTACGTGAGCGTGTCGTCGCCGAACACGATCGCCGGCCGTCGCGGGTCCGTCCTCGCCCAGTGCTCGACGTGCGCCGGCAGCACGACCTCGCCGAGCGGGTACGCGACCTCGCGCGGGGTGTCCGCGGGCCGCACGCGCTCCTGCCGGGCGCGCAGGTCGGCGAGGTAGGTCTCCAGGTCCATACGTTCTCCTTCGGGTGGGTCTCGATCACTCGCTGCGCTCGCGCCTCGACCGGCGGACGGGGTCTCGATCACTCGCTGCGCTCGCGCCTCGACCGGCGGACGGGGTCTCGATCACTCGCTGCGCTCGCGCCTCGACCGGCGGACGGGGTCTCGATCACTCGCTGCGCTCGCGCCTCGACCGGCGGACGGGGTCTCGATCACTCGCTGCGCTCGCGCCTCGACCGGCGGACGGGGTCTCGATCACCAGGTGTCGATGTAGCCACGCCCCGGACGGTCGTCGACGGGCTCGGCGCCGAGCGTCGAGATCAGCCACCGGCGTGTGTCGGCGGGGTCGATCACGTCGTCGAGCTCCCCGGTCATCGCGGCGTTCAGCGCCTTGCCGGCCTCGTAGTGCTGGGCGACGAGCTCGTCGTAGCGAGCACGCCTCGCCTCGGGGTCGTCGATCGACCCGAGCTCGCGGGAGTAGCCCAGCCGGACCGCGCCCTCGAGCCCCATCGGTCCGATCTCGCCGGTCGGCCACGCGAGCGTCGCGACCGGCTTGTGGAACCCGCCACCCGCCATCGCCTGGGCACCGAGCCCGTACGCCTTGCGCAGCACGACGGTCGTGATCGGGACCCGCAGGTGCGAGCCGATCACGAACAGCCGGCTGAAGTGCCGCACGGTCGCGGTCCGCTCCGCATCCGGCCCGACCATGAAGCCCGGGGTGTCGCAGAGCGACACGATCGGCAGCCCGTGCGCGTCGCACAGCTGGAGGAACCGCGCCATCTTGTCCGCACCGTCGGCGTCGATCGCGCCGCCGAGATGCGCGGGATCGTTCGCGACCAGGCCGTACGGCCGTCCCTCGATCCGGACGAGCGCCGTCACGATCGGCGTCCCGAACTCCCGCCGCAGCTCGAGCACCGAGTCGACGTCGGCGAGCGTCTCGATCACCTCGCGCACGTCGTAGACCCGCAGGCGGTTCTCGCCGATCACGTGCCGCAGCGCACGCTGGTCGGGCGCCGCCCAGCTCCGTACGGGCCCTTGGAAGTACGACAGGTAGCGCTGCGCGACGGCGACCGCCTCGGCGTCGTCGTCCACGAGCACGTCCACCACACCGTTCGGGCCCTGCACCGACATCGGCCCGACCTCCTCGGGCGCGTACGTCCCGAGACCACCGCCCTCGATCATCGCGGGACCGGCCATCCCGAGGGTCGAGTCCCGGGTCGCGATGATCACGTCGCAGCACCCCAGCAGCGCTGCGTTGCCCGCGAAGCACCGACCGGTCAGGACGCCGACCGTCGGCACCGTCCCGCTCAGCGACGCCATCGCGCTGAAGGTCCCGACGTCGAGCCCGGCGGTGTGCACCGGCGTCGTGTCGGTGTCGCCCGGACGTCCGCCGCCGCCCTCGGTGAAGAACACGACCGGGACCTCGAGGCGCTGTGCGACGGCGAGCATCCGGTCGGTCTTCTTGTGGCTGAAGAAGCCCTGGGTGCCGGCGAGCACGGTGTAGTCGTAGGCGAGGACCGCGACCTGCCCGGTCTGCTCGCCGACCTCGGCCGCGTTCACCGTCGCGAGCCCGGTGACGATCCCGTCGGCGGGCGTGCTGCGGATCAGGTCGTCGAGATCGCGGCGGGTCCGCTGCGCGGCGACCGGCAGCGCGCCGTACTCGACGAACGAGCCGTCGTCGCACAGGTCGTCGACGTTCTCCCGCGCCGTGCGGTGCCCGAGCGCGTGCCGCTTGGCGACGGCCTCCGGGCGGGCGTCGTCGCGCGTCAGACGGTGCCGCTCGTGGACCTCGGCGAGATCCGGCCGTACGTGGTCGGGCGCGTGGCGCGCCGCAGCCGTACCGGCGGCGGCCACCACCTCGCCCGGCTCGACGGTCGCGAGCGCGGCGCCGTCGACGACCTGGTCGCCGACCTCGACCTGCACCTCGCGGACGATCCCGTCGTACGGAGCCGCGACCGGGTGCTCCATCTTCATCGACTCGAGCACGACCAGCGGCGTGCCGGCCGAGACCTCGTCGCCGACCGCGACCTCGACCGCGACGACGGATCCCGGGAACGCCGCGGTCACCACCTCCCGGCCCGATTCGACGGCGTGTCCACCTGATCCACTCACCGACTCGGTGGACTTCGCGCCGGATCGGGGGCGCGGGGTGCGAGCGTCGACCAGATCGGTGGTGGCCTGGCCGGAGGTGACCGCGGGGTCGGCGAGGAGGCTCCTGAGGAGAGGCAGGTTGGTCTCGATGCCCGTGACGTCCGTCCGCTCGGCGAGCTCGAGCGCGGCGGCGCAGGCGTGCGCGAACGTGCCGGTCGTCGTGACCACGATCTTCGCGAGCAGCGGGTCGTAGCCGGGCTCGACCACGGTGCCGGAACGGACGTGCGTGTCGACCCGCACGTCCGGCTCGTCGGGCACCGCGAACCGCTCGACGGTCCCGGCGCTCGCGACCACCGACCCGTCGGCGGCGTACCGCTCGGCGTTCACCCGCAGCTGGATCGCGTACCGGTCGTCGGGCCCCACCACGTCGTCGGGCAGACCGACCTCGCCGAGCGTGGCGCCCGCGGCGATCCGCAGCTGCGCCGTCACCAGGTCGACGCCGGTGATCTCCTCGGTCACGGTGTGCTCGACCTGCACCCGCGGGTTCACCTCGAGGAAGACGTAGCGCTCCGGGTCGTCTGCGTCGACGAGGAACTCCACGGTCGCGAGACCGCGGTACGCGACCGGTTCGATCAGCGCGACTGCCGCGGCGTGCAGCGCCTTGCGCGTCCGGGGATCGAGCCGCGGGGCGGGGGCGATCTCGACGACCTTCTGGCGGCGCCGCTGGAGGCTGCAGTCACGCTCGCCCAGATGCACCACACGACCGCTGCCGTCGCCGACGACCTGCACCTCGAGGTGGCGCGCCCGTGGCAGCAGCGCCTCCGCGTACACGGTGTCGTCGCCGAAGCTGCGCATCGCCTCCGAGCGGCACCGCTCGTACGCGCCGGCGACCTCGGCGGGATCGGTCACGGTCCGCATCCCGCGACCTCCACCACCGGCGGTGGCCTTGATCATGATCCCGCCGGGGTGGGCCGCGAGGAACGCCTCCGCCTCCGTGACCGACACCCCGGCGTCGGTCGCCGCAAGCACCGGGACGCCGTGCTCGATCGCGTGCGTACGCGCCCGCGCCTTGTCCCCGAACAGCGCGAGGGTGTCCGGGTCCGGCCCGACGAACCGCAGACCGGCCTGCGCGCAGCGTCGAGCCAGGTCGGCGCTCTCGCTCAGGAACCCGTACCCGGGGTGGACGGCCTCGCACCCGGTCGCGACGGCCGCGTCCACGACCGCCTGCGCGTCGAGGTAGCCCGCCACCCCGTCGGTCGGGAGCTCGACGGACTCGTCGGCCAGCTCCACCGCCAGGGCGTCCCGCTCGGAGGGGACGTGGACCGCGACGGACGGCCACCCGAGCTCGGCCAGCGCGCGCTGGATACGGACGGCGATCTCGCCGCGGTTGGCGATCAGGGTCTTCACGCGGGGCCTCCGTGGACGGGGAGTGGATCCGTTGACACGAGTGTCAACGGGCTCACCCTATACTTTCCGGCGTGGAAGGCAAGGGCTGGTCGACACGCGTCGACGTCGACCGGGCCGACTCCGCCCGACGCTCCGAGCTGCTGGCCGCGTCGCGACGGGTGTTCGAGCGGATGGGGTACGGCGCCGCGACGGTCGCCGACATCACCCGCGAGGCCGGCGTCAGCCGCGCGACGTTCTACGTGTACTTCGCCTCCAAGCAGGAGGTGTTCACCGTCCTCGCCGAGCAGGTCCGCGACGCCTTCCTCGACGCCCAGGCGCTCGCCGACATCCCCGCCGACGACGTCGAGCGGGTCTTCCGCACCACGATCGGGGCCTACCTCGACGTCGTCGTCGACCATCTCGCGCTGATCACCGTGCTCGATCACCAGGCGCTCGAGGACGCCGAGCTCAACGCCCTGTGGTCCGACATCCAGGCCCGCGCGGTCGACCGGATGGCGCGCTACCTGACCCGCGTCTCCGACGACGGCCTCGCGCCGCTCGACCTCGCCGCACGACCCCGGTCGATCGCGCTGATGTCAGGCGGGCAGACCGAGTCGTTCGCCGCCCTGGTCAACGCCGGCACGGTCTCGCGCGACGAGGCCGTCGAGGAGATGCTCGCGATCGTCCTGCGCGCGATCGGACTGCGCTGACCCGCCCTTCGATGGTCGAGGCCGAGCGGAGCAACCTGCCCCGCTGGTCGAGGCCGAGCGGAGCAACCTGCCCCGCTGGTCGAGGCCGAGCGGAGCGAGGATCGAGACCCCCGAGGGTGCGGCTCAGCCGGCAGGCAGGCGGCGCGGGATGTCGAGCGCGTTGACCCACAGCGTCGTCAGGGTCTCCACGAGCTGGTCGAGGTCCCAGTCGTCACCCAGGACGAACGCGCTGTAGGCGGTCCGCGACACCATCATCGACAGCGCCGTCGCCGCCAGGCCGGCGTCGACGTCGGGACTCGCCAGCCCGCGGTCCTGGAGCGCCCGGATGCTGCGTGCGTTGCGCTGCGTGAACGCCAGCCCACGCTCGCGCCGGACCTCCCGGAACGTGTCGTCGATCGCGGCGACCTGATCGAGCAGCCGCATCAGGGCGGCGTTGCGGCGGTAGGACTCGAGGTACGCCCGGTTGCTCGCCTCGATCACCGCGACCGGGTCGTCGCCGTCGGCGACGTCGCGGACCTGCGGGTGCAGCATCTCCTCCTTCACCTCGTCGAGCACGGCGGAGAAGATCTCCTCCTTCGACGCGAAGTAGGTGTAGAACGAGCCGGCGGCGGTGCCGGCCTCGCCGGTGATGTCCGCGAGGCGCGCGTCGAGGAAGCCGTCGCGCTCGAAGACGGTCCGCGCGGCCTCCACCAGCCGGGCGCGCGTGCGGGCTCCGCGGGCCGTACGCGGGAGCTCCCGCACCGCTGACTCCTCGGTCACCGCGCCACCTCCTGGATCTGCTGCCGAACCGGACCCGAAGGCCCCGTGAACCGAGGACCACCGGACTTGAAGTTGAAGCCGGTTTCAAGTATACCCATGATCAAAGCTTCGGAAGGACAGCCATGCAGCTGAAGGACACGGTCGCCGTCGTCACGGGCGGCGGCGGGGGCATCGGCGGAGCGCTCGCCGAGCGCTTCGTACGCGAGGGCGCGCGGGTGGTCGTCGTCGACCTCGACCCCGCCGCGGCCCAGGTCGTCGTCGACCGGATCGAGCAGACCGCGCCGGGTTCCGCGATCGCCCACGGCGCCGACGTCGCCGACCCCGACCAGATCGCCGCGACCGTGGCCCGCGCCGAGGAGGCGTTCGGGCCGGTCGACGTGTACGCGGCGAACGCCGGCGTCGGGGGCGGCCACGGGCTCGGCGACGAGGGCTCCTGGTCGCTCGCGCTCGACGTCAACCTCCGCGCGCACGTCCGCGCCGCCGAGGTCCTCGTCCCGCGCTGGCTCGAGGCCGGACGCGGCTACTTCGTCAGCACCGCCTCGGCAGCCGGGCTGCTCACGCAGATCGGCTCCGCCCCGTACGCCGTGACCAAGCACGCGGCGGTCGGCTTCGCGGAGTGGCTCGCCGTCACCTACGGCGACCGCGGGATCCGCGTCAGCTGCTTGTGCCCGATGGGCGTCGAGACCGCGATCCTGCGCGCCGGCGAGCAGTCCGGCGACCCGCTCGGCGCCGCCGCGACCCGCGCGGTCACCTCCGCCGGCGACGTGCTGTCGCCCGAGACCGTCGCCGAGCAGGTCGTCGCCGCGATGGACGACGAGCAGTTCCTGATCCTCCCGCACCCGCAGGTGCTGGACATGTACCGCCAGAAGGGCGCCGACTACGACCGCTGGGTCCGTGGGATGCGCCGCTACCAGGCCAGCCTGCTCGCCCAGGGCTGACGACACCGCGCAGACGACACACGAGGAGACACCGATGTCGATGTTCCAGACGTCCGACCGGACGAAGAAGTACGCCGAGGTCCTGCTGGACTTCATGGACGCCCACGTCTACCCGGCCGAGGCGGTCTACGAGGAGCAGATGCGCGAGGCGGGCGACCCGCACTTCCACCCGCCCGTGCTCGAGGAGCTCAAGGCGGAGGCGAAGCGCCGCGGCCTGTGGAACCTGTTCCACCCGCACCCCGAGTGGGGCCCGGGCCTGACGAACCTCGAGTACGCCCCGCTGGCCGAGATCATGGGTCGCAGCCCCCACCTCGCACCCGAGGCGACGAACTGTGCGGCGCCCGACACCGGCAACATGGAGGTCTTCACCCTCTTCGGGACCGACGAGCACAAGCGACGCTGGCTCGAGCCGCTGCTCGACGGCACGATCCGCTCCGCGTTCGCGATGACCGAGCCGGCCGTCGCGAGCTCCGACGCGACCAACATCCAGCTGCGGATGGAGCGCGACGGCGACGAGTACGTCCTGAACGGGCGCAAGTGGTTCGCCTCCAACGCCATGCACCGCAACTGCAAGGTGCTGATCGTGATGGGCAAGACCGACCCCACCGCCGCCACGCACCGCCAGCAGTCGATGATGGTCGTCCCGATCGACGCCCCGGGCATCACCGTCGTGCGCAACCTCCCGGTCTTCGGCTACGCCGACCGCGAGGGTCACGCCGAGATCGTCTTCGAGGACGTGCGGGTGCCCACCGAGGACGTCCTCGCGGGCGAGGGCGAGGGCTTCGCGATCAGCCAGGCGCGCCTCGGACCCGGCCGGATCCACCACTGCATGCGCGCCATCGGGATGGCCGAGCGCTCCCTGGAGCTGCTCTGCACCCGCGCGCTGTCGCGGGAGACCTTCGGGGTGCCGGTGGCCGAGCGCTCCAACATCCAGGACTGGATCGCCGAGGCCCGCATCGACATCGAGAAGAGCCGACTCCTCACGCTGAAGGCCGCGTGGATGATGGACGAGGTCGGCAACAAGGCAGCCCGTACGGAGATCGCCGCGATCAAGGTCGATGCCCCGAACATGGCGCTCCAGATCGTCGACCGCGCGATCCAGGTCCACGGCGGCGGCGGCGTCACCGACGACTTCCCGCTCGCCTCGTTTTGGGCGCACCTGCGGACCCTGCGGCTCGCCGACGGCCCGGACGAGGTGCACAAGCGGGCGATCGCCAAGCAGGAGCTCCGCAAGTACGCCGGGACGTCGGCGTGAGCGCTGACGATCTCGTCCTCGCCGAGCGGCGCGGCCGCGTCCTCGTCCTCACGTTCAACCGGCCCGACCGGCTGAACGCCTGGAACGACGCGCTCGAGGACCGCTACGTCGCGCTGCTCGACTCCGCCGAGCAGGACCCCGACGTGCGGGCCGTGGTCATCACCGGCGCCGGCCGCGGGTTCTGCGCGGGCGCGGACATGGAGGAGCTGGCGAAGGTCGGCGGCGGCGAGATCGAGGCGATCGACCCGCGCCCCCGCCACCGGCCGCTGCTCTTCCGCAAGCCGCTGATCGCCGCGATCAACGGCGCGGCCGCCGGGCTCGGCTTCGTGGAGGCGCTGTACGCCGACGTCCGGTTCGCGACGCCGACGGCGAAGCTCACCACGTCGTTCGTCCGCCGCGGGCTGATCGCGGAGTACGGAGTGGCGTGGCTGCTGCCGCGGATCGTCGGTCAGAGCCGTGCGCTCGACCTGCTGATCTCCGGACGCGTCGTGCTCGGCGACGAGGCGTACGCGATGGGGCTCGTGGACCGGGTCGTCGGCTCCGACGGGCTGCTCGACGCCGCGGTCGCGTACGCCGAGGAGCTCGCGACCTGGTGCTCGCCGACCTCGATCGGCGTGATCAAGGACCAGGTCCGCGAAGCCTGGACCTCCGCTCCCGCCGAGGCCATCGCCCGGTCCGAGCGCGAGATGGTCGCGTCGTTCGGTCGCGCGGACGTCGCGGAGGGAGTCGCGAGCTACCTCGAGAGCCGGACTCCGGAGTTCGGCGGGACGGTGCAGGCATGAGCACAGAGACCGGTACGGAGGCGGGTGCGGGCGACGCGCCCGCCCCGGCCGGACCGGTCACCGCCGTGCTCGTCGACTTCGGTGGCGTGCTGACGACGAGCGTGATGGCGTCGTTCCGCGCGTACTCGCAGGCGCGGTGCGGCGACCCGTACCGCGTGGAGCGCGTGCTCGGCGGCGACGAGGAGTCGCGGCGTCTGCTGGTCGAGCACGAGTGCGGGCGCATCGACGGCGCCGCGTTCGAGGCAGGCTTCGCCGCGCGGCTCGGCGCCCACGGCGTGCCGGTCGACGCGGACGGTCTGGCCGCCGACCTCCAGGCCGGGCTCGAGCCGGACGAGGCCATGCTCGCGCTGCTCGGTCGGCTCCGCGCGGACGGCGTCCCGGTCGCGATCGTCTCGAACTCCCTCGGTGACGACTGCTACCGCGGCTACGACCTCGACGCGCTCGCCGACGTCTCGGTGATCTCCGGACGGATCGGCGTCCGCAAGCCGTCGCGGCGGCCGTACGCGATCGCGTGCGAGCGGCTCGGCGTGCCTCCGACGTCGGCCGTGATGATCGATGACCTGCAGCAGAACCTCGACGGTGCGGCCCGGCTCGGGATCCGCGGCATCCTCCACACGGATGCCGCCACCACCGAGCGTGCCCTTGCGGACCTGATGGCCTGACCCGCACATCCGCTGATCGAGGCGAGCGCGCGCACTCCCGCTGGTCGAGGCGGGCGAGGAACGAGCCCGATCGCGACCCACACCCCCAGCGGCGTCTCGATCCTCGCTCCGCTCGGCCTCGACGAACGGAAAAGGAGCACTCCGCTACGCGCGGGCGGCTCGGCGGCCGCCGCCACCGCGGAAGCCGAGGAGGGTGAACGCGAGGGCGCCGATCGCGACGATGCACAGCAGCGACAGCCCGATCGTGTAGCTGTGGTCGGCCTCGTTGTACGTCGCGCCCAGCACGAGCGGCGGGAAGTAGCCGCCGAGGCCGCCGCAGGCGCCGACGATGCCGGTCACGGCACCGACCCGCGCGGCCGGAGCCTCCTTCGCGACCCACGCGAACACGCCGCCGGTCCCGAGGCCGAGGAACGCCGCCATCAGCACGAACGAGATCCCCGCCGGGATCTCCGGCTGCGGCTGGAACGCCACCACGACCGCCATCACGGCCGCGCCCGCGAAGCAGATCGCCGAGACCGTCCGCGGACCGATCCGGTCCGACAGCACCCCGCCGACCGGCCGCGCGATCACCGCTGCGATCGCGAACCCCGCGGTCCGCGTGCCCGCCTCGGTCAGGCCGAAGTCGTAGACGTCCTTGAGGTACGTCGGCAGGTAGGTCGAGAACGCGACGAACCCGCCGAACGCCACCGCGTACAGGAACGACATCGCCCACGTCACGGGGAGCTTCGCCGCCGCGGCGAGCTTCGGGACCACCGGGTCGGTGTTCGGGGACCACGCCGGCGAGTCCCGCATCGCCAGCCACACCAGGACCGCGGTCGCGACCAGGACGGCCGCGATCACGAGGTGCGTCGCGTCGTAGCCCCACCAGTCCACCATCCGCGGGGTGAAGAACGACGACAGCGCCGTGCCGCCCATGCCCGCCCCGAACACCCCGGTGGCGAAACCTCGGCGGTTGCCCGCGTACCAGGCGTTCACGAACGGGATGCCGACCGCGAACGTCGTACCGGCGATCCCGAGGAAGAAGCCGAAGACCAGCAGCCCCGCGTACGACCCGGCGTTGCCCGCCCAGGCGACCAGCAGCACGAACGGCACCGTGACCAGGGTGAGCACGGTCATCATGAGGCGCCCGCCGAACCGGTCGGTGAGCGCGCCCGTCAGGATCCGGCCCACCGACCCGACGATCACCGGGGTCGCCACGATCATCGACTTCTGCGTGGCCGACAGGCCCATGTCCTCGGTGTAGCGGACCGCCAGGGGGCCGATCAGGTTCCAGGCCCAGAAGGTGATCGCGAACGCCCAGGTCGCGATGATCAGGTTCTTCGTCTGCCCCGCCCGGAGCGCGGCGTCGTCGGCCGTGGTGGTCGTGCTCATCGCGTCCTCCTGGAGCGGTCCTCGGTGCCGACCGGGGCCCAGCCCGGGCGGGTCTCGCGTGAGCCCGGACGGCTCGCGACGTCCCGGCTGCGGTAGACGATGTACGGACGGAAGAGGTAGTGCACGGGCGCCGTGAACGCGTGCACCAGTCGGCTGAACGGCCACAGCGCGAACAACGCCATCCCGACCAGGACGTGGATGTGGAACTGGTACGGCGCCGCGGCCATCGCGTCGACGTCGGGCTGGAGCACGAAGATCGAGCGGAACCAGACCGAGACCGTCTCGCGGTAGTTGTGCGCGTCGTGGCCGGCACCCGCACCGACCAGCGTGGTCCACAGTCCGAGCACGATCGCGGCCACCAGCACGACGTACATCGTCTTGTCGTTCTTCGTCGTCGCGGAGAACACCGGACCGCTCGTCCGGCGGCGGTAGACCAGGATCGCGACGCCGACGAGCGTGCAGAAGCCGGCGACGATCCCGAAGACCATGGCGTTGACGTGGTACATCTGCTCGCTCACGCCCACGGCGTCGGTCCACGACTCCGGGATGATCAGGCCCACCACGTGCCCGATCACCACCACGAGGATCCCGAAGTGGAACAGCGGCGACCCGATCCGCAGCAGCCGCGACTCGTACAGCTGCGACGACCGGGTCGTCCACCCGAACTTGTCGTAGCGGTAGCGCCAGATCGTGCCGCCGACCAGGGTCACGATCACCAGGTACGGCAGCACGCCCCACAGCAGCACGTCCATCAGCGACCGCCTCCCGCCGGTACGTCCGCTGTCCGGGTCGGCCCCGCCTCGCTCACCGGCAGCAGCCGGGGGTCGTACGGGTCCAGCCCGACCGTCTCCGTCGGCGGCCCCTGCGACGCGATCCGCATCGCCGCCGCGCGATCGGCCGGGGACTCGCCCGGCAAGGTCGCGCACACCGCCTCGAGCACCCCTGCGTACGGACTGCCCGCGTCGCGCAGGGCGAGCCGGAGCAGCTCGATCCCCGCGCGGTACTCCTGCATCAGGTCACGGCCGCCGTCCGGATCGACCCGCGCGGCGAACTCGAGCACGAGCGGCAGGTAGTCCGGCAGCTCGCCGCGCGTGTCGACGACCCAGCCCGCGTCGCGGTAGCGCTGCTTGAACCGCCCGAGCACCTCGCCGCGCCGCCGGGTGTCGCCGTCGGTCCAGTACGAGAGGTACAGCGCGTGCTTGCGGGACAGGTCGAAGGTCTCGACGTACGCCTGGCGCAGGTCGTGCGGAGCACCGGCCGCGAGGTGGTCCAGGAAGCCGGCCAGCGGTTGCGCCGCGGCGGACCGGTCGTGCTCGGCGACGGCCCCGCGCATCGCCGGGACCAGCGCCAGGACCTCGTCGTCGGGGTAGGCCAGGCACAGCGAGGCGACCTGGCGGACCACCGTCTCCGCGCTCACGACGCCGACCCGCCGGACCTGTCGTGGCGCCCGCCTCGAGACGGGTCGTCGGGGAACAGCCCCTGCGGCGTCCCGTTGCCGTCCCAGTTGAGGAGGTTGACGCGGCCCGAGAGGTCGTCGGCCGGAGTGTCCGCGGTCTGCCGCTGCTGCAGCGCGTGGAAGGTCTCGACCGCCACCGGCACCGGCTGGCCGCTCGCCTCTCCGAACGGCGCCGAGTCGTACATCCCCGGCCCTCCCTCGAAGTCGAGCGAGCACCCGATCTCCTCGAGATCGTGGGCCTGCTCGACGTGGGCCTTCGGGATCACGTACCGCTCGTCGTACTTCGCGATGGCCATCAGCCGGTACATCGCGTACATCGACTCCTCGCTCATCCCGACCGCGGCGGGGATCGACGCGTCGGGCTCGCGTCCGAGGGTGACGTCGCGCATGTACGCCCGCATCGCCGCCAGCTTCTGGAGCACCTGCGTCACGGGCCCGACGTCGCCGGCGGTGAAGAGCTCGGCGAGGTACTCCACCGGGATCCGCAGCGCGTCGATCGCCCCGAACAGCGTGCCGGGGTCCTCCGCGTCGTGACCCTGCTCCTTCAGCAGGTCCACGACCGGCGACAGCGGCGGGACGTACCAGACCATCGGCATCGTGCGGTACTCCGGATGCAGCGGCAGCGCGACGCGGTACTCCTTCGCCAGCGCGTACACCGGGGAGCGTCGCGCGGCGTCCAGCCAGTCCTCGGGGATCTGCTGCTCGCGCGCCGCCGCGACCACCTCGGGGTCGTCGGGGTCCAGCAGCAGATCGAGCTGCGCCTCGTACAGGTCGTGCTCGTCGGGCGTCGCCGCAGCCGCGGTCACCGCGTCGGCGTCGTAGAGGAACAGTCCGAGGTAGCGCAGGCGCCCGACGCACGTCTCGGCGCACACCGTGGGCAGCCCGACCTCGATCCTCGGGTAGCAGAAGGTGCACTTCTCGGCCTTGCCGGAGCGGTGGTTGAAGTAGATCTTCTTGTACGGGCAGCCGGTGATGCACTGGCGCCAGCCGCGGCAGCGGTCCTGGTCGACCAGCACGATCCCGTCCTCCTCGCGCTTGTAGATCGCGCCCGAGGGACACGACGCCATGCACGACGGGTTCAGGCAGTGCTCGCAGATCCGCGGCAGGTAGAACATGAACGTCTGCTCGAGCTCGCCCTTGACCTTCGCCTCGGACTCCGCGCGGACCTTCTGCGCGACCGGGTCGAGCTCCAGCGAGGCCGCCGAGCCGCCGAGGTTGTCGTCCCAGTTCGCCGACCAGGTCACGGCGGTGTCCTCGCCGGTGATCAGCGACTTCGGCCGTGCGACGGGGAAGTCGTCGCCGAGCGGCGCGTCGACCAGCGTGCGGTAGTCGTACGTCCACGGCTCGTAGTAGTCCGACAGCTCGGGCTGGACCGGGCTCGCGAAGATCGTCAGCAGCTTCTTGACCCGTCCGCCGGCCTTCAGCCGCAGCCGGCCGCGCCGGTCGACCTCCCAGCCGCCGCGCCACCGCTCCTGGTCCTCGTAGCGGCGCGGATAGCCCTGGCCCGGACGGGTCTCGACGTTGTTGAACCAGACGTACTCCGTGCCGGCGCGGTTGGTCCAGGCCTGCTTGCAGGTCACCGAGCAGGTGTGGCACCCGATGCACTTGTCGAGGTTCATCACCATGCCCATCTGGGCCATCACCCGCATCGCGCGCTCCTCTCGCTGCTCAGTACTCCACCTGCTGGCTGCGCCGGCGGATCGTCGCGACCATGTCGCGCTGGTTGCCGGTCGGGCCGAGGTAGTTGAACGTGTAGGACAGCTGGGCGTACCCGCCGATCAGGTGCGTCGGCTTGACCAGCAGCCGTGTCGCCGAGTTGTGGATGCCGCCCCGCCGGCCCGTCGCCTCGGACTTCGGCACGTCGATCGTGCGGTCCTGCGCGTGATGGACGTACGTCACCCCGGGCGGCATCCGATGACTGACGACGGCCCGTCCGACGAAGACACCGTTGGCGTTCGTGATCTCGACCCAGTCGTTGTCCGCGACCCCGATCGCGTCGGCGTCGGCGGTGCTCATCCACGCGGTCGGTCCGCCCCGCGACAGCGCGAGCATGAAGAGGTTGTCCTGGTACTCGGAGTGGATCGACCACTTCGAGTGGGGCGTCAGGTAGCGGACCGTGATCGACGCGGAGCCGTCCTCACCGATCCGCGGCTCGCCGAAGAGCCGATGCATGTCGAGCGGCGGCCGGTAGATCGGCAGCGCCTCGCCGACGTCGGTCATCCAGTCGTGGTCGAGGTAGAAGTGCATCCGCCCCGTCAGGGTGTGGAACGGCTTGAGGCGCTCGATGTTGACCGTGAACGGCGCGTAGCGGCGACCACCGGTCTCCGACCCGGACCACTCCGGCGACGTGATCACCGGGACCGGCGCCGCCTGCGTGTCGGCGAAGTGGATCTGCTTCTCCTCCGACCCCTCGGCCAGGTCCGCCAGCGGCTTGCCGACGCGCCGCTCGAGGGTCTGGAACCCCTGCGTCGCGAGCCGACCGTTGGTCGTGCCGGAGAACGCCAGGATCGCCTCGGCCATCTTCGCGTCGGTGTCGATCGCGGGACGCCCCGCCCCCGCACCGGACGACATCACGCCGTTGCTCCGCGCGAGCCGCGCGGTCTCCTCCTCCAGCCGGTACGTCACGTTCTTCACCGTGAAGCCGAGCGAGTCCGCCAGGGGTCCGACCGTGGCGAGCTTGTCGGCGATCGCGGTGTAGTCGCGCTCGACCACGTGGAACGCCGGCATCGTCCGTCCCGGGACCGCGTCGAAGCCGTCGCGCCAGTCGCGCACCACCCCGCCGGGCTGCGCGACCTCGCCGGGGGTGTCGTGCTGGAGCGGCACGCTGACCAGGTCGCGCCGGACCCCGAGATGCTCCTTCGCCATCTCCGAGAGCCTCCGCGCGATCGTGTGGAACGCCTCGAAGTCGGTCCGTGCCTCCCACGGCGGGTCGATCGCCGGGCTGAACGCGTGGACGTACGGGTGCATGTCGGTCGAGGACAGGTCGTGCTTCTCGTACCACGTCGCCGCCGGCAGGACGACGTCGGAGAGCAGCGTCGTCGAGGTCATCCGGAAGTCCGCCGAGACCAGCAGGTCGAGCTTGCCCTCCGGCGCCTCGTCGCGCCAGCGCACGCCGGTCGGCCGCGGCGTCGACGGGTCGGGCCGGCCCAGCACGTTCGAGTGCGTGCCGAGCAGGTGCCGCAGGAAGTACTCGTTGCCCTTCGCCGACGATCCGAACAGGTTGGAGCGCCACAGGATCAGCGTCCGCGGCCACGACTCCGGCGCGTCGACGTCCTCGATCGCCGACTTCAGCGTGCCGTCGACGAGCTTCGACGCGACGTACGAGGGGGCGTCGGGCGCTGCCCCGCGCTCCACCGCCGCAGTCGCCTCGTCGGCGACGTCGAGCGGGTTGCGGTCGAACTGCGGGTAGAACGGCATCCACCCCATCGCCGCCGACTGCGCGATCGTGTCCGCGGTGTGCTTCCCCGCGAGGTGCCCCTTCGCCAGCGGTGACGACAGCGAGTCGGCGGAGTAGCCGTCGTTGCGCCACTGGTCGGTGTGCATGTACCAGTACGCCGTGCCGATCATCGTGCGCGGCGGGCGACTCCAGTCCAGCGCGTTCGCGAGCGAGATCCACCCCGTGATCGGGCGGCACTTCTCCTGGCCGACGTAGTGCGCCCAGCCGCCGCCGTTGCGGCCCATGCACCCGGTCAGGGTGAGCAGGGACAGGATCGCGCGGTACGTCGCGTCGCCGTGGAACCACTGGCAGATCCCGGCGCCCATGATGATCATCGAGCGGCCGCCGGAGTCGCGGGCGTTGGTCGCGAACTCCCGCGCGATCCGCTCGCACGCCTGCGCGGGGACGCTCGTGATCTCCTCCTGCCAGGCCGGGGTGTACGGCGTGCTCGCGTCGTCGTACCCGCTGGGCCACTCGCCGGGCATCCCCTCGCGCGCGACGCCGTACTGCGCCAGCATCAGGTCGAACACGGTCGTGACCAGGTGCCCGCCGACCTCGCGCACCGGGACGCCGCGGCGCAGCACCGACCCGGACCCGTCGGGCGCCGTGAAGGCCGGCAGCAGCACCTCGCGCGCCTCGGCGCCCCGCTTCGCACGCAAGGTCAGGGCCGGCGACGCGCCGTCGAGGTCGAGGTTCCAGCGGCCCAGGCCCGACTCGGCGTAGCGGAAGCCCATCGAGCCGTTCGGGACGACCGGCTCCCCGGTGAACTCGTCGAGCACCACCGTCTTCCAGGCGTCCTCCGACGGAGCACCGTCCGCACCGGCGAGGTCCGCCGCGGTCAGGAACCGCCCCGGCACGAGACCACCGGCCTCCTCGTGCTCCTCGAGGCGGATCAGGAACGGGAGGTCGGTGTAGCGGGTGACGTACTCGCGGAAGAACGGAGTGTCGGCGTCGACGAAGAACTCCTTGAGGAGGACGTGCCCCATCGCCATCGCCAGAGCCGCATCGGTCCCGGCCTGCGCCGGCAGCCACTCGTCGGCGAACTTCGTGTTGTCGGCGTAGTCGGGGCTGACCGTCACCACCTTCGTCCCCCGGTAGCGCACCTCCGCCATCCAGTGCGCGTCCGGCGTACGCGTGACGGGGACGTTCGAGCCCCACATCATGAGGTACGTCGCGTCCCACCAGTCTCCGGACTCGGGGACGTCGGTCTGGTCGCCGAACACCTGCGGGCTCGCGACGGGCAGATCGGCGTACCAGTCGTAGAACGACGTCATCGCGCCGCCGATCAGCTGGACGAACCGCGTCCCGACGCAGTGCGAGACCATGCTCATCGCCGGGATCGGGCTGAAGCCCGCGCAACGATCGGGACCGTGCGTACGAATCGTGTGCACGTGTGCGGCGGCGACGATCTCGGCGGCCTCGTCCCACCCCACCCGGACCAGGCCGCCCTTGCCGCGCGCCTGCTGGTAGCGGCGCCGCCGGGTCTCGTCGCCGACCACGTCGGCCCACGCCAGAACCGGGTCGCCGAGGCGCCGCTTCGCCTCGCGGTACATCTCGACGAGCACCCCGCGGACGTACGGGTAGCGGACCCGGGTCGGCGAGTACGTGTACCAGGAGAACGCAGCCCCGCGGGGGCACCCGCGGGGCTCGTACTCCGGCCGGTCCGGGCCGACCGAGGGGTAGTCGGTCTCCTGCGTCTCCCACGTGATGATCCCGTCCTTGACGTAGACCTTCCACGAGCAGGAGCCGGTGCAGTTCACCCCGTGGGTCGAGCGCACCACCTTGTCGTGGCTCCACCGGTCGCGGTAGAAGACGTCCCCGGCGCGTCCCCCCTCACGGAACACCGCGCGGCCGTCCCGGGTCTCGTCCCATCGGGTGAAGAATCGACCGGTGTCCAGAAGAGCCCTGGATGCCGCCCCGTCGACCTGCGCCCGCCCCCGTCGCCGAGCCATGGGCTCAACCTAGGACCGCCGGTGCGACCCCGCATCCGCAAGCGCGGGACCGTACGGGTGCTCGTGCGGATGGTCCCCGTCCGGCCGGACCGGCTCCGCGCCGGGCGAGCCGGGGACCGCACGCGGCCACCAGAACCGGTCTCCGAGCAGCACGGCCAGCGAGGGGACGACGACCGTCCGCACCAGCAGCGTGTCGAGCAGCACCCCGATCCCGATCACGATGCCGATCTGCGCGAGCACCACCAGCGGCAGCACCCCGAGCACCGCGAAGACGGCCGCGAGCAGGATCCCTGCGCTCGTGATCACGCCGCCGGTCGCGACCAGCGCGCGGATCATCCCCGGCCCGGTCCCGCGGCCGCGGGACTCCTCGTAGGCCCGCGTGACCAGGAAGATGCTGTAGTCGACACCGAGCGCGACCAGGAACAGGAACGACAGCAGCGGCACCCCGACGTCCATCGCCGCGAACCCGAACACGCCGGTGAACAGCCACCAGGCCGCACCGAGCGCCGCCAGGTAGGTGACCAGCACCGTCCCGACGAGCAGCGCGGCGGCGACCACCGACCGCAGCAGCACGAGCAGCGCCACGAAGACGAGCCCGGCGACCAGCGGGAGGATCACCGTACGGTCGCGCGCGGACGCGTCCGCGCTGTCGAGCAGCGTGGCGTCGGCACCACCGACCGCCGTCGAGCTCTCGAGGCCCGCGGCCGTCACGGCGTCGCGGATCGCCACCACGCCGTCGGCCGCCGCGTCGGACCCTTGCGGGGCGTCGAGCACGACCTGGACCTCGGACACGCCGTCGCCCGACGCCACCTCCCGCGCGCTCGTCACGCCGTCGATCGTGCCGACGGCCTGCACGACCGCCTCGGCGTCCCCCGTCGTGACCACCCGGACCGGCGACGCGCTCCCGGCAGGGAAGGACTCGGCCAGGCGGCTCGCCGCGCTGATCGCCTCCGGCTCGTCGAGGAACTGGTCGGCGTCGCTGAGACCGGTCTTGACCTGGAGCAGCCCGCTGCCGAGCGCCGCGAGCACGATCCCGGCCGCGACCAGCAGCGTGACCGGGCGCGCGGTCACCAACGAGCCGAGGCGGGACCAGACCGAGCGCGTCTCCGCGATCCGCGCCTGGCCGAGGCGCGGGACGCGCGGCCAGAACACCCAGCGACCGAACCCGACCAGCGCCGCCGGGAGCACCACGAGCGCGAAGGCGGCAGCGATCAGGACGCCGATCGCGCACGCGAGGCCGAGAGCGCGGTAGGTCGGGAAGAGCGAGAGCAGCAACGTGGCGACGCCCGCGACCACGGTCACGGCGCTGGACAGCACGGCCTCCGCGGTCCGTCGTACCGCCGTGCGCATCGCCCGGTAGCGGTCGGGCTCGGCCTTGAGCTCGTCGCGGTAGCGAGCGACGAGGAGGAGCGCGTAGTCGGTGCCGGCGCCGAAGACCAGGACGGACAGGATGCCGATCGTGGACTCGTCCCACGTCATCGACAGCGCGTCCAGGACCCGCGTCGCGACGGTGGCCGCGAACTGGTCGGCGACGGCGACGACGGTCAGCGGGATCAGCCAGAGCACCGGACTGCGGTAGGTGACGAGCAGCAGGAGCGCGACGATCGTCGCGGTCGCGAGGAGCAGTCGGGTGTCCGCCCCGTCGAAGACCGCGGACAGGTCGGCTGTCACGGCCGCCGGACCGGTCACGGCGACGTCGAGGCCCTCGGGGAGCGACTCGTCGAGGATGACGCGCAGCTCGGCGACCAGCTCGTCGGTCTCGGCGTCCCCGCCGGTGGGCAGCGCGAGCACGACCGTGGCGGCGGTCCGGTCGTCGCTGAGCACCGGTGGCGGTCCTTCGGGCAGGCCGAGCTGACGACGGGCCTGCTCGGCTGCAGCGCCGACGGCCTCGAGGTCGGCCTCGTCGAGACGCTCACCGCCGTCGGCGGGTCCGGCGGTGTAGAGCGCGAGCGCCGCCTCGGTGTCGTCGTCGGGCAGCGCTGCGGCCATCGTCGCCGCCTCGCTGCTCTCCGCTCCGTCCGGGCGCCCGGAGGCGGGGTCCGACGGGGTCGCCGCCTGACCGAGGCCCCCGATCACGGCGACGGCCAGCAGCAACGGAACGATCGCGACCGCCCACGTGAGGCGACGCGACGCGAGGTGCGCGGTGAGGAAGGATGACATGGGAGCCTCGCAGGAGATAACTTGCTAATCTAGTTAGTGAAATCTTTACGAAAGTAGCAAACGATGACCGAGCACGCAGATCGCGGGGGCGACGCGGCGGGTCCAGGCACGTCGGCACCCGATCCCGGCGACTGGCCGCAGACCGAGACGATGCGGCTGCTGCGGCACCTGCTCGACGTCGCCACCCGGGTCCGGCCCGCGATGGCGCGCCGGACCGGGCTCAGCACGTCGGAGCTCATCGCACTCGAGCACCTCTACCTCGAGCCCCTGGGGCCGAACGAGATCGGCGAGCGGCTCGGGGTGTCGTCCGCCGCCACCACCCAGATCGTCGATCGCCTCACCGGTCACGGTCACGTCACCCGCGACCCCCATCCCTCCGACCGTCGACGGCGCGTCGTCACCCTGACGGACTCCGGCCGCGCCGAGGTGATCGCGGAGATCGCCCCGATGATCGAGGGTCTCGTCGCCGCCGACGCCGAGCTCGACGAGGCCGAGCGCGAGATCGTCGCGCGCTACCTGCGCAGCGCGATCGAGGCGTTCACGCGCGTGCTCTGACAACGGAGACGTCGAGATTCGCGTGATTCCGCCAGACCACCGGACCTGAGTCTCGACATCGACGCTGCTCGGGCAACCGCGATGTCGAGATGCCCGTCCACGCCACGGAGATGTCGAGACACCGCCGACCTACAGGCGGTCTCGCGCGACCAGCGCCTGGAGTGCGCGAACCGCGGCTGTGGTCTCCGAACCCCACGACGACAGGTAGGAGAACTGCCACCACCACAGCGCCTCGAGCGGACGTCCGTCGCGGGCGTGCTGGAGTCCGTGGGCGAGCGCGGAGACCAGCGAGAACACGTCGTCGGAGATCCGCGACTCGATGATCTCCACCGGCGTCTCGTGCGGATCGAACACCTCGACGTAGCTGTCGAACCCGTCGAGCGTCGTCGCCAGACGCACCCGGACCTCGTCGAGCTCGGGCTCGGGGCCGGCGTCGGGCTCGAACGGCTCCGGCGGCACGAACCGCGGCATCGCGCCGAGCCTCGCGCCGACCGTCAGGATCCGGCTGAGCTCGACGAGGAGCTCGGCGACGAGCCGGCGCGGCTCGTCGCCACCGACGGTCCGCTGCAGCGAGGCGAGCGCATCGGTCACCTCGGCGGTGAGCACGTCCGCGATCGCGCGCAGCTCGTCGCGCGTCGGCTGATGACCCGCCGGCAGCTCCACGTCGCCCCCTCGCCCCACCCGACGCGCACCGGTGCGTCGAATCAGTCGTCGACCGCGCGACGACCCTCGAACGCGCGTCCCAGCGTGACCTCGTCGGCGTACTCGAGGTCACCGCCTACCGGTAGTCCACTGGCCAGACGCGTCACGCGCAACCCCAGCGGCTTGAGCATGCGCGTGAGGTACGTCGCCGTCGCCTCGCCCTCGAGATTGGGGTCGGTGGCGAGGATGATCTCGGTGATCGTGCCGTCGGCCAGACGCTGCATCAGCTCCTTGATCCGCAGGTCGTCCGGCCCGACACCCTCGATGGGCGAGATCGCCCCGCCCAGGACGTGGTAACGCCCCCGGAACTCGCGCGTCCGCTCGATCGCCACGACGTCCTTGGACTCCTCGACGACGCAGAGCACCGCAGGGTCACGGCGGGGATCGGCACAGATCCGGCAGGTGTCCGCCTCCGCGACGTTGCCGCAGGTCGCGCAGAACCGGACCTTCTCCTTGACCTCGATCAGCACCTCGGCCAGACGCCGCACGTCGACCGGGTCCGAGTCGAGGAGGTAGAACGCGATCCGCTGAGCACTCTTCGGGCCGATGCCCGGGAGCCGGCCGAGCTCGTCGACGAGATCCTGGACGACCCCCTCGTACATCCGTCAGATCCCGAACGGGCTGCCGCCCGAGCCGAGCGCACCCGGCCCGCTGTCGGACGGGCCGTCGAAGCCGCCGGCGAACGGCCCGAGCTTCTCGGCGGCGAGCACCTCCGCGCGCTCCGTCGCGTCGCGGACGGCCGCCACGACCATGTCGCCCAGGAGCTCGGCGTCCTCGGGATCGACGGCCGCCGGCGCGATCTCGACCGCCACCAGCTCACCCGTCCCGCTCACGGTCGCCTTGACCAGCCCGCCCGCCGCCTCGCCCGTCAGCCGGGCGTGCGAGAGCTCCTCCTTGGCGGCGAGCAGCTGCTGCTGCATCTGCTGCGCCTGCTCGAGCAGTGCCGACATGTCGGGCATGCCGCCCTCGGTCCCGTCTCCGAACACGTCTTGCCGTCCTCCGTGGTGGGCGTACAGGTCTGCCTCAGCGTACCCGCCACCGCCGACGAGCCTGCAGGACGCGGCACCTAGGCTTCTCGTGTGGAACGCCCCGAGGACCCCGCGCTCGGCGTCTGGCTGTTCTTCTTCGTCGTCGTGGTGCTGCGTGCCCAGGCGACCTACTGGATCGCGCGGTTCGCGACGGTGCAGGTGCTCGACCACACCCACCCGCAGTCGGGGTGGCGCGCCCGCGTGCACGGATGGCTGTCGGGAGAGCGTGCCCGCGCGGGACTCGACCTCGTCCAGCGGTGGGGCGTCCTCGCCGTCCCCCTGTCGTTCCTGACCGTGGGCGCGCAGACCGTCGTGAACGCCGCCGCCGGGATGGTGCGGATGCCGTTCGCGCGCTACCTGCCCGCGATGCTCGTCGGCTGTGCGATCTGGGCGCTGGTCTGGACGACGATCGGCCTCTCGGCGTTCTACGCGGCGCTCGGCGCCGGGCTCTCGACCGGCTGGGGACTGGCGGTCGCGGTCCTGGCGCTGCTGACGGTCGTCGTCGTGCTGGCCGTCCTCCGCCGCCGACGCGCGCGATCAGGCGAGCAGGCCTGAGCGGTCCGCCGCCGGCCGGAGGAACCGCGCGAGCAGCGCGTGGCCGAGCGGGGTGAGCACCGACTCCGGGTGGAACTGCACGCCCTCGACCGGGTGGGTACGGTGCCGCACGCCCATCAGCGTGCCGTCGACCGAGCGCGCCGTGACCTCGACGTCGGCAGGCAGGTCGTCGACCACCAACGAGTGGTACCGCGCCGCCACCACCGGGCCGGGGATCCCCGCGAACACCCCGGCGCCGTCGTGGTGCACGATCGACGGCACGCCGTGCACCGGGCGCGCCGCCCGGACCACCCGAGCGCCGTACGCCTCGCCGATCGCCTGGTGCCCCAGGCAGACGCCGAGGACCGGGGTCGTCTCCCCGAGCACCCGCACCGCATCGACGCTCACCCCCGCGTCGCCCGGCGCACCGGGTCCGGGCGAGATCACCAGGTGGGTGAGGTCGCCGACCTCCCGCATCGCGCGCAGCTCGGCGGTCCCGACCGCGTCGTTGCGGACGAC
Organism: Mumia flava; assembly: GCF_002797495.1. NCBI lineage: Bacteria > Bacillati > Actinomycetota > Actinomycetes > Propionibacteriales > Nocardioidaceae > Mumia > Mumia flava. The sequence continues at coordinate 1,744,077 of NZ_PGEZ01000001.1, forward strand.
CGAGGCGGTGGCGCCGAGCTCGGTGACGTACTGCGCGAGGTTGTAGACGAAGGAGTCCTGGTTGTCGATCAGGACGACGTGCGCGCCCGTGCCGACCCCCGAGCCGCGGGGGTCGTCGACGGGCGGCGGGGTGAGCGGGCCGGCGAGCAGCTCGCGCAGCCACACGGTCGTACGGTCCGGCGCCCAGGCTGCGACGCCCGTGATCGTGCGGACGGGCCGCAGGCGCCCGATCGCGTTGGTCACCACCACCGCGTCCGCGCCGGCCAGCTCGTCCAACGTCATCGGGCGCTCGAAGACCGGCACCCTACGGGCGCGCAGCCGCGCGAGCAGCTCGGCCCGAGTCACTCCGGGCAGCAGCCGGCCGTCGAGAGAGGGGGTGTGGACGCCGTCGTCGAACACCGCGACCACGTTGCCGCGACCGGTCTCGAGCACGCACCCGTCCCCGTCGACGAGCAACGGATCCCGGTCCGGTGTCCACGGCGCCCCCGGCAGCGCGTCGAGGAGCGACCGGTCGATCCACTTGTGCTCACCGAGCCCGTCCGGCACGACGACCGGATCGAGGGTCCACGGGCCGTCCGGCACGGCCGGGGCGGCCACGGTCGTCACCTCGACCTCGGCCCCCGGCCGCACCGCGAGGCGCAGCCGGTGCGAGCCGCGGGACGTCGACGCACGCCCGTGGACCCGGGCGACGAGCGCGTCCACGTCGAGCGCGACGCCGTACACCTCCGCAGCGCTGCGCGCCAGGCGCCGGACGTGCCCGGCGGCGTCGACCGCGGCACCGTCCCGGACCAGCAGGGTGTCGAAGATGCCGGCCGTGTGATCGGGACGGGTCTCGACCGCGCTCGGCCGTCGGGCGGGCGCCGGCCGGGTGCGCGTCTCGACCGGGGTCACCGGTCGGGAGGACACCTCCGCCAGACGACCCCCGACCGCCCGCAGGAGCGGCGCGGCCTTCGTCAGGCACTCGGCGAGCTCGGCGTCCGGGTCCGACGGGGCGACCACCCCACCCCCGACGCCGAGCCAGATCCGGTCGTGGTCGACCTCGAACGTCCGGATCGCGACGTTCGCCTCCAGGCCCGCCGCCCCGACGTACCCGACCGCGCCCGTGTAAACCTCCCGGGACGTCGCCTCCACCTCACCGATCACCTGCATCGCACGGATCTTCGGAGCTCCCGTGACCGAGCCCGGCGGGAAGGACGCCCGCAGCAGGTCCGCATCCGTGACACCTTCGCGCAGCGTCGCGGTGACGTCGGAGACCAGGTGCCACACCCCGGTGTGGGCGCGCGGAACGGCTGCCGCCTCGACCGTCACGGTGCCCGGCACGGCGACGCGCCCGAGGTCGTTGCGGACCAGGTCGACGATCATGACGTTCTCAGCACGGTCCTTCACCGACGCGGCCAGGGCGGCAGGGTCCGCCGACGACGGCGCCGTGCCCTTGATCGGGCTCGAAAGCACGTGCCGACCCCGTCGGCGCAGGTACAGCTCGGGCGACAGGCTCACGACCGCGCGGCCCTCGTCGGCGACGAACGCGGCGTACGCGGGCCGCAGCGCGTCGATCCCGGCGAGGAACAGCTCCAGCGGGTCGCCGTCGAAGGCCGCTTCGAGCCTCAGGCACACGTTCGCCTGGAACAGGTCGCCGGCCCGGATGTGCGCGATCGTCCGCGCCACCGCCGCCCGGTGCGCGTCACCGTCCGGTCGGGCGGCGAAGTCCGAGAGGTCGTACGAGGCCGGCGGGGGTGCCGACCGCGCCACCACACGGCGCACGTCCTCGAGCCGTGCCTCGGCCTCGAGCGGCCCGGCGACCGACTCGAACCACCACACGCCGTCGATCCGGCGCAGCACGGTGTCGTAGCGCGCCAGGCGGGCGTCGGGGAGGGGGTTCGGGCGGGACGGCTGCGGTCCGGTCGCCTCGAGGCGATGGCCCAGCCGGTACCCCCACCAGCCGAGCCAGGCGGGCGCGAACGACGGCACCTCGCCGGCCTCCACCGCTCCGTCCTCGTCGTGGGGTGACCGCCCCGACACGACGTCGAGCGGCAGGTCGAACGGATCCTCGTCGGCGCCGAGGGTGCGCGACGGCTCGTACGCGACGACCTCGCGCCCGTCGTCCCACGACCCGATCAGCGCGACGAGCCCGTCGCGGCCGCGCAACCGGCGCAGCAGGTCGGCCGTACCAATCGTGCCGAGCCGGCGCCGCAGCATCCTCAGTCGGCTGCGGGCGCGGGGGCCTGAGCCGGGAGGTTCGTGTCGAGCCAGCGGTCGATGGTGGCGTACGCCGCGGCGCGGGGCTCCGACCGGGACAGGAACACGTCGTGGCGCGCGCCGTCGATCGGGACGATCTCGGTGTGGTCCCCGAGGCATCCGGACCAGCGGGCGATCTGACGGACGTCGAGCACGGCGTCGGCCGCGTCGACCTCAGGACCGTACGCCGTGGCGAAGTGCGTGCGCGTGGAGCGCAGCACGAGCGCCGGCACCCCGATGTCCAGACCCCGGTGCAGCGCGGCGTGCCCGATCCGGATCGCGCGCATCCAGCCGAACGTCACGGGGAACCCCTCGATCGGCTTCCACGCCACGTCGAACTCCCACTCGCCCTGGTGGGTGATCGACAGGCTCTCGCCGTACGCGCCGCCGGGCGGCAGCTTGATCGGCGTCGTCGGCTTGAGACGACCGACGAGCTTGACGACCTCGGTGCCGATCGAGCGGAGGTACGGGGCGCCCTGCAGGTCGAACCACGGGCTGTTCAGGATCAGACCACGGATCCCTGCCGCAGCGGTGCCGCCCGGACGCCGGTTGACCCGGTCGAGCCACAACGAGAGCACGAGCCCGCCCGTGGAGTGTGCGACGGCCAGCACGTCTGCGCCGCCGGCCTCCGCACGCACGACCTGCAGCGCCCGGTCCAGCTCCGCGTCGTACAGCGCCAGGTCGGACACGTAGTGCGCCGTGTGACCCGCCTTGAGCGAGCGCCCGCACTTGCGCAGGTCGAGAGCGTAGAACGCGTAGCCGCGCTCGGCGAAGAAGTCCGCGAGCTCGCGCTGGAAGAAGTAGTCGCTGAAGCCGTGGACGTAGAGCACCGCGCCCCGGACCTGCTCGCCGTCCCGCGGGACTCGTCGCACCAGGGTCGCGTCGATCGGGCCCTGCCCGTCGGGATCGTCGCCGAGGTCGATCCGGTGCTGCTCGTACCCCTCGCCGAGGACGTCGGGCTGCCAGGTCGTCATCGTGTCTCCTCCAAGACGGACGCGTCCGTCACTCGTGCGGCACCTCGCCGATCACCTGGGCGCCGAGCGTGCGGCTCAGCAGCTCCTCGTGGCTGAGCCCGTCGGAGTCCATCGCCGGGTCGTCGGCGTCGGCGTGCGAATCAGGATCGTACGCCGCGTCGGCTCCGCGCTCGGCCCGGATGCTCGCGCGCGCCGCCGCGATGGCGTCGGCGCTGGCGCGAGCCGACGACGGCGGGCGCGCCGCATCGGACGCGCCGGCCGGCACGTCCGGCTCGAAGGGCGGTGACGGATCAGGGGACTCCGGGGGCGGTCCTCCGGCCGGCGCCGCGGATGCGGGTCCTCCGGCGGCGGCACCCCCTGCCCCGGGGTTGGCGGCCGGCCGCTCCGGCTCCGGCGGAGACGTCGGCTGCGCACCACGTGACCCCGAGCCACCGGAGCCCGAGCCGCCGGCGGCGGACGGATCGACGATCGCCTCGACCTTCCACGTCCCGCCGAGCACCTCGACCAGAGCGGCAATCAGCACCTTGTCGGAGCCGGACCGGGCGAACGAGTCGCGCGCTCCGGCGTTCACCAGCCCGACGGTCACCGTGGACCCCTCGACGGAGTGGACCTGGGCGTTCTGGCTGAGCATCACCCACGTGAACCGGCGCTGCTGACGGACCGCGTCGAGCACGTCCGGCCACACCCGGCGTACGTCAGCGACTCCGGGCGTGCCGGCGGCGGGGGCGGGGTCTCGATCGCTCGCTTCGCTCGCGCCTCGACCAGCGGGAGGGGTCGCCTCGCTCCCGCCTCGACCAGCGGGCGCCGGGGCGGGGTCTCGATCGCTCGCTTCGCTCCCGCCTCGACCAGCGGGAGGGGTCACCTCGCTCCCGCCTCGACCAGCGGGCGCCGGGGCGGGGTCTCGATCGCTCGCTTCGCTCCCGCCTCGACCAGCGGGAGGGGTCACCTCGCTCGCGCCTCGACCGGCGGGCGCCGGGTCCGGCGCAGCGGCGGCGGGCGGCGGGGCCTGCTCGGCGATCGAGAGGCGGCGCTCGATCCGGTCGAGACGCGCCTGGATCCCGTCCGGCGTCGCGTCGGAACCCGGCAGCAGGATCCGGGCGCAGATCAGCTCGAGCAGCAGCCGTGGCGCCGTCGCGCCCCGCAGCTCGGTCAGACCGTCACTCACGACCTCGGCCGCGCGCGTGAGGTCGGCCTTGCCGAAGCGCGACGCCTCGTTCTCGACCCGCTCGGCACGATCCCCGGGGATCTCCAGCAGGCCCTTCGCGAGGGCGTCGGGGACGTGCGCAACGATCACGAGGTCACGCAGGCGCTGCAGCAGGTCCTCGGCGAAGCGCCGTGGGTCCTGGCCGGTCTCCACGACCTTGTCGACCGCCGCGAAGACGGCCGCGCCGTCACCGGCGGCGAAGGCGTCGATGACCTCGTCGAGCAGCGAGTCCGGCGTGTATCCGAGCAGACCCGCCGCGAGCGCGTAGCTGACGCCGTCGTCGGTGGCACCGCTGATCAGCTGGTCCAGGACGCTGAGGGTGTCCCGGACCGACCCCCCGCCGGCACGCACGACGAGAGGGAGCGCGGTCGGCTCCAGCGCGACACCCTCGGTCCTGCAGAGGTCCTCGAGGTAGGTCGAGAGCACCTTCGGAGGGACGAGCCGGAACGGGTAGTGGTGCGTCCGCGAGCGGATCGTCCCGATCACCTTCTCGGGCTCGGTGGTCGCGAAGATGAACTTGAGGTGGGGCGGCGGCTCCTCGACGAGCTTCAGCAGGGCGTTGAACCCCTGACTGGAGACCATGTGCGCCTCGTCGATGATGTAGACCTTGTAGCGGCTCTCGACCGGAGAGAAGAACGCACGCTCGCGCAGGTCACGAGCATCGTCCACACCACCGTGGCTCGCAGCGTCGATCTCGATCACGTCGATGCTGCCCGGCCCGCCGCGGGCGAGGTCCCGACAGCTCTTGCACTCGCCGCACGGATCGGCGACCGGCGCCTGCTCGCAGTTCAGGGCGCGAGCGAGGATGCGTGCGCTCGTCGTCTTGCCGCAGCCGCGCGGCCCGGAGAAGAGGTACGCGTGGTTGACGCGGTTGTTGGCCAGCGCGTGCCGCAGCGGCTCGGTGACATGGGACTGGCCGATCACCTCGGCGAAGGTCTCCGGTCGGTAGCGCCGGTACAGAGCCATCGGTTCGTCCACGCAGCAACCCTAACGATCGATCCCGACGGAACTCCACGTCCGTGTCGTCCCTGTGGTCGTTCCGCGCGTGTCGGCGGGCGTCGACCGCGCGGATGCGCAAGGCCCCGCGGCGCTCTCGGGCGTCGCGGGGCCTCCGGGGGTCTTGCTGCTTCCTCGCACGGCGCCCTCGAGAAACGCCAGATTCGTTCCTACCGGGTCCGAGCGCGACACGACAAGGGGGCAGGTGTCCGAATCACGCCTTTTTTTCGCAATCCACAGCGATGTTCACAGGTCGTGGAGAAACATCCACAGGTCCTCGGCGCGTCGTCCACAAGTTCTGCACAGGCAGTGCGGCGGTCACCGGCCTGGAAACGTAAAGGTCCCTCGTGCACCCGATAGAGCTCACTGACCCTTGCTGCCTTCCGGCCCTGGGGGAGTTGGGTGAGATACCGCCGCACGAGGGACTGGCACCAGACTACCGACGCCGCTCAAGCGACCACCAACGGCCCCTGGTCGCCGCCGGGTCGCCGCCTGGTCCTCGTCGGTCCGCGGCGCCACCCCGGACCGACGAGGACGTCGGCGCCTCACCCGCAGGAGCTGACCTTGGTGTAGCGCCCGGCGGCGTCCCCCTGAAGGCTCGTCCTGGTCGCATCGCCCAGGCCGAGGTAGTCCAGCGAGCCGACCGCGTAGTACGGGTTGTACGGGTTGACCCCGTAGGAGGTCGCCCGGCCCGCGGCCTCGTGCTCGGCGTTGGTGGCGGTGACGCAGCCCGCCGGCGGGTCCGTGGTCGGAGTCGGGGTCGGCGTCGGAGTCGGCGTCGGAGTCGGCGTCGGAGTCGGCGTCGGCGTCGGCGTCGGCGTCGGGGTCGGCGTCGGGGTCCCGCTCGTCCGCCGGTTGTTCTGGAAGAAGAAGTCGGTCACGTACGCGGGGTAGTCGATGCTGTTCGCCGAGATGTAGGTGCCGCCCGACCCTGCACCCGCGGGCCAGTTGTGCCCGAGGCCGGTGTTCTGGATGACCGAGACGCGAGGGCCGTCCGCGTCGGAGTACAACGTCCCGGATCCAGCCGTGCTGGTCCCGGCCAGACCGGACAGGCTGAAGGTCGACGACGTCGATGCCCCGTAGACGTCTGCCATGATCTGCCCGTTGAGCGTGTTGTAGCCCGGCGCGACCGTGGTGTCGTTGCTCCCGTAGACGACCGAGGTCAGCTGGGAGTCGAACGAGGCGGAAGCGGAGCCGGCGAAGGTCCGACAGGTCGAGACACCCTGCGCCTTCGAGACCGCGACGCTGCCGATCTGCCCGGACGACGTCCCAACCGTCGGCCCGGCGTTGATCCCGATCCCGGCGAACACGTCGGGGGCGAGGCACCCCATCACCATCGTCTGGCCGCCCCCCGAGGACAGACCCGAGATGTAGACCTGGTCCGCGTCGATGCCGAGCCCCACGCGCGCTCGGAGCGTGGTGGCGAGGTCGATCAGGTTGTCGTCGTGGCGAGCAGGGCTCGTGCGCGAGTGGTTGGCGTCGTAGTAGTCCCAGCACCCGAGGACGACCCCTCCGTTCGGAGCGTCGGGAAGCGCGACCACCATGCCGTACGTGTCCGCGGTCGCGGCCCAGTTGCCGGCCGTCTGCAGGTCCGACGCCTTCTGCACGCAACCGTGCAGGCCGATCATCAGCGCGCGGCCCGCGGTCGAGGCGGGCTCGGTGCTCGGCGTGTAGAGCCTGACGCTCATGCCGGCGATCGTCTCGGTCGTCCAGGCACCGCTCGAGGCGGCGGTCCCACCACCCGGGCCGGTGTTGGTGCAGCCGGGCAGGGTCTCGAATCCAGGGGGGCAGGTGACAGCCTGTGCGCCCGCAGCGAGCGCGGACAGCCCGGTCATCACCACGGCGACGGCTGCCAGAGCGCCGCCCGTTCTCACCCGCACCGAGCGAGGTCTCATACGTGTCTCCTTGATCTCGTACCCGAGAACAATGTGATCCACGACACTACATGAAACCTGATTCAGTTTCCATGTTGGAGTCGGGCGGCCGCAGCGGGCGTTCCGTCCCAGGAGGACTCCGAGGACGAGGACGCGTCCGTTCGAGCTCGCCCGAACCACCTGATTTCGGATCGTCAGGGCCGGTTCGATACCCTGCTCGACGGAGGATTCGCATAGTGGCCTAGTGCGCACGCTTGGAAAGCGTGTTGGGTTAACGCCCTCAGGGGTTCGAATCCCCTATCCTCCGCCACCCGAGCGCCACGCTCGTCGTCACAGCGCCCCGGTCCTGACCCAGGACCGGGGCGCTGGTGCGTTCGCACCCCTCGCCTGGGGCTCACCGCGGTTGGACTTCGTACGAGCGTGCACGTAAACTTCCGTATCAGTACCTCTGAAGAGACTTTCCCGGAATGATGAGTAACGAAACGTTGTACTCGACCGACGAGGTCGCCGCCCTGCTCGACCTGCACGTCCGCACGGTGCGCGGCTACGTCCGCGACGGCAGGCTGCCCGCCGTCCGGATCGGCAAGCAGTACCGGATCGCGCACGCCGACGTCGTCGCGCTGACCGGCGGACGGCTCCCGCCGGGGAGCGCGCCCCGGACGGACCCACGGGTCGAGGTCACGTCGGTGGTGACCGTCGACGGGATCGACGAGCCGACATCGGCCCGGATCGTCACCCTCGTCACGGGCGCGACCGCCAGTCGGCGCGACGAGGACGTCCTGCACGTCCAGTGCTCCTACGATCCCGATCGCCGTACGGCGAGGATCGTCGTGATCGGTCGGCCGGACGCGACGGCGACCGTCGTCGAGCTCGTCTCGTCGTTCGTCGGGTCCCTCGCATGAGCGGGATCTCCCGTTCGGACGACGCGCGTCGAGCGGCGCCCGGGGGTGCCGAGGCTCTTCGCGCCCGGCTCCGCAGCGACCTCGTGCCGGCGATGAAGGCGCGGGACCGCTCCACCGTCTCCGCGCTCCGCTCAGCCATCGCCGCGCTCGACAACGCCGAGGCCGTGGCGATCGAGGAAGGCGCGATCGAGGGCGGCGCGAGCGCGGGCGGGGCGACGAGCGAGCACGTCGCCGGCACGCGCTCCGGCGTGGGTGCCGCCGAGACCGCCCGTCGTGAGCTGAGCACCGACGAAGCCCGAGCCGTCGTGCGCGCGCAGATCGACGAGCGTCGCGCCGAGGCCGACCGCTGCGTCACGTACGGCCGACAGGACCGGGCCGACGAGCTGCGGCGCGAGGCCGACGCTCTCGAGGCCCGCCTCGCCTGACTCCGTTCACGACCGACGCACGCTATGCGACACTGCCGATGGCAGAAGCGCCCAGGGTCGGCGCCGGGCGTCGAGGTGAGGAGATCGCGTGACGAGCCAGCGCGGGTGGTCGCTCCGGGCGCTCCTGCTCGGGGACACCGCGGAGTCGCGGCTGCGGCTGCGGGTCCGCCTCCAGGTCGTGCTGACCACCCTGCTGCTCGTGACCAACCTCGTCGGGGTCGTGATCGTCGCGGCGTTGCGGACGTTGATCACCCCGGGCGGCGGTCCGAACGCCGCCCTCGGTGACGCGCTGCGGATCGCGGTCCCCCTCTACGTGGCGCTCGCCGTCGTGGTCGGCGGCGCGGTCACGACGGCCGGCGCGCTGCGTGCGCTGCGCTGGGTCCGCGCCGGGCGGGAGCCGACCGCGTCGGAGAGCCGGGTGGCGCTGCTCCTCCCGTGGCGGCTCACGCTCGTGCAGGCCGTGCTCTGGGTGGGCGGCGTCGTCGTGTTCACCGCGCTCGCGTCGTCGTTGCAGCCGGAGGCGACCACGACGACGTTCTTCGCCGTGGGGATCGCCGGCGTGGTCGTGTGCGCGGTCGCGTTTCTGCTGACCGAGTTCGCGCTGCGCCCGGTGGCGGCGCTCGTGCTGGACCGACCCGGCGGGTTCGAGCGGGTCGGCGCCGGGGTCGGCGTCCGGATGCTCGTGTTCTGGTGCCTCGGGACGGCGGCGCCCCTGCTCGGGATCGCGGTGGTCGCCACGCTCTCACTGACCGGCTCGGACATCTCGCTGCGCCGGCTGGCGCTCATCGTCCTCACGCTGTCCGCCGTCGTCCTCGTCTTCGGCTTCCTGGTGAACGTCCTCACGGCGCGGTCCGTCGTCCGGCCGCTGACGTCGGTGCGCCACGCCGTGAGCCGGGTCGGCGACGGCGACCTCGACGTGCACGTGCGCGTCGACGACGGCACCGAGCTCGGGCTCCTCCAGGCCGGGATCAACGACATGGCTGCCGGGCTGCGCGAGCGCGAGGCGATCCGTGACCTGTTCGGGCGTCACGTCGGACGCGAGGTCGCCGACGTGGCGGCGCGCGGTCAGGTCGAGCTGGGCGGCGAGGCGCGCGTCGTCTCGGTGCTGATGATCGACGTCGTCGGGTCCACGGCGTACGCGAGCAGCCACTCGCCGGTCGCCGTCGTCGACGTGCTCAACCGGTTCTTCGCCGCCGTGGTCGAGGAAGTCGACCGGCACGGCGGCCTGGTCAACAAGTTCATGGGCGACGCGGTGCTCGCCATCTTCGGCGCGCCGCAGCCCCTGCCGAACCACGCGGCCGCCGCGCTCGCGACCGCCCGCGCCGTCCGCGCCCGGCTGACCGTCGAGGTGCCCGAGGTCGGGTCCGGGATCGGGGTCGCGACCGGCGAGGCCGTCGCCGGCAACGTCGGTCACCGCTCCCGGTTCGAGTACACCGTGATCGGCGACGTCGTGAACAGCGCCGCCCGGCTCAGCGACCTCGCGAAGACCACCGACGCCGGCATCGTGGCGACCGCGCGCAGCGTCGCCGAGTCCGGCGCCGACGAGCGGCGGCACTGGCGCGACGACGGCGCCCCCGTGCTGCGCGGACGCTCAGAACCCACCGCCGTCTGCGCACCGGCCGACGTCCCCTGACGGCCGGCGCACAGACCACGCCCCGAGTCAGAAGGTGGGCCAGGTCAACGCCTTCGCCCATCCGCGGGGCTTCGCGTCGTAGTCGCACACACCGCGGTCGAAGGTCCCCCGCAGGCGGGCCTTCTGCTCCGCCGTGAAGTCCACGCCGTACGAGCGCCAGCGGATCGGCCGGAGCGCGCACGCCACGACGTCCTGCTCCAGCGGCTGGCCCGCGACCTGCCGAGGGTTGTCGCCGATCGGGTAGACCGACCCGCAGGTGTCGGTCCCGGACCAGTCGGTCGGGATCCGCTGCGACGCCGAGACCCAGCACGAGTCGGACAGCGAGCCGGGCTTGTTGCGGACCACCTTGTCGGCCCGGCTCCCGCGCCCCGTGTCGCCGTCGATCGCGGTCAGCCAGGCGTCCATCGACGCCAGGGCGTCCGCGCTCGCGGCGGCCGTCTGGTCGGGAAGCGGCATGTGGGCGACGATCACCTGGTTGTCGGCGTCGCCGTTCGCCTCGATCATCCGCTGCCGGATGACGAACGACCACTCCGCGGTGTGGAAGTTCGCCGGGACGCCGGCCACGTCGGCGTACGTCCGCAGGTCGATCACGGGGGTCTCGGCAAGGCCACGGCCGCCGGACGTCACCATCCCGTACCGGTAGGACGCCCGCACCGCCTTGCGGTCCGCCACGCTGCGCTCCGCGACGACGTTGCCGGCGACGTCGTACCCGCCGATGCTCTCGTTCAGGGCGACGAACTGCTCCGGCGTGATCGAGCCGTCCTCGAGCGCCTCCAGGCCGTACTGCATGCCGACGTTGTCGGTCGCGCTGCGCACGAAGCCGGTCTTCGGGTCGCGCCCGACCTGGTTGACGAACTGCTCCATCGCCGAGCACTTGAGCCCGTCCGGGTTCGTCACGGGGTCCCACCTCACGTCGACGGGGATCACCGCGGGGCACGACTCGGTCGCGGTGAGCCGGCTCGCGAACGTGAGGTCCCACGACTGACAGCTCGACAGGTTGAGGTATCCGGTGACGGCGCGCTTCTCCTCGGCGCTCCAGCTCGCACCGTCGCCGGCGTAGAAGCGGTTGAGCAGTCGGCAGTCGCCGACGGGGCCGGTCGTGGTGACGACGTCAGGGAAGCCGATCGACGGCACGATCCCGTCGAGGATGCCCGGATAGGTGTCGGCGATCGCGTACTGCTGGATCGCGCCGCCCGAGCCGCCCCAGCCGATCGTGTGCGCCGGCGCGCCGTACGTCTCGACGACGTGCTCCTTGACCATCATCGCGGCCTCGGCGGAGATGATGTGGCTGCAGTTGTTGTCCAGGACGTTCAGCGACGACGACGCCACCACGTACCCCTGGGACAGCATCAGGTCGTTCAGGACGCCTCCGCTGTTCGCGCCCTGGTGGTAGCCGCCGTTGCAGCCGCCTCCGAAGGTGTAGACGAGCCGGTCGTTCCAGGTGTCGGCCGGAGCGGTCGGCGTCGGGTCGGTGCCGTCGTACAGGGCGGCGACCTCGTAGACCGCACGGTCGATCGTGCCGCGCTCGACGCGCACGACGTACGGGACGGTGCTGCCGTCGACCGTCGCGGTCGCGGCGTCGGCGGGGACCGCGCTCGGGTCGGCGAGCGGCTTGAACGTCGACCCGGACCGGTAGACGTAGGAGACCTGCGTGGGCGCGGAGCAGTCGGGCTGGCTGGCCGCCGGCAGGCCGAACGCCTCGGTCTCGCAGTAGAACGGCGTCTGCTGCGGTCCGGACAGGACCGGCCCGGCGATGTCGTGGTTCGTGACGACGAGCGAGTCGAACCGCAGGCCCTGGTGGGCCCAGAGCAGGTTGCGGCCGTCACGCAGCCCGTCGACCAGCCCGACGAGGCTCCCGTCCGGCTGCTCGACGAGCACGTCGGTGACGTCCTCGCGTCCGAGCCGCAGGCTCAGTCGCCGACGGTCGTCCACGCCGGTCACCCGCACGAGCACGTCGCCTCCGCTGACCAGCTCCGCCCGCGGGTTGGACACCGTCTCGATCGACAGGCGATCACCGTGGTGCCACCCGTGGGCGCCGCCCGTGCCCCGGGCCGGCTGCTCTCCGCTCGCCGCTGCGGGTGCCAGGGCTGCAGCCATCACGACCGCAGCCGGGACCAGGACCGCTGTCCGTGCCCATCTCCTCATCCATGCCTCCTCGTCGAGACCGGTGGTTGACCGGACGAGCACCGCGGCCCGTGCGCGCACGCTACTGTGTGACACCCGTCACGTCTAGAGTGCATGCCGCAACCTTCCCGCGGCTCTGCGTTATCGGGCTGTGCCCGGCGCCTGTCTAGACTGCGGGGGTGATCTTCAAGGCAGTGGGTGAGACGAGGCCGTACCCCGAGCACGGCTTGACCCACCGTCAGTGGGCGGCCCTGCCGCCCCAGCAGGTCCGCCTCGACGATCTCGTCACCGTGAAGCGGCACCTCGACCTCGGCAGCCTGCTCGACGAGGACTCCACCTTCTTCGGCGACCTCTTCCCCCACGTGGTCGGGTGGCAGGGCGACCTGTACCTCGAGGACGGCCTGCACCGAGCGCTCCGCGCGGCGCTCCAGCAGCGGCAGGTCATGCATGCGCGCGTCTACCAGTGGGAGGGCTGAGGATGAGTCGGGGGCTTCGCACCTTCCTCACGATGGCGGTGCTCGTCGCCGTGTTCGCGGGCGGGACCTGGTACGGCGTCAGGCTGCTGGTCTCCGACCCGCCCGGCCTCCCGGAGGCGGGTGCGGACCTGACCTGCCGCAACCGCACCCTCGAGTCCGGTGAGCAGCTCACCGCGCGCGAGGTCCGCGTGAACGTGCTCAACGCGTCCGGCGCGTCGGGCATCGCCAACCGCACGATGATCAACCTCGAGGCCCGCGGGTTCCAGCCGGGAGAGATCGGCAACGCCACCGAGGACACCAAGGTCAAGAACGTCCAGATCGTGGCCCGCAGGCCCAACCGCGTCGACGCCCGCCTGGTCGCCGCCCAGTTCAAGGGCAAGAAGACGTACCAGGAGGGCACACCCGAGGGAGAGGCGACCGTGCTCGTGATCGTCGGGGACGACTACAAGGGCCTGCGGAAGAAGGCCAAGGCGCCCCAGGCGATGAAGGCCAAGAACCGCGTCACGATCTGCGTCCCGCAGGCGACCCCGGTCGACGTCGGCTGAGCTCGCCGCACGACACCGGCGCTCACTCGTACCACCCGGCCAAGCGACCGGACCGGCTGACCTGGCGCAGCCGCTCCTCGGCCTCCGCACGCTTCTCCCGCGGCGCCACGACGAGCAGGTCGTCGGCGCGCTTGAGCCGCGTGGTGCGGTGCGGGACGAACGACTCCCCCGCCCGGACGAGCAACGCCACCTGCACCCCGGGCGGCAGACGCAGCTCGCCGACCTCGACGCCGGCGAGCCGTGACCCGCGGCTCACGTGGACCTGCAGGAGGTCGGCCTGCATCCGCTCCAGCGGCGCGGCCTCGAGATCCAGCTCGGTCGGCTGGTCGACGGTCACCCCGAGGCGACGCGCCGCCCACGGCAGCGTCGGCGCCTGGAGCACGGTGTAGACCACCACGAAGACGAACACGATGTTGAACATCGAGGCGGCCGACTCCACGTCGTAGGCCAGCGGGATCGCTGCCAGCACGATGGGCACCGCTCCACGCAGGCCCGCCCATGACAGGAACGCCTGCTCGCGCCAGGTCATCGAGGAGAACGCCGTGCACACCAGCACGGACAGCGGGCGGGCGACGAAGGTGAGCACGGCGCCGATCACGATCCCCACCTCGACCTGCCACCAGGTGATCGTCGCGGGCGTGACCAGCAGGCCGAGCATGACGAACAGCCCGATCTGGGCGAGCCAGCCGATCCCCTCCGCGAACGAGCGGGAGGCGGCGCGGTGCGGCAGCTCGGCGTTGCCGAGGACGAGCGCGCACACGTACACCGCCGCGAACCCGCTGCCGTGCACGAAGGTCGTCGCCCCGTAGGCGAAGACGATCGTGGCGAGCACCGCGAGCGGATAGAGCCCGGAGGAGCCGAGCGCGACCCGGCGCAGCGCCCAGGCCGCCGCCCGCCCGATCACGAACCCCAGCACGCCCCCGCCGACGAGCTCGGCCACCATCACCAGTCCGAGGACGACCGGGTGGTGGTCGGACCACGTGCCGGCGCTCACCGCGACGACGAGGAGGACGATCGGCGCGTCGTTCAGCCCCGACTCGGCCTCGAGCGTGCCGATCACGCGCGGTCGCAGCGGGACGCGGCGCAGGACGGAGAACACCGCGGCCGCGTCGGTCGGTGCGGTCACAGCGGCCAGCAGGACCGCGAGCTGCCAGTCGAGCCCGAACAGGACGTGCCCGGCCACCGCGACCACGACGACGCTGACCGCCGACCCGACGGTCGCGAGCAGCAAGCCGATCCCGACCGAGTCGCGGACCTTCACCCAGCTCGTCGTCAGACCGCCCTCGGCCAGGATCAGCACGAGCGCACCGAATCCCAGGGCCTGCGCGAGGGCCGCGTCGTCGAAGGGCACGCCGAGGATCGAGTCGCCGAGGAGCACGCCCAGCCCGAGGTAGAACAGCAGGCTCGGCAGCCCGACGCCCACCGAGGCCCGGACCGCCAGGATCGCGACCAGCAGGACGCCCGCGCCGATCAGCAGGACCCGGTCGAGGTCGTGAATGTCCACTCGGCCCCCCGGTCCCGACTCCGCCCTCATCGTACGGGTGGGGCACCGTCGCCCCGGCGTGATCCGCCTCCCACCCCCGGCGGGGGATGGACAACCCGACCTCACGGATGGTGAAGTAAGGTTTGCCTGACCAAAGATCGCTCGGGAGGAACCGATGACCACAGCGACGACCACGTCCGCCTGGCGTTTCTTCGACGTCGAGGTGGCGGCCGTCCGCACGCTGTCTCCCTCGTTCGTCCGGATCACCTTCCGCGGCCCCGACGTCGACGAGATGGCCGACCACGGAGCCGACCAGCGGATCAAGCTCGTGCTCCCCGACGGCGACGGCGGGTACGCACACCTCCCGCGCCACGAGGAGTGGTACGCCGCGTGGCGTGACCTGGACGACCACCACCGCAACCCCCTACGGACCTACACGATCCGGCACCTGCGGCCCGAGGCGTACGAGATCGACGTCGACCTGGTGGTCCACGGCCCGACCGGACCCGCCGGACGGTTCGCAGCGGACTGCACGCCGGGCTCGCGTGCCGTCCTGATGGGCCCGAACGCCCGCTTCGACGGCTTCCACGGCGGTCTGGAGTTCACCGCACCGCGCCGCGGCGTCCCGACGCTGCTGGTCGGCGACGAGACTGCCCTGCCGGCGGTGTCGCGCATCCTCGAGTGCCTGCCCGCGGACACGGTCGGCGAGGCCGTGCTCGAGGTTCCGCTGGCCGAGGACTTCACCGACCTCGTGCGGCCGCAGGGGGTGCACTTGACCTGGTTGGCGCGTGAGGGCTGCCCCCACGGCGAGCGGCTCGACCCCGCCGTACGACGGGCGGCCGGCCGGCTGCTCGGCGATCCGACCGCGTCCGGCGCCCCGCTCGAGGACGTCGACGTCGACCGGGACATCCTCTGGGACGTGCCGAGCGTCCCCGGCGAGACCGGGGACCGGCTCTACGCCTGGATGGCAGGCGAGGCCGGGGTCATCAAGGCCCTGCGGCGCCACCTCGTCTCCGAGCGCGGTGTGGATCGCCGATCGGTGGCGTTCATGGGCTACTGGCGGCTCGGTCGCGCGGAGGCCTGAGCGGCACGTACGGCCCTCGGCGCCCTCCCCGGGCGCGAATTCCCCAGTTGCGGGATCGCCGAGCGGACACTAGTTTGCACCAGGAGTTCCTGTCGCGACGCCGCCGCCGGAGCTGACGAGACGCACCCGGGGCACGGCGTGCCCCGCGACCGGGGAGGACACCGCGCATGCGCATGCCCACCACCACCGTGTCGGCGCTGCTCGCCGGCACGGTCGCCGTCTCCGTTCTCGCCGCCGCCCCCGGGGCACGCGGCGCCGTGCCGGGCGAACCCGACCCCGCCCGCAGCCAGCCGACCACCAGCGAGCCGACCGATCCGGCGAGCGCAGCCGTCCGGGCCGAGGTCGACCCCGAGCCGACCGCCACCGGTCGCGCGGTGGGCGCGCGACTCACCGACCTGCTCGTCCCGGACGGCGACAAGCCGACGGACGGGGTCCCCGTGTCCTTCGGGATCGGGCTGGTCGGCGTGACCGGCGACCCGGTCGGCGGCTACACCCTCGTCGTCGACGAGACAGCCGACCGCGGGGCGCTGCTGCGTGCGCTGACGCGGGGCCTCGACCGCTCGGCGAGGTCCTACGTCGACTTCGCCGACGCACCGCACCCGGCAGCCGAGCTCACCGAGGCCTGGCGTGCCGTCCGCGACCCGGCCGTCCGCGCTGCGGCCGGTCTCGGGGCGTTCACGGTCGACGTCGATCCGGAGTCGGCGACCCTCGTCGTGACGACCGCCGGCGACGCCGCGCTCCGTACGGGCGGGGCCGACGCCCTCGCCGACGCACTCGGCGCGGTCGCTCCCGGGTTGATCACCGTGGAGTCGGGGGGCGCCGGCGGGCGCGCGTCGCGCAGCCCGGACGTCGCACCGCACTGGGGCGGCGCGCGGATCGTGAGCAGCGGGACGCGCTGCACGGCGGGATTCAGCGTCGTCCGACGCTCGGGCGGACGCGCGTCGCTGACGGCCGGACACTGCGGACCGAACGGCACCTCCTGGAAGTCCGGCACCGAGTTCTACGGAGTGACGCGCGGCCGGTCGGGCTTCCCCGACTACGACCAGGCGCGGCTGCAGGGCTCGACCTACGCTCCGCGGATCTACACCGACGGCCTCGACCGGTACTCCTCCCGTGCCGTCCACAACGCGAACGACGGCGCGATCGGAGACGTCGTCTGCGCATCCGGCGACGTCACGCTCTCGGTCTGCGGGATCGTCATCAAGAGCTTCACCGCGACCTTCTGCGACGACGTCGGGTGCACGACGCACCTGATGCGGGGGCGACGCTCCGACGACCGCGTCATCGTCCGTGACGGCGACTCGGGCGCCCCCGTCTACCACCGCAACCCCTCGAAGCCTCGCGCCTCGGTACGCGGCATGGTCATCGCCTACGACCAGGGCGGCAGCCGCCTCTACGCTGAGCGGTACACGTCGATCGCGAACCACCTGGACGTGACCGCCCTGACGAACTGAGCGCCGATGAGCCCGATCCTGGTTGGTGCCGGTGCGTCGCCCCGTACGAGGCGACGTGCCGTGACGGCCACCGCGGTGGCCGCGTGCGCAGTCGTGCTCGCCGCCTGCGGGGTCGGCGGTGATCGTGGGGAGATGGACGGCGCCCGGGCGAGCACGAGCACGAGCGCCCCGGCGGCCGGTGACCTGCCCGACGGATGGCGCTGGGAGACGTACCGGTCCGTGCAGGTCGCGGTCCCCGACACGTTCGGCTGGGGCAACGGCACCCAGCGGCTCGGCCAGTGGTGCGTGGACCGCGGGGGCCGTGGCCCGATCGTGGGCCGGCCCGGAGTGAGCACGCTGGTCGGCTGCGTCGGTACGGAGGCCAGCCCGCCGGCCGAGACGGTGCACGCGAACACGGGCACCGTGGTGGCGTTCGCCCCGGCGCCCGAGGGGACGTCCGACGGGATCGGGCGGCTGGGTGACCGGGTCACCGTCGTGACCGGCGGTGTCGAGGTGGTGGTGCAGGCTCCGGCCGGGCTGCGTGAGCGGATCGCCGCGACCCTCCGTACGGTCGAGCACGACGCGAACGGCTGTCCCGTCCTCGACCCGGTCGTGGACGACCCCGGGCGGCGACCGGACGAGGCGCACGACCTCGCGCGCCTGTCGGGGATCACCGCCGTGGCCTCGTGCCTGTACGACCACCGCGGTCGGCGGGACGGGGGGCTCGCCTCGTCCGTGCGGCTCGACGGCCCGGAGGCCGCGACGACCGTCGAGGCGATCGCCACCGCGCCTGTGGCCGGCGACGATCCGCCGCGGTGCGGCGCACGCCGGCTCGGCGAGTCCACCGTGGTGCTGCGGATCGACTCCGCGCTGGGGGAGTCGGTCGCCTACCTCCGCTACGCCGGCTGTGCCCGCAACGGCGTCGACGACGGGGTCGCCGTGCGGGCGCTGCGCGGGTCGTACCTCCGACCGCTGCTGGCCGGACCCAACACCCCGACCTCGTGGGAGAATCGCGGCGATCCGGCGAAGAACGCACCGCTGCGCGCGATCGCGACGGGATCCGGCGGTCGCGGCTGAGGACCTCCCCGCGTGCGACGAAGCCCCGCCCGGACGGACCCGGGACGGGGCTTCGACGATGGCGGTGGCGGTGGGATTTGAACCCACGGTGGGCTGTTAACCCACACACGATTTCGAGTCGTGCTCCTTAGGCCACTCGGACACGCCACCGCGAGAGACAGTACCGGACGGCCGATCGGCGCCCCAAACCGGGTCGATGATGTATCGTCGCTATCTCGAACACTATTGTTCGACTTATTCTGTTGTCGAGTCAGCTCGTCGGAGGAGCTCGCATGCGTCGGATCATCGTGTCGATGTGGACCACCGTGGACGGGTACGTGGCCGGGCCGGACGATGAGATGGACTGGCTGATGCCCGACGAGGCGATGGCGGCGTACGAGACCGCCCTGGTCACCGGCGCCGAGGCGCTGCTGCTCGGGCGTACGACCCACGGCGACTTCGCCGAGACGTGGCCGCGGATCGCCGGGGACGAGGCCGAGCCCCCCGCGAACCGTGACTACGCCCGGCGGGTCGACGCGATGCCGAAGTTCGTGGTGTCGAAGTCCGGAAGAACGGCTTCGTGGCGGAGCTCCACCCGGATCAGCTCGCTGGACCACGACGACGTGGCGCGACTCAGGGCCGGTGGCGACGGCGACCTGGTCGTCTACGGGAGCCTGAGCGTGATCGCTGCTCTCCAGCGGATCGCTGCGGTCGACGAGTACCACCTGCTGCTGCACCCGACGGCGATCGGCGCCGGCAAGGCGCTCTTCACGAGACCGGCACGGCTCAGGCTCGAGTCCGCCGAGCCGTTCCCGTCGGGCGTCACCCTGATGCGCTACGTCCCGACCACGCACGAGGAATGAGGGAGAAGCCGATGTCCATCGACGCACCGACCGCCGAGCTCCTCTTCGGAGGAGACGACACGACGCCCATGAGCTCGGACGAGGCCACGGTGAAGCCGTGGAGCCAGGCCCGCACGTGCCTCGAGTCCGCACCCAAGGTCTGGCTGGCGACGACGCGTCCCGAGGGGCGAGCCCACGTCATGCCGATCCTGATCGTCTGGGTCGGCGACGCGCCGTGCTTCGCCACGCGTCCCGTCTCACGGAAGGGGCGCAACCTCGCGACGGACGGTCGCTGCGTGATCACCGTGTCCGGCGAGGACCTGGATCTCGTCGTCGAAGGACTCGCGACCCGTGTGACCGCTGACGACGACCTGACGGAGGTCGCCGCCGCGTTCCTGGACAAGTACGCGTGGGAGTTCGCGGTCCGCGACGGTGTCGTCCGCGACGGCCCGCTGCTCGACGCTCCGGAGTACGCGTTCTTCCGGCTCGTGCCGACGCGGGCCTTCGGCTACGGCGCGGACGGACTGACGGCGACCCGCTGGCGCTTCGCCCAGCCGGCCGCACCCACGCGTACGACCGCCTAACGGTGGTCGGCGAAGAACCCGCGCAGCTGCTCGGCGACGCGGTCGGCCAGGACGCCCGAGACGACCTCGGGCCGGTGGTTCAGCCGCCGGTCGCGTACGACGTCCCACAGCGAGCCCACGGCGCCGGCCTTGTCGTCGAACGCGCCGAAGACGAGGCGGTCCACCCGCGCGAGCACCAGCGCGCCCGCGCACATCGTGCAGGGCTCCAGGGTCACGACCAGCGTGCAGCCGTCGAGACGCCACTCGCCCCGCTCACGTGCCGCCGCACGCAGCGCCACCACCTCGGCGTGCGCCGTCGGGTCTCCGTCTCGCTCCCGCGCGTTCCAGCCTTCGCCGAGGACCCGGCCGTCGGGGTCGACCACCAGGGCACCGACCGGCACGTCACCGTCGGCCGGCGCACGCGACGCGAGCTCGAGCGCCCGCTCCATCCACGGCTCGACGGCGCGCTGCGCGGGCGTCGTCATCGGATCACCCGATCAGCGCCTCGAACTCGTCGCCGAACCCCAGCCGCTGCGCGATGTCGCTCAGGACCTCGTCGGGATACGCGTCCGGGTCGTCCAGCATCACCGCGAGGTCGATCGCGCTCACGCCGAGGTCGGCGAGCATCGTGAGGTCGCCCGCCGGCTGCGGCTCGTCGTCGTCCTCGGGGTCGGGCAGGTCGAGCACGTCGGCGACGCTGTCCGCCAAGGGCCACTCGTCGACGGCGGTGATGTCGGAGAGCAGCATCCGTGCGTCGTCGCCGCGCAGCCGGACCAGGACGAAGAAGTCCTCGTCGACGGCGACCATCCCGAGCGCACCGCTCGGCGACGGGACGTCCCTCAGCGCGTCGACCAGGTCCTCGACGTCCTCGACCGCGTCGTCGGGCACGGTGTCCAGACGCCAGCCCTCGTCGTCGCGGTAGGCGACCACGGCCAGGTCGACGGTGTCCTCGGGCACGACCACAACCCCTTTCGACGCCGCGCACGCGGACGTCTCCTCCCTGAGGATGACAGAGCGGAGCCGTCTTGTGTTGGTGAGGTCGCCCACCGTCGGTCCTCGGTAGTGTCTGCCGCATGGACATCCACGTCGTCGACCACCCGCTGGTCGCGCACAAGCTGACCACGCTGCGCGAGACCACGACGGACTCACCGACCTTCCGCCGGCTCACCGACGAGCTGGTCACGCTGCTCGCCTACGAGGCGACCCGCGACGTCCGGGTCGAGCCGGTCCGGATCACCACGCCGGTCTCGCCCGCCGAGGGGGTCCGCCTGACCAGCCCGAAGCCGCTGATCGTGCCGATCCTGCGCGCGGGCCTGGGGATGCTCGAGGGCATGCAGCACCTGCTGCCGACCGCGGAGGTCGGGTTCCTCGGCATGATCCGCAACGAGGAGACGCTCGAGGCGTCGACGTACGCCGAGCGCCTGCCCGACGACCTGGCGGGCCGTCAGTGCTACGTGCTCGACCCGATGCTCGCGACCGGCGGCACGCTGTCGGCGGCGATCGAGTTCCTCGTGGCGCGTGGCTGCGACGCGATCACCGCCATCTGCCTGCTCGCAGCACCCGAGGGGATCGAGCGGGTCAAGGCCGACCTGGCCGGGATCGACGTCCCGGTCACGGTCGTGGTCGCCGCCGTCGACGAGAAGCTGAACGAGGTCGGCTACATCGTGCCCGGGCTCGGCGACGCCGGCGACCGGCTGTACGGCGTGGTCTGACCGTACGGCGCCGCACGCCCCGCGATCGGGTGGCGAATGCACCGCGGCCCGGGTCGCGGAGGTGCATTCGCCACCGAATCGGGGAGGCGTTCCGGGGGCGGTGTCGCTACAGGCCCTTCACGCCGTTCAGCAGCTTGCCCATCGTGTCCTTCGCGTCGCCGAACAGCAGCGTCGTCTTCGGGTCGAAGAGCAGCTCGTTCTCGATCCCCGCGAATCCGGGTCGCATCGAGCGCTTCATGAAGACGATCTGCTGCGCATGGTCCGCGTCGAGGATCGGCATGCCGTAGATCGGCGCACCGGGCTCCGTACGGGCTGCCGGGTTCACGACGTCGTTCGCGCCGACGACGAGCACCACGTCGGCGCTCTTGAACTCGCCGTTGATGTCGTCCATCTCGCGCAGCTGCTCGTACGGCACCTGCGCCTCGGCGAGCAGCACGTTCATGTGGCCGGGCATCCGGCCTGCCACCGGGTGGATCGCGTAGTCGATCGTGATGCCGCGGTCGGACAGCTGGTCCACGAGCTCACGCAGCGTGTGCTGCGCCTGGGCGACCGCGAGCCCGTAGCCCGGCACGATGATCACGCGGTTCGCGTAGCCGAGCATGATCGCGACGTCCTCGGGCGTGGCCGACTTGACCGGGCGGTCGCTGGCCGTGCCTCCGCCGAGGGTGGAGCCGCCCCTGAAGGCACCGAACAGGGTGTTCAGGACGGACCGGCCCATGCCCTTCGCCATCAGGATCGTCAGCAGCGTGCCGGACGCACCGACGAGCGTGCCGGCGATCAGCAGCAGCGGGTTCTCGAGGATGTAGCCGCTGGCCGCGACCGTCAGGCCGGTGAAGGCGTTCAGGAGCGAGATCACGATCGGGACGTCGGCACCGCCGACCGGCAGCACGAGCAGCAGTCCGAACGCGAGGCCGAGGACCGCCAGTGCGACCGCCACCGGCATCTCCGGCGAGATCGTCAGCAGCACGGTCAGCACGATCGAACCCACGACCACGAGGCCGACGACCACCGGCATCCCGGCGAACACCACCGGCCGCGTCGTCATCAGCTCCTGGAGCTTCGCGAACGTCACGACGGAGCCGGCGAAGCTCACCGCGCCGATCAGGACGGTGAACGCGGTCGCGAACGCGGTGAACGACTCGATGTCGGCGCCGACGTGCAGGAACTCGCTCAGCTCGAGCAGCGCGACGAGGGCCGCAGCCCCACCGCCGACACCGTTGAACAGCGCCACCATCTGCGGCATCTGCGTCATCTGGACCTTGCGCGCGCCGACCGCACCGATCACGGAGCCGATCACGATCGCGCCGATGATCAGCTGGACGTTCTGCAGGTCGGTCTGGAAGAACACCACGACCGTGGCGGCGGCCGCTGCCGCAGCGCCGATCAGGTTGCCGCGACGCGCCGTACGCGGTGACGACAGGCCCTTGAGGGCGAGGATGAAGCAGACGCCGGCCGCGAGGTAGGCGAGCTGGACCCAGGTGGGCATCAGAGCGCACCTCCGACCTTGGAGTCGTCGGACTCGGCCGGACGGGCCGGCTTCTTCTTGCCGCTGAACATCTCGAGCATCCGGTCGGTCACGACGAAGCCTCCGACGAGGTTGATCGCGGCGAGGACGACGGCGAGCAGGCCGATCCCGATGGCGACCGGCTCGTCGGTGGAGCCGGTGACCAGGATCGCGCCGACCAGGATGATGCCGTGGATCGCGTTGGCGCCGGACATCAGGGGGGTGTGCAGGGTGCTGGAGACCTTCGAGACCACCTCCACGCCGACGAAGACGCTGAGGACGAAGATCGTCAGCCAGACCATGGGTTCGTTCATGACGGATCCTCCTCGGACGTGGTCTCGACCTCGCCGGTCGAGCCTGTCGAGACCGGGGTCTCGACAGGCTCGCCCGCCGGCTGCGGCTCGGGCTCGCCGAGCGCCTCGCGGGTGGGGGCGTGGCGGACGACCCCGTCGTGGGTGACGAACGCGCCGTCGACGATCTCGTCGTCGAAGTCGAGCGCGAGCGCCGCCTCCTCGCCGGTCATGAGACCGAGGAGGTTGACGATGTTCTGGGCGAGGAGCTTGCTGGCCGGTGACGGCATCTGGCTCGGGACGTTGCTGCCGCCCCACACGTCGGCGCGACCGACCCGTACGGTCTCGCCCGCGACCGAGCCCTCGACGTTGCCGCCGGACTCCGCCGCCAGGTCGACGACCACCGACCCCTCCTTCATCTGCTCGACCATCTCCCGGGTCACGAGCAGCGGGGCCTGCCGCCCCGGCACGGCCGCGGTGGTGATCAGGAGGTCGGCGGCCGCGATGTACGGGGCGAGGAGCTCGCGCTGACGCTGCGCCCGGTCCTCGGTCATCTCCCGGGCGTACCCACCCGAGCCCTCGAGCGTCTCCAGCTCCAGCTCGATGGACTTCGCGCCCATCGAGCGGATCTCCTCCGCCGCCGCCGCGCGGACGTCGTACGCCCGCACGACCGCGCCGAGGCGCTTGGCCGTGGCGATGGCCTGGAGGCCGGCGACACCCGCGCCCAGCACGACCACCTCGGCCGGCTGGACGGTGCCGGCGGCGGTCATGTTGAGCGGGAAGAACTTGCGCAGCATCCCGGCCCCGACGACGGTGCAGCGATACCCCGAGACCAGGGCCTGGGACGACAGCGCGTCCATCGACTGGGCCCGCGAGATCCGCGGCACGAGCTCGAGCGCCAGGGCGCTGACCTTCGCGTCGCGGAGCGCGGCGACTCGTTCCAGGTCCTGGGCGACCGGGAGGAACGAGATCGTCGTGGACCCGGCCGGCAGCCGGCGGATCTGGTCGATCGGGAGCGGTTGTACGGAGCAGACGACGTCGGCGTCGGTGAGCACGTCGTCACGCGGCTGGGCGCCTGCCTGCTCGTACTCCGCATCGGCGAACTCGGCGGCCTGCCCGGCGCCAGGCTCGTAGACCACGTCGTGTCCCGAGCGGACCAGCTTGGTCACCGCTTCCGGCACGAGCGCGACACGAGCCTCACCAGGGGCCGTCTCTTTGACGATGGCGATTCTCACCCCACGCAACCTAGAGGACACCTGCTGGACACAGCCACCATTTGGGACGTGGGTCTCACAGTCCGGCGTCTTTTGTTGCCGGCTGCATCATTTCCGCAGGTCAGAGGGCCTTGGCCCGCACGGCCGTACGGTCGGGCCAGGACGGCGGCCGGAGCCTGCCGGCCCCGTGAGACAGTGTGCGCCATGAGCAGCGACGCCGTGTCCGAGCACTTCGACCCGACCGCATGGCGCGTCGTCGAGGGGTTCGAGGACCTCACCGACCTCACGTACCACCGCGCCGTCGACCAGGGGACCGTACGGATCGCGTTCGACCGGCCCGAGGTCCGCAACGCCTTCCGGCCGCAGACCGTCGACGAGCTCCTGCGCGTCCTCGAGCACGCCCGTACGTCCTCCGACGTCGGCTGCGTCCTGCTCACCGGCAACGGCCCGTCGCCGCGGGACGGCGGGTGGGCGTTCTGCTCCGGCGGCGACCAGCGGATCCGCGGCAAGGCCGGCTACCAGTACGCGGACGGGACCACGGCCGACACGGTGGACAAGGCGAAGCTCGCGCGCCTCCACATCCTCGAGTGCCAGCGGCTGATCCGCTTCATGCCCAAGGTCGTGATCGCGGTCGTCAACGGCTGGGCCGCCGGCGGCGGGCACTCGCTGCACGTCGTCGCGGACCTGACGCTGGCCTCGCGCGAGCACGGGCGGTTCAAGCAGACCGACGCCGACGTCGCGTCGTTCGACGGCGGATTCGGGTCGGCGTACCTCGCGCGCCAGGTCGGGCAGAAGTTCGCCCGCGAGATCTTCTTCCTCGGCGACACCTACTCCGCCGAGGACGCCCACCGGATGGGCATGGTGAACGCCGTCGTCGACCACGCCGACCTCGAGACGGTCGCGCTGGAGTGGGGCGCCAAGATCAACGGCAAGAGCCCGACCGCGCAGCGGATGCTGAAGTACTCGTTCAACCTGATCGACGACGGGCTCGTCGGTCAGCAGCTGTTCGCCGGCGAGACCACCCGGCTGGCGTACGCCACGGACGAGGCGGCCGAGGGACGCGACGCGTTCCTGGAGAAGCGCGACCCGGACTGGTCGGACTACCCCTGGCACTACTGAGTCGGCGTCCGCGTGGCCACGGCGCTCGATCCCAGGATCCGCCGCGAGTCGGTCACCGGGGTCGCCGCCGCCGCGGCTGGCTGCGCAGACCCGCACCGGGCTCCGAAGGTTTCCCGCGCCCAGTGGCGGGCTGCCCAGCCAACTGGGGAGAGCGTCCCACCGTCGATCCCATGTGACATCGGCCCTGGCGCATTTCGGATACCGACGGTATCTTGACGCGCATGACCTCGAACTTCACCGGCAAGGTCGCCCTCGTCACGGGCGCGGCGCGTGGGATCGGAGCGGGCGTCGCCCGCGAGTACGTACGACGGGGCGGCCGTGTCGCCCTGCTCGGACTCGAGCCCGACGAGCTCAAGGCGGTCGCCGCGGAGCTCGGTGACGCAGCGGCGTGGTGGGAGGCCGACGTCCGCGACACCGAGGCGGTGCAGTCCGCGGTGGACGCGGCCGCCGCGCACTTCGGCCGGATCGACCACGTGGTCGCGAACGCCGGGATCTCCAGCTACGGCACGATCCGCCAGATCGACCCGGACGCGTTCGAGCGGGTCGTCGACGTCAACCTGAACGGCGTCTTCCGCACCCTTCGCGCGACGATCCCGCACGTGATCGAGACGAAGGGCTACCTGCTCGTCATCTCGTCGCTGGCCGCGTTCACCCCGCTGGCCGGACTCGCCCCGTACAACGCCTCGAAGGCCGGCGCCGAGGCGCTCGGCCTCGCGGTCCGCCAGGAGATGTACCCGTTCGGCGTCCGCGTCGGGATCTGCCACCCCTCGTGGATCGACACCGACATCGTCCGGGGCGCCGAGGCCGACCTGCCGTCGTTCAAGGCGATCCGCGGCAAGCTCCCGCCGCCGGCCAACGGCACCACCACGCTGGAGGAGTGCGTCGATCGGATCTGCGACGGGATGGCCAAGCGCAAGCGCCGCGTGTACGTGCCGCGGGCGGTCGGCGTCTCGAACTGGACCCGCGCGCTCTTCTCCTCGCCGCTGCCCGAGCCCATCGTGAAGCTGATGGTCAGGCGCACGGTCCCCCAGATGGAGAAGGAGGTCGCGGCGCTCGGCCGCAGCCACTCCGCGCACATCCCGGTCACGCCCAAGCGCTGAGCGGCCCCACCGCCCCGTGATGGTCTCCCCAGTTCACTGGGGAGACCCCCACCTGGCTGGGGAGGTTTCCGGTGCCCAGTGCGGGTCTGCCCAGCCGGCTACGGAGCCTCCCGGGCGCGGGATGGCCCGCCGTACGGCGGGTCGCGCTCAGGTCGCCGCGCCCACCGAGGCGGCGAGGCCGACGATGTGCCCGAGCCGCGCGAGCTCCGAGTCGAGCACCGGCGGCCCGCCGTGGCGCCCGAGCACGACCACGGTCTCGCTCCTCGGGACCGGGGCGGCCGCGAGGACGGTCGAGTCCCAGCCGGAGACCGGGCTGAGCCGCTGCGCGCTCTCGATCAGGAACCACTTCTCCACGTCGTCGGTCAGCTCCGGCGCCGTCGCGGTCTCGTGCAGCACGGACGGGCCGTCCGGTGTCCGCGCGACGAGCATCGCCCAGTCCGCCCGGAACGTCTCGGGGATCTTCTCGACCAGCATCTCCAGTGCCCGGGTCGGCTCCGCGGTGAACGCTTCGACGGCCTCGAGGTCCATCGACAGGTTCACGCCGGCGTTGTAGCGCGAGATCCACTGCACCCGGACGCCGTCGAGCCGGTGGCACGCACTGATCAGCTGGTCCGGCATCGTGGTGACGGGAAGCTCGAGCAGCACGTCGTCGACCGCCTTGCCGTCGCTGCGGTGCTCGACGATCTCGATGGCGTGGATGTCCGCGCCCGCCTCACCGAGGGCCGAGGCGACCGCGCCGAGCGACCCGGGGACGTCGGGCAGCTCGATGCGCAGCAAGAAGGCCATGGCTCGTCTCCTCCGTTCAGCCGACCGGCGCCTGAGTCGGCGCCGTCGCGGTCGACGGTGACCACGGGCGTGCGTCCTACGTGGCCGAGGTGCGCGCCGCCCCGGTCGGGACGGGCTCGCTTCTCGGGATTCGTGCCCCCGGCCGAGCATACCGACCACGCACCCCGGCCTGGGGCGCGCGCTCCCATTTCTGCCCCGATGACCGAATACCACCGCCTCGTCGGCCGGTACGTCCCGGTGCCGGCGCGCGGTAGCGTGAGGGTCATGACCACCCAGGTCCGCCCCCGGACGTTCGGTGACCCCGACGTGCTCGAGGTCCGCGAGGTCGCCGAGCCCGAGCCGGGCGACGGCCAGGTGCGCGTCGCCGTCCACGCCATCGACGTCAATCCGTGGGACGTCACGAGCTACAGCGGGCGCGCGGGGACCGACCCGACCCTGCTCGACGGGCTCGGCTCGGGAGTGTCCGGCACGGTCAGCGCCGTCGGCCCTGGCGTCGAGGCGTACGAGCCGGGGGATCCGGTGACGACGCGACGGGTCGACGGGTCCAGCTACGCCAGCGACGTGCTCGTCGCGGAGGCCGACCTTCTGCCGATGCCCGCAGGGACGTCGTACGAGACGACCGCGGCTCTGTTCCTGAAGGGCGGGACCGCGGCGCACCTTCTCGAGGCCACCGCGCTCACCGCCGGCGAGACCGTGCTGGTCCACGGCGGCGCCGGCGGCGCCGGCACCATGGCGGTGCAGCTCGCGGTGCTGGCCGGCGCACGGGTGATCGCGACGGCGGGGGCCCGCAACGCCGACTACCTGATCTCCCTCGGTGCGACCCCGGTGACGTACGGCGAGGGCCTCGCCGACCGCGTTCGCGGCGCAGCACCCGACGGCGTGGACGTGGCCTTCGACCTGGTCGGCACCGACGAGGCGGTCGCGGTCTCGCTCGAGCTCGTCGCGGACCTCAGGCGGATCGCGACCGTGGTGCGGTTCGACGCGGCGGGGGAGCACGGCTTCCGCGCGCTCGGGTACGGGCCGGGCGGCGAGCTGGGGAGCGACGTCCGCGCCGCGGCCGCGCCCGAGCTGCTGCGGCTCCACGCGCTCGGCCGGCTGCGCGTCGAGATCCGGCACGCCTACCCCCTCGTCCAGGCGGCCCGCGCCCACCGCGACCTGGAGACCGGTCACGGCCGTGGTGCGCTCGTCCTGATCGCCCGCCCCGAGCACGGCTGACCCGGCCGCGCCACGCGGAGGACACCAGCCCCCGGGGTCACGCGGGCCAGGGTTCGCGGGCTAGGGTGCGGTCCTGGCCAGGAGGCTCCGCCAGACGCGCGGACCGACGACGGCGTTGCCCCCGAGGCTGCGGGCCCGCTTGTACTCCCGCATCGCCGTGCGTGACGACCGGCCCCAACGCCCGGTCCTCTCCAGCTTCAGCGCCCTCTGGACGACCGTGACCGCGGGACCGCTCATGCCCGCGCTGATCCGCAGGCCGGAGTACGTGACCAGGCTGCGGTGGAGACTGCTCGAGCCGGACGGAGCACGCGGCTCGGGGTACCACGGGCACGGCGTACGGCGGACCGACGTCCAACGGGAGGCCCAGGCGAGGTCCGCGGGGCGGCACGGCCCGTAGTCGTTCCCGGCGTAGGTGCTGTCGTAGAAGGACGTGCGTCCGCGCGCGCCCGCCCACGACAGCGACACGTGCACGTGGTCGCGGTGGCAGCGCGTGTCGGCGGACCGCTGCGGCGCCGACGCGCAGTTGCTGTAGGCGCGCCACCCGTCGGAGGCTCGGTACGACGACCAGATCCGGTTGTTCCAGATCAGGTACATGACGCCGAGGCGTCGTGCGTTGGCTGCGGGGTTGCCTGCGGCGTCGGACCGCAGCAGCCAGCGCAGCAGGTCCCGAGCGCGCTTCTTGCCGTACTTCTCGCGCACCGAGGTCATCCAGTCGACCGCCCGGCCGTCGTGGTGCTCGCTGCGCGCCGTCGTGCAGGTCCGTCCGGTGGAGTAGTGGGTCTTCGGCCAGGTCGCCACGAGGAGCTCACCGAACGCGCGTGCGCCCGGCTGGGCTCGCTTCGAGCACGAGTTGGCGCCGACGTACGGGGCGTACGGCTCGACCCGGTCCGGGAGGTCGTCCGGCGTGGGCGGGACCTTCGCGACAGCGTGCGGCGGCGCCAGGACCACGGCGGCGACGACGCCGACGGAGACGACCACGGACTTGAGAAACACTCCAGAACGGACGAATCGGTCGTCGTTCGGCATAGACACCCCCGGGATGCCGCCGGTCGACAACGGTGTCGGGCCCCGAGCGGACCCGGCGGCGGCGCTCCCACGCTAGTCAGGCTCGCGAGATGCGCATCTCGGCGCCGCGGCACGGCGCCCCGGTCAAGCCAGGTGACGGGCCAGGAACTCCCGGGTCCGCGGGTCGGACGGAGCGGTGAAGATCGCCTCGGGCGCACCCCGCTCCCGTACGACCCCGTCGTCCAGGAAGACCACCTCGTCGGCGACGTCGCGAGCGAACTCCATCTCGTGGGTCGCCATCACGATCGTCATCCCGTCGTCCTTCAGCTCGCGGATCATCGCGAGGACGTCACCGACGAGCTGGGGGTCGAGCGCGGAGGTGATCTCGTCGAGCAGCAGCACCGCGGGCTCCATCGCGATGGCCCGGACGATCGCGACCCGCTGCTGCTGACCCCCGGACAGCGCGTCGGGGTGCTTGGCGGCCTGGTCGGCCAGCCCGAACCGCTCGAGCAGGTCGTCGGCACGCTGCTCGACCTCACGGCGGTCCGCGCGTCGCACCTTGCGCGGGGCGATCGTCACGTTGTCACGGACCGACAGGTGCGGGAACAGGTTGTACGCCTGGAAGACCATCCCGATGTCGCGGCGCACCGCGTCGACGTCCACCCGCGGGTCGGTGATCTCCCGCCCGTCCAGCCAGATGTCGCCGTCGTCGACGACCTCGAGCAGGTTCAGGCAGCGCAGCAGCGTCGACTTCCCGGACCCCGACGCCCCGATCAGGCAGACGACCTCGTGCGCCCCCACCGACAGGTCCACCCCACGGAGCACGTCGGTGCTCCCGTACCTCTTGCGCACCCCCTCGGCACGCAGCACCGGGTCGCTCACAGCGCCCCGCTCTGCCGTCGTGCCGCGCGCAGCGACAGCCAGTCGGTGAACCGCGCCAGCGGGATCGTCGCCACGATGAAGAAGCAGGCGGCGACGACGATCGGGGTGAAGACGAAGTCACGGCTGGAGTCGATCTGCGCCTGTCGCAGCGCCTCGACGATCCCGATCACCGACAGCAGCGCGGTGTCCTTCTGCAGCGACACGAAGTCGTTCAGCAGCGGGGGCGTCACCCGGCGCAGCGCCTGCGGCAGCACCACGTACCGCAGGGTCGTGCCGTACGACATCCCGAGCGAGCGCCCGCTGGCCCACTGACTCGGGTGCACCGACAGGATGCCGGCCCGGATCACCTCCGCGACGTACGCGCCGTAGCTCAGCGTGAGCGCGATGATCCCGAGCCAGAAGACGTCGCTCGGAGCGCCCTGGAGGTCGAGCGCGGGCACCCCGAAGCCGACCAGCAGGATCACGAGCAGCGTCGGCGTCCCTCGGAAGACGTCGGTGTAGACCGTGGCGATCAGCTTGAACGGTGCCATCCACGGCGCCGGGACCACCCGGACCACGGCGACGAGCAGCGCCAGCGCCAGGATCAGCACCTCGGCGATCAGGAACGCCTTGATGTTGACGACGAAGGCGCGTGCGATCCCGGGGAAGGACGCCTTCGCGTCGTCCCAGTCGAAGTACGTCTCGCGGACCCGCTCCCACCCCGGGGCCGAGGTGATCACGAACCAGAGCACCACCAGGAGGGTGACGGTGGAGACCGCCGCGACCGTCATCCGTCGACGGTCCTGGCGCCTCCGGAAGGCCATCCGCTCGAGCTGGCGGCGGCTCACCTCCCAGCTGGGCGGTGCGGCGGCGGGTGTCATGAGGACGTACGAAGGGTCCGGTCCGGCGGACTCAGGACAGCTCGGGGACGCCCGTGGTCTGCGACAGCCACTGCTCTTCGATGTCGTCGAGCGTCCCGTCCGAGGACAGGTCGTCGATCGTCGCGTCGAGGCACGTCACGAGCGGGTTGTCCTTCTCCAGCAGCAGGCCGAACTCCTCGGTCTCGCCGGTCTCCGGCTGGAACTGGCCGACGATCACGCTCGGCTCCGACAGCACGGCGGCCACGGTGTAGAACGCCGACGGAAGATCCATCACGAGGGCGTCGATCTGGCCGAGCTCCAGCGCCTGGGTCGCCTTGCTCGTGTCGTCGTAGACGCCCGGCTGCTGCGTCGGTGCGATCTGGTCGATCGCCTCCAACGAGGTGGTCCCGACCTGGGCGCCGAGCTTCGCCTCGGACAGCTCGTCGAGGCTCGTGACGTCGGCGTACTCGCTGTCCTCCAGCGTCACGACCGCCTGCGCCGCCCGGTAGTACGGCTCGGAGAACGTCACCGCCTTCGCGCGCTTCTCGGTGATCGAGATCTGGTTGATGTCGAAGTCGAACTCCTTGGCGCCCGGCTGGTAGCTCGTGTTGAACGGCACGGTCACCCAGTCGACCTCGTCCTCGGCGAACCCGAGCCGGTCGGCGATCGCGTAGGCCACCGCCGACTCGAAGCCCTCGCCGTTGGTCGGGTCGTCGTCGACGAACCACGGCTCGTACGCCGGGGCGTCGGTCCCGATCGTGAGACGACCCGCGTTCTTGAGGGGCAGGGCCTCGACCGAGCAGTCGGCGTCGCTCGACGCGGAGTCCGATGCCGCGTCGTCGCTCTCGTCCGCCGGTGCACAGCCGGCAGCGAACGCGAGAGCACCGGCGGCGACGAGCGCACCGGCGCGGGCGGTGCGGGTACGGCGTACGGAGATCATGGTCTGAATCGTATGGGCATGACGCACCTCACGCGGCCCCAGGTCGACCGTACGAGCCCCGCCGGGCCGGCGGCTCATCGGCGGCCGTCCGTGTCTCCCGAGAGCCGCTGCGCGAGCCAGATCGGCACGATCGAGACGATGATGAGGACGACCGCCACCACGTTGACGACCGGGGCCTGGTTGGGGCGGAACAGGTTGCTCAGGATCCAGATCGGCAGGGTCGTCGTGCCGGCGCCGACGGTGAACGTCGTCACGATGATCTCGTCGAAGCTGAGCGCGAACGCCAGCAGGCCGCCGGCGAGCAGCGCCGACCGCAGCTGCGGGAAGGTCACCAGCCGGAAGGTCGTCCACACCCCCGCGCCGAGGTCGGCCGATGCCTCCTCCAGGCTGCTGCCGGTGCGGCGCAGCCGTGCCTGGACGTTGTTGAAGACCGTCACGATGCAGAAGGTGGCGTGCGCGACCACCAGGGTGAAGATCGACAGCTGCACGTCGAGGATGCCGGTGAAGGCGTTGTTGAGGGCGATGCCGGTGACGATGCCGGGCAGCGCGATCGGCAGGATCACCAGCAGGTTCACCGACGACTTCCCGAAGAACTCGAAGCGCTGGAGCGCCAGCGACAGCAGGGTCCCGAGCACGAGCGCCACCCCGGTCGCGATCAGCGCGACCCGGACGCTCGTCAGCACCGCGTCGCGGGCGCCCTCGCTCTGCGCCGCGCGCTGCCACCACTCGAGGGTGAACCCGTCCGGGGGCCAGGTCATCGCCTGGTTCGGGTTGAACGAGTTCGCCACCACCACGAGCAGCGGGAGATACATGAACGCGAGGATCAGCACGGTCGTCCCGGCCAGCAGCCACCGCACGCGCCTGGAGAGGATCATCGACTCCGCCTAGAGGTTCTCGAGTGCGCCGGTCCGCTTCACCGCGGCCAGGAACACGATCATGATGGTGATCGGGATCAGGGCGATCGCGGCGGCGAGCGGCAGGTTGTTCGCCGCGCCGACGTTCGTGTACACGAGGTTGCCGAGCATCTGGTTGGTCCCGCCGACGATGTTCACCGCGATGTAGTCGCCGAGGGTCAGCGAGAAGCTGAAGATCGAACCCGCGATGATCGCCGGGACCAGCATCGGCATGACCACGTGCCGGATGGTCTGCCCGGCCGAGCCGCCGAGGTCCCCGGAGGCCTCGAGCAGCGAGTCGGGGACCCGCTCGAAGCCCGCGTAGATCGGCAGGATGACGTACGGGAGCCAGATGTAGGACATCGTGATCACGAGCGCG
Source organism: Mumia flava (assembly GCF_002797495.1). Lineage (NCBI taxonomy): Bacteria > Bacillati > Actinomycetota > Actinomycetes > Propionibacteriales > Nocardioidaceae > Mumia > Mumia flava. The sequence continues at coordinate 1,777,804 of NZ_PGEZ01000001.1, forward strand.
ACCAGCCCGTACCCCGGGGTCTGGATGCCGAAGGGCTCGGCGACCCACTCGACCAGCCCGCCCGTCGACAGGAGCGACCGCCACGCGAACGCCTTGACGAGGTAGCTCGCCCACAGCGGCGTCAGCACCGCGACGACCAGCATCCGCCGGGCGCGAGGAGACGCCACCTTCGACATGAAGAACGCGATCGGCAGGGCGAGGAGGAGGTCGATCACCGTGACCGCGGCCGCGACGCCGAGCGTCCGCAGCGTGACCGTTCGGTAGAGCGACTCGGTCAGCACCGTCCGGATGTTGTCGAGCGACCAGGTGCGCTGGATCTCGCCGGTGAAGGCGTCGGTCGTCCAGAGCGCGGTGACGAGCAGCGCGGCGAGCGCGACCACGTAGATCAGCACCAGCCACAGCAGCGGCGCCGAGAGCAGGAAGGTCAGGCGCAGCCGCGGGTGGCGGCTGAGGAACGAGGAGAACGGCCGGGTGGCGACCCCCGCGCGTGCGGGGGTCGCCACCGTGGTCGACGGCGAGGTCATCCGGCTCCTAGCCCTTGATCTCGGTCCAGGCCGCCGTCCACTCCGAGTAGTCGGTGCACGTCACGTCGGTGCGCCCGTCCAGGCACTCCGCGATCGGCGTGCGCCAGTACCAGAGCTGCTCGGAGAACTCCTCGTCGCCCGCGTGGTACGTGTCGCAGTGGTTGGGGTCGGTGGTCAGCTCGCACGCCGCCTCGCTGTTCGGCGCCTCGCCGAAGTACTCCGTCGCGGTCGCGTTGGCCTCCGGGCTCGCGATGTAGTCCATCCACGCGTACGCGCAGTTGACGTTCTCGGCCTGCGACGACAGCATCCACGTGTCGTTCCACGCCGTGGCACCCTCCTCGGGCAGGATCGCCTCGATGTTCGGCTGGTCGATCGCGTTGACGATCACCTGCCAGGAGGTCCCCACCACGGAGTCGCCGGTCTGGAACGCCGAGATCTCCTTGAGGTAGTCCGACCAGTACTCGCCGATGCTCTGCCGCTGCTCCTTCAGCAGATCCACCGCGGCGTCGAGCTGGTCGGCGTCGAGCGCGTACGGGTTGGTGATCCCGAGGTCGGGCTCGTGCTTCATGAGGTACAGCGCCGCGTCGGCGATGTAGATCGGCGAGTCGTACGCGGTGACCTTGCCGGCGTACTTCGAGGCGTCGGTGAAGACCGCGCTCCAGGAGGTCGGAGCCGGCTTGACGACGTCGGTGTTGTACATCAGCAGGTTGGCGCCGTAGCCGTGCGGGATCCCGTAGTTGACACCGTCGACGGTGTTCCACTCGGTGTCCTTGAGGAAGTCGAAGATGCCCTCGTAGTTCGGGACCAGGTCGGTGTTGACCGCGGCGGCCTCGTCGGAGGCGACCAGGCGCAGCGACAGGTCACCGGAGGCGGCGATCACGTCGTACTCACCGGTCTTGGCGAGGTTGAACGCCTCGTCCGAGGTGCCGTAGACCTTCGACGTGACCTGACAGCCGGTCTCGTCCTCGAACGGCGTGACCCAGTCGACGTTCGGGTCGTTGCTGCCGTCCTCGACGTAGCCGGGCCAGGTCAGGATCGAGACCTGGCCCTCGTTCTCGCCGAGCTCCTCGATCGCCTGCGAGGACTCGCTGCCGCCGCTGTCGTCGTCGCTGCCGCAGGCGCCGACGAGCGCGAGCGAGCACGTGAGCGCGGCGACGCCCAGCAGACGCCGCAGCGTCGCAGGACGGGTGGTCGGATTCATGGTGGGACTCCTCTTCGCTCGTGCGGTGGTGGTGGGATGGCCGTCGTCGTCGACGGTCCGGGCTCAGGTGACGGGGACGAGGTCGCGCAGCGCGAACCGTGCGACGACGTGGTCGCCGCGGTGCTCGTCCCGCGCGAGGGCACCGGCGCTCTGCTCGACCACGACCAGGCGCGGCCCGGCAGCGAGGTCGACCAGCACGCGGTTGGCGGAGCCGAGGTAGATCGTCTCGGCGATGACGCCCCGTGCCTCGACGACGCCGTCGGCGACGCGGACGGGCTCGGCTGCGTTCCAGCCCGACGCGTCGACCAGCGAGACCTTCTCGGGACGCAGCGCGTGGGCGCCGTCGACACCGAGCAGATCACGCGCCTGCTCCGGCGCGAACAGGTTGGACGTGCCGACGAACGACGCGACGTACGTCGAGCCGGGCTGCTCGTAGATGTCGCGCGGCGTGCCGAGCTGGACGATCCGGCCCTCGTGGAAGACGGCGATCCGGTCGCTGAGGGTCAGCGCCTCCTCCTGGTCGTGGGTGACGAACACGAAGGTGATGCCGAGCTCGCGCTGGAGCTGCTTGAGCTCGACCTGCATCTGCTCACGCAGCTTGAGGTCGAGAGCTCCGAGCGGCTCGTCGAGCAGCAGCACGGACGGCTCGACGACGATCGCGCGGGCGAGCGCCACGCGCTGGCGCTGACCGCCGGAGAGCTGGCTCGGACGCCGGTCGCCGAGGTGCTCGAGCTGGACGGTCGCGAGCGCGTCCCGCGCCCGCGCGCGTCGCTCCCTGCGGCCCACGCCGCGCACCCGCAGGCCGTAGGCCACGTTGTCGAGCACGTTCATGTGCGGGAAGAGCGCGTAGTCCTGGAAGACGGTGTTGACGTCACGCTCGAACGGGGCCTTGCCGGTGACGTCGGTGGTGCCGAGCTGGACGGTGCCGTCGGTCGGCTGCTCGAACCCGGCGATCAGCCGCAGCACGGTGGTCTTTCCGGAACCGGACGGGCCGAGCATCGAGAAGAACTCGCCGTCCGCGATCTCGAGGTCGACCCCGTCGACCGCGGTCACCGGCCCGAACCGCTTCACGAGGCCGCGCAGCACGATCGCCGGGCTGCCCGAAGCGGTCGTTCCGGCCTGCTCTGCCTGCTGGACGCTCATGCCTCTCCTCGTTCGCGGGAACCTCTGGCGCTGCTGCGCCGGAAGGTTAAAGATATGAAACCAGATATTAGATTGAGAAGGCAGTGCCGTTAGGATTTCGTGACATCGAATCCGGGCGCGGAAAGGGACCGACCGTGGCAGAGCGTCACCGGCCCGCGACCCATCCGCGCGCCGCAGTCTTCGCGCCGCTCGGCGACGAGGGGCGCGCCACCCGGGTCGAGAAGAGGCTCGCCGAGGCGATCTACTCCGGCGTGCTGCACGACGGGGAGCGACTGCCCAGCGAACCCGAGCTCGCCGCGATGTTCGGCGTGGCCACGGTCACCGCACGCGAGGCGCTGGTCGCGCTGCGCTCCCAGGGCCTGGTGACGACGACCCGGGGCCGCGGCGGCGGCAGCTTCGTCAACCGGCCGCGCCACCCCGACGACGCGTCGCTGCGGGTCCGGCTCGCCTCGATGTCCAACGTCGACCTGCGCGACCGGGCGACGCTGTACGGCGTGATCGTGGCCGGGTGTGCCGAGCTCGCCGCCGCGTACGCCGACGCCGACGACGTCGCCGAGCTGCGCGAGCTGGTGCCCGACGAGACCGACACGGACGCAGCGCGCTGGCGTCACGCCGACGCCGAGCTCTTCCTCTCGGTCGCGGCCCTGACCCAGTCCGCCAGGATGACCCGGGAGCTGCTGCGGCTCGAGGCGTCGTTCGGAGCACTGGTCCGCCTACCCCTCATGGATCCGGAGCACCGGCAGGCGGCGGGTGAACGGCTCGCCGCCCTCGTCGACGCGATCGGGGCGGGAGACGGCGACGCGGCGCGACGTACGGCATCGACGCATGTCCGCGAATCGGTTGCGTGGCTCATCCAGAAGAAGGCAGCATTGGGCTGACTCGGGCGCCACCAGCGACGCTGGCGTGCAAGCACGAAGGCAGGTGGACCGATGCCGGTGAAGACCCAGCACGACCTCGGCGACGTGGTCGCGACCGTCGACGACTACTTCCTCACGCTGTTCGCGCGCCTCGAGGCGATGCGCGACCGCGTCGCCGCCCTCTTCGACGCAGGGCCCGTCGCGTCCTCGGCGGCGTCGACGGCGATCGCGCCCCTGGTGCGCGACCTGCTCACCGACGAGCGGGTGATGGGGTCGGGCTTCGTCGCCGGTCACGGGACGCTCAGCGACCGCGCCCTCTACCTCGCCTGGTGGCAGGGCGAGGACCGCCACCTCCTCGCCGAGTCGGAGTCACCCGACTCCGGCGACGCGCTCGACTACACCCGCCACCCCTGGTATCGCGTCCCCGAACGGACCGGTCGCCGCCACCTCGCCGGCCCGTACGTCGACTTCGTGTGCACCGACGAGTACGTCATGACCGCGACCGTCCCGGTCCTGGCCGACGGCAGGATGGTCGGCGTCGTCGGTGCGGACACGCTCGTCGAGACCCTGGAGGGGATGCTCCTGGGGCTGCTGCGCGAGGCGGACCCGTCGGCGCTGCTGGTCAACGACCACGGTCGTGCCGTCGTGTCGGCGTCGCCACGGGTCGCGACCGGCAGCCTCGTCGACCTCGCCTCCGCACCCGAGGTCCTGCCCTGCGCCGACCTGCCTCTGCGGGTCACGCGCGTGCACTGACGCCGACCCCGCCGCTCGAGCCTGGGAAGACCAAGGCGCCGTCGCACCTCGTTCACACACTCCTCCTTGCGCACACTTCTCTACGGGATCCCGTATGCTTGTGTCATGACCTGGATCGGGGTCCACGACGCGGCGACGCGGCTCGGCGTCTCACCCCGGCGCGTCCTGCAGCGCATCGAGGCCGGCGACCTGCCCGCTGCCCGGATCGGACGGCAGTGGGCGATCGACTCGCACGACCTGCCGCTCGCGACGCCCCGGCGCTCCCGCCCGCTCTCGGAGCGGATGGCCTGGGCGCTGCTCGCGCTGCTCGCGGGGGAGCGACCGGCGGTGTCCGCGACCGAGCTGCGACGGCTCCGCGCGTACGCCCACCGGCTCGGCAGCGACCCCGACTCCGTCTCGCTCCTGCGCACCTGGGCGGAGCGCCGCGGCGACCGCACGACCTGGCGGGTCGCGGAAGCCGACCGCGACGAGCTGCGCTCGGACGACCGCGTGCGCCGCTCCGGTGTCGACGCACCCGGGAGCGGGATCGTGAGTCCGGTCGCCGAGGTGTACGTCGCGGTCGCCGAGCTGGACCACCTCGTCGACGACTACTTCCTGGTCCCGGCCGGCGCGGCGGAAGCGAACGTGGTGCTGCACGTCGTCGCGCAGGTTCCCGACATCACGTGGCCGGTGCTGGCGGCCGACCTCGCCGAGCACCTAGGGTCGCGGGAGAACGCCCGTGCCGCCGAGCTGATCGGGCTCGGCACGCCCGCAGGAGGGACGACGTGACGGTCACGCTTCCGGTGATGAGCGCGGAGCAGGAGGCGTCCTGGATCGGGCTGTTCCACCTCGCGAAGAACGTGCCGGACGCGTGGACGCTGGTCGGTGGTCAGATGGTGCACCTGCACTGCGCCGAGCGGGGCGTCGACCCGTACCGCTCCACCCCCGACGTCGACACCGTCCTCGACGTCCGGGCGTACCCCCAGATCCTCATGACGGTGACGTCCGCACTGACCGACGCCGCGTTCGAGCCCCGCGGCCTGACCGCCAGCGGCAAGCAGCACCGGTGGGTCCGCGGCGAGGCGATCATCGACGTCCTCATCCCGGCCTTCACCGGACGGGCCGGTCGTGAGGCGGGAGCGGACGGCAATCCCGGTCTCGCCACGCCCGGCGCGATCTACGCGCTCCGCCGCACCGAGACCGTCGAGGTCACGGTCGGGGAGACGACCGGGACCGTACGACGTCCGTCGCTGATCGGTGCTCTCGTGATCAAGTCGGCGGCCTACTCCCTCCCGCTCGACACCGCACCGGGTCGCCACCTCGACGACATCGCGCTGCTCGCCTCGATGCTGACCGCGCGCGACCTCCGCGGTGCCGACCTGGCCGCCGGGGAGATCCGCTACCTGCGCGACGCCGTCCCGGCTGCGCAGGCGCACCTGGCCGCGTCCATGATCGACGGTGCTGCCGACGGCCTCGCGCGCCTCACCCGCGTGATCGACCGTGCCCCGGTGAGCTAGGTCCCACCCGTACGCCGGCGCGGTGCGTCAGTTCCCATCCGTACGCCGGCGCGGTGAGTGAGTTCCCACCCGTACGCCGGCGCGGTGAGTGAGTTCCCACCGGACCCGGCTGCGTGGGAACCAGCTCACCGCCGGGCCCGCGACCGAGGTCGGCGAACGGGCAAGGGGACCCGGGGCTCCATGGTGGCCGCGTCCTCCTGCCGGTACGGTCAGCCGGTACGGACGGCGAGCAGGTGAAGACCCGTCGAGATCCGACCGCGGACGGAGCGACCCCGATGTCCAGCTGCTGCTCTCCGAGCACTCCTCCCGATGCAGACCGCTCGACCGACGCGTGTTCCCCGCCGGTGGTCCGGCGACCTGCCTCGCCGGCCGGGCTCGATCTCGTGGACATCCCCAGCGGCACGTTCACCATGGGGAGCGACGACCCGCAGGCCGACCCCGCGGACGGCGCCTATCCGCCGCACGAGGTCGACCTGCCCGCCTTCCGGATCGGACGCACCGCCGTCACCAACGACCAGTTCGCGGCGTTCGTCGACGCCTCGGGGTACGTCACCACCGCGGAGCGGTTCGGCTGGTCCTTCGTGTTCGGCGGTCTGCTCCCCGACGACTTCCCACCGACCCGGGCGGTCACCGCGGCCCCGTGGTGGCGACAGGTCGAGGGATCGTCGTGGCGCCATCCCGAAGGTCCGCAGTCGAGCCTGGACGGGCGTGGTCAGCACCCGGTGATCCACGTGACGTGGTACGACGCCGTCGAGTTCTGCGCCTGGGCGGGCTGTCGGCTCCCCACCGAGGCCGAGTGGGAGTACGCCGCGCGCGGCGGTCTCGAGGGTGTGCACTACCCCTGGGGTGCTGATCGCGAGCCCGATGGGGTGCACCGCATGAACGTGTACCAGGGCACGTTCCCGTACGACAACACGGCCGAGGACGGCTGGGTCGGCACGTGTCCGGTGGGGGCGTTCGAGCCGAACGACTACGGCCTGCACGAGGTCACCGGCAACGTGTGGGAGTGGTGCTCGGACTGGTTCGCCACCGACACCTACGACCGCGACCGGAGGACGGCGCCGACCGGTCCGACCCACGGGAGCAGCCGTGTCATGCGCGGTGGGTCGTACCTCTGCCACGAGAGCTACTGCTGGCGCTATCGGGTCGATGCGCGCAGCGCGAACAGCCCTGACTCGTCCACCGGCAACCTCGGCTTCCGGGTCGCCGCTGATCTCGAAGGACGCTCGCCGCAAGGCTGAGAACCCGTCCGCAGGCCGTCTCCGACGGGTCGCTGCACCCGGCTCCGGCACCGTCGCAACGGCGGTGCCGGCAGTCGCTCGTGCCCCTAGGATCGAGCCAGCCGACACGCGGAGGAAACCATGCCCGACGCCTCTGACCGCCATGTTCGCGCCGTCCTTCCGATCCCGGACCGTCCCAAGCCGGGTCTGACGACGTACGACGCGAAGGACCCCGACACCGACTACCCGCCGCTCGAACCGCTGCTCCCGCCGGAGGGTGCACCGAACGTGCTCGTGATCCTGATCGACGACGTCGGGTTCGGCGCTTCGAGCGCGTTCGGCGGGCCGTGCGAGACCCCGACGGCGGAGCGTCTCGCGGCGGGCGGGCTCCGGTTCAACCGGTTCCACACGACCGCGCTGTGCGCTCCGACGCGCGCTGCCCTGCTGTCCGGCCGCAACCACCACTCCGTCGGGATGGGCTCGATCACCGAGACGGCGACGTCGGCACCGGGGAACAACTCCCTGCGGCCGAACACGAAGGCGCCGCTGGCGACGACGTTGAAGCTCAACGGCTACTCGACGTCGCAGTTCGGCAAGTGCCACGAGGTCCCGGTCTGGCAGTCCTCGCCGATGGGCCCGTTCGACGCGTGGCCCTCGGCCGGGGGCGGCTTCGAGTACTTCTACGGCTTCATCGGTGGCGAGAACAACCAATGGGACCCGGCGCTGTACGAGGGGACGACGCCGATCGATCCGCCGGCGACTCCTGAGGAGGGCTACCACCTCACCGAGGACCTCGCGGACCACGCGATCTCGTGGATCCGGCAGCAGAAGGCGCTGATGCCCGACCGGCCGTTCTTCACCTACTTCGCCCCGGGCGCGACGCACGCACCCCACCACGTGCCGAAACAGTGGGCCGACAAGTACGAGGGCCGCTTCGACGACGGATGGGACGCGCTTCGCGAACGGACGTTCGCGAAGCAGAAGGAGATGGGGGTCATCCCGGCCGACGCCGACCTGTGCGCGCGCCACGACGTGATCACGGCATGGGACGACATGGACGACGACCTCAAGCCGGTGCTGGCGCGCCAGATGGAGGTCTACGCGGGATTCCTCGAGCACACCGACCATCACGTCGGCCGGATCATCGATGCGATCGACGACCTCGGCATCCTGGACGACACGCTGATCTACTACATCATCGGCGACAACGGCGCGTCCGCCGAGGGCACGATGAACGGCGCCTTCAACGAGATGGCCAACTTCAACGGCATGGCCTCGCTGGAGACCACCGAGTTCATGCGCTCGAAGATGGACGAGTTCGGGTCGCCCGACTCGTACAACCACTACTCGGTCGGGTGGGCGTGGGCGATGAACACGCCGTTCCAGTGGACCAAGCAGGTCGCCTCCCACTGGGGCGGCACGCGCAACGGCACCATCGTGCACTGGCCGAAGGGCATCGAGGAGAAGGGCGGTCTGCGCGAGCAGTTCACCCACTGCATCGACGTGGCGCCCACCGTCCTGGAGGCCGCCGGGCTCCCCGAGCCCACCTTCGTCAACGGCGTGCAGCAGAGCCCGATGGAGGGCACCAGCATGATCTACGCGTTCAACGGCGCGGACGAGCCCGAGCGCCACGATCTCCAGTACTTCGAGATGTTCGGCAACCGCGGGATCTATCACCGGGGATGGAGCGCGGTCACCAAGCACAAGACGCCCTGGGTCCTCGTGGGCGGTGATCTGCCGGAGTTCGACGAGGACGTGTGGGAGCTCTACGACGGCAACCGCGACTACAGCCAGGCCCACGACCTCTCCAGCGAGCACCCCGACAAGCTCGCCGCCCTGCAGCGCCTCTGGCTGATCGAGGCCGTCAAGTACAACGTCCTCCCGATGGACGATCGCACGGGCGAGCGCGCCAACGCCGAGCTCGCCGGTCGTCCCACCCTGATCCACGGGAACTCCCAGCTGTTCTTCCCCGGGATGGGTCGGCTGTCGGAGAACAGCGTCGTCAACATGAAGAACAAGTCGTTCTCGATCACGGCCGAGGTCGACATCCCCTCCGGCGGCGCGAACGGCGTGGTCATCGCCCAGGGCGGCCGCTTCGGCGGCTGGGCCGTCTACGCCAAGGACGGGCACCTCACCTTCGCGTACAACGTGCTGGGCATCCGGGAGTTCATCGTCCGAGCCGACGACCCGATCCCCGAGGGCAACCACCAGGTCCGGATGGAGTTCACCTACGACGGCGGCGGGCTCGGCAAGGGCGGCGACGTCACGCTCTACCACGACGGCGACCCGGCCGGCACCGGGCGCGTCGACGCCACCCAGCCGATGATCTTCTCCGCCGACGAGACCACGGACATCGGGTACGAGTCCGGCACCACGGTGTCACCGGACTACACCACGGCGGACAGCCGCTTCACCGGCAAGCTCCACTGGGTCCAGCTCGACCTCGGCACCGACGACCACGACCACTTCATCGACCCCGAGGAGCGGCTCCGGGTCGCGATGGCCCGGCAGTAGGCGCGATGAGCACCGAGTCCGAGTCCGTGGAACCCGAGGACGAACCCGAGGATCCCCCGGACGAACCGCCCTCGCCGGCGGCCGGCGTCAGGGACAGTCCGTGAGCGTGTCCTCGACCGCCTGAGCCGACGTCGCCACCGAGCTGACCGCGTCCGAGACTGCCGAGACGCTCTCGGACGACAGCTGATCGCCGGCGTCGCCGATCGCGCTCTTCAGGTCGTCGATCGAGTCGCTCAGGGCATCGACCTCGTCGGACGCCGCGTCACCGGCGGTGTCCTTCAGCGTCGAGACGTCCTCGCCGACCGCGTCCACGGCGGACTCGAGGCCGTTGGTGCCTTCCCCGACCAGGTCGAGGTTGGTCAAGGCGTCGACGCTCGACCGGAGGTCGGCCGCCGCGTCACAGTAGGCGTCCTGCGAGGTCGGTTCGTCGTCCTCGCTCCCGCACGCACCGAGTGACACGGCTGCCAGCAGCACGAGCCCGGCCAGCACGGTCGTTCGGCGTCGTCGCTGGTCCCGTGATCGGGTCATCGCACGAGCTCCTCCTCGTCGTCCTACGGGCGACGATGACACGACCGACGCCGGCCCCGCCACCGCCTTGTCGGCGCCGCGACGGCGTAGGGCCGACCGCCTCACCCCTGGTCGGCAGCCTCCAGCGCAGCCGCGACCCGACGGTGCGCCTCCCAGATCTCGTCAGGGAGCCCGTGGAACTGCTTGAGGTGCTCCTCGCGGAAGCCCATCTCCTGGCGCCACCGGTCGACGTCGATCGACAGGATCGCGTCCAGGTCCGCGCGGGAGATCTCCACGCCGGTGAGATCGAGCTCCTCCTCGGTCGGAAGGATCCCGACCGCGGTCTCGCGGCCCGTGACCTCACCGTTCTTCAGCTGGAGCAGCCACAGCAGCGGGCGGAGGTTCTCGCGATAGCCCGGCCAGCGGAAGTGCCCGTCATCAGGGTCCCGCTGGAACCAGTTGACGTGCGCGAAGATCGGCTGCTCCGTCGCGGCGCCGATGATCCGCAGCCAGTGCGCGGCGTACTCACCCTCGGCGTACGACATGAACGGCCGCATGGACATCGGGTCGTAGCGCAGCTGGCCGTCGACGCCCTCCGCGGCGAAGGTCGCCTCCGCGCCGAGCGTCAGCCCGTCGTACACGCCCTCGGCGAGGTCGGTGATCGCCCGCACCAGCGGCTCGCGGTCGCGCGTACGGCCGCCGAAGATGATCGCGTCGACCGGAACGCCCTTCGGGTCGTCGAAGTCGCCGGCGACGTTCGGGACGTTCGCGAGCGTCGTGGTGAACCGGCTGTTCGGGTGCGCCCAGGGGGCGTCGTCGCCGGGCTCGCGGTCCGCGATCGCGTGGCCCTTCCAGTCCAGCCACCCGGTGACGTCGGCCGGCGGCTCGGGCGTCTTGCCCTCCCACCAGACCTCCTGGGTGGCCGGGTTGTACGCGACGTTGGTGAAGATCGCACCGGTCCCCGGGTCGACGGAGTGCAGCGCGTTCGGGTTCGTCGCCTCGTTGGTGTCCTTCGCAACGCCGAACACGCCGTACTCGGGGTTGAGCGCCAGCACGCGACCGCTGTCGGGGTCGACCCACAGCCAGGCGATGTCGTCGCCGTAGAACGTCACGTGGTACCGGTCGCCGAGTGCGTCCGGCGCCTGCATCATCGCGAGGTTGGTCTTGCCCGACGCACTCGGGAAGCCGCCCGCGACGTGGTAGGTCCGGCCGGTCTGCCTGTCCTCGATGCCGATCAGCATGAACTGCTCACCGAGGAACGACCGCGAGGCCCATCCGTCGTACGCCGCCTGCCGCAGACCGTGCGCGATCTTGCCGAGCAGCGCGTTGCCGCCGTAGGACGAGCCGAAGTGCAGGATCGTGCGCTCGTCCGCGCAGGTGACGAAGTAGCGCTGGTCGTCCGGGGTGCCGTGGCCGAGGCTCTCCAGCTCACCGGTCACGTGGACGGCACGGACGAACGAGTCCGGATCGGCGAGGTCGTTGACGAACTCCACACCGACCCGGGCCATCCGGATCATGTGGAGCACCACGGTGCGGGTGTCGGTGAGCTCGACGCCCGTCGCGAACTGGTCGAGCGGCGACCCGGGCGGGGCCATCAGGTACGGGATCACGTACATCGTCTTGCCGACGAGCGCGCCGCGCATTTTGCCCTCGAGCAGCGGCTTCATCTCCGAGGCGGGACGCCAGTTGTTGTACTGGCCCGCGTCCGCGGGGTCGTTCGTCGCGACGATCGTCCGCTCCTCCGAGCGGGCGGTGTCCTTGTGGTAGCTGCGCGAGTAGTAGCGGCCCTCGCCGGCAGGCTCGAGCTCGCCCGCGTCGAGCGCCTCCGCGACGAGTCGCGCGTCGTCCGCTGCGCTCACGACCTCGATCCGGTCCGCTCCGGTGATCTCGGCCCAGTGGCGGACGTACTCGCGCACCCGGGGGTTCGTCAGCCCGGCGGAGTCCATCGCCTTGTCGGGGTCAGCCATTTGTTGCGGATCCTTTCGCTCGGCGGCGGTGCGATGAGAGTACCCCTTGAACTCCTACCTGAACCGCGCCCCCGATTTGTTGCTGCGGGCACCATTCGAGAGCGGCGCAGAGGTCCGGAAACGACGATGTCCCGTGACACCGGGCGACGGTGTCACGGGACATCGGATCTGCGCGCTCGAAGGGATTCGAACCCCTAACCTTCTGATCCGTAGTCAGATGCTCTATCCGTTGAGCTACGAGCGCCCGCCCCGCACGTGGCGAAGCGTTGACGAGTCTAGCGGGTCCGTCCGCCGGACCGAAATCGGGGCCGGTGGTCACGACTCGGCCACGACGGCCTGTGTGACCCCTGTGAAGGCATACATTCCGGTTGGACGTCGATCGACGTCCGTCCGATCGCACCCAACGAGGTCCGCACATGTCCAATCGCCCGCGCGCATCGGTGCGCGCTCTCCGCCGGCCGCTGCCGGCGGTGGCCGTCGCCTCGGCGGCCCTGCTCACGACCGGCCTGCTCGGCCTGCCACCCGCCTCGGCCGACGACCCGGCCGCGGCTGCCGCCGCGGTCGGCTCGCCGTGTCCTGCGGCCTTCGACCCTGCCGACCTCGTCCGGGCCACCGCGACGACTCCCGGCACGATCGTCACCGGCCTGACCGTGTCGTCGGGCACCGAGGCCGACGCCGTCACCGGCGAGTACGTGGGCGTGCTCGAGGACGGCATCGCGCCCGGGGTCGACATGCTGATCTTCAAGATGAGCGGGTCGAAGATCACGAAGGCCGACGGCTCCGTCGACCGGGGGATCTGGGCCGGCATGTCCGGCAGCCCGCTGTACGCGCCCGACGGCAGCCTGGTCGGCGCGGTCTCGTACGGCCTGGCGTGGTCGCCGAGCGAGTACGCCGGCGTGACCCCTGCGGCGGACCTCTACCGCGTCGGCACGTACGCCGCGGCTCGCAGCAGCGAGCTGAGCAGCCGGGTCGTCTCCACGATGCGCACGACCGGCGCCAACCGCGCCGAGATCGGGTCGGGGATGCGGCGCCTGCCGATGCCGATTTCGGTGCCGTCCGCGCGACCGGGCAAGACCGCCTCGATCGCGAAGAAGGCAGGGCACGACAGGGCCGCGTTCCGGGCCGGGTCGGCGAGCAGCAGGACCGGCAGCCAGCCCATCCCGATCAGCGCCGGCTCGAACGTCGCGGCGTCCATCTCGTACGGCGCGCTCTCCCTGGCAGGCGTGGGCACGACGACCGCCGTGTGCGGCGACCGCGTGTACGCGTTCGGCCACCCGATGGAGTGGCGCGGACCGGCGAAGTTCGGCCTGCACGGCGCTGACGCCGTCTACATCGAGAAGGACAACTTCGACGGCTCCTTCAAGCTCGCGAACGTCGGAGCGCCGATGGGCACCATCGACCAGGACCGCCTGGCCGCGATCTCCGGGAAGCTCGGCCGGCTGCCGAAGACCACGCCGCTCACCACGACCACGCGGATGGAGGGGCGGTCCCGCACGGCGCGGACGCAGGTCGTCACGGACGACTACCTGTCCTTCGTCGCCGCGGAGCAGGCGATGCTCGACGGCTGGACGGTCGCCGACTCGACGGTCGGAGGCACGGCCACGATCTCCCGCACGATCGTGCTCCAGCGCGCGAACGGGCAGAAGCTGACCTACCGCCGCAGCGACATGTACGCCGACCCGTGGGACGTGTCGTTCACCCCGGCCGATCCGCTGGCAGGTGACATCGACTCGCTGGTGTACTCCAGCGGCGAGAAGGTCAAGGTCGTCTCGGCGTCGCAGACCGCGACGATGAAGGCCGGGTACCGCGCGTACCGCGTCGGCAAGGTCGAGGCCCGGCAGTTCGGCGGTTGGGAGAAGCTCACCGGCAACAGCGTCGTCGCTGCCCGCCGCGGCGGCTACCTCCGTCTGCGGATCACGCTCAAGAAGGAGCAGGACGCGATCGGCCCGGCCACCAAGCAGGTGTCGGTGAAGGTGGCGGTCCCGAACAAGAAGCTGCGCCGCGCGAACGGCACCCTGTCGATCTACGGCGGCGAGTCCGGCCCGTACGGCGAGGACGAGTGGGGCTACTACGAGGACTACGAGGACTTCGCCGCCGCGACGTACGTGACGGTCGGCAAGAACCGTCCGCGCTCCGCCGCGTCGCTGATCAAGGAGATGACGCGGGCCGAGCACGGCAACGACCTCGTCGTCGAGCTCGAGATGGGCCGACGCAAGGGCAAGGTCACCAAGCGCACGGTCCGTGCCACCTCGACCGTCGTGAGCGGCGCCAAGTCGTTCATCGCGGTGCGGTACGGCAAGCGCCGCTGACGAGCACCGGCCGGCGTGCCCGCGGGGCGACCTGCGCGCACGCCGCCCGGAGCGCCGGCACGACGCACGACCAGGGGCCGGGAACCACGAGTGGATCGTGGTCCCCGGCCCCTCGCCGCTTCACCGGAGGGAACCGGCAGTCTCAGTCGGCCGACGACACCTCGACGTAGTCGATCTTGGTGTTCGTCCCGCCGAGCGCGTCGAGCGTCAGCCGTCCGTCCTCCACCGACACCTGGACGGTCGCGGTCGCGTGGTGCCCGGCCGTGCCCGCGGCGCCGGTGGGCACGAACCCCTCGATCGCGTTCTCGCCCTCGACGTTCAGGGTGTGGATCTCCGGGTCGGTGTTGCTCGCCGGGTCACCGACGGCGACGGTCACGTCGTACGTGCCGTTCGGGACCGCCATCTCCCACAGGCCGTTGACCGACGTGCCGTTGAAGTCCGGGACGTCGGCTCCCTGCATGTGCATCAGCGTGTCGAGCCGCTGGTCGGACGCAAGGTTGCGGTCACGTCCGTTGCCGGCGTCGGCGGTGCCGCCCACGGACAGGTCCAGAGGCTGGTGGCTGGTCTCGCCGAGCCAGCCGAAGACGAGCCCGCTGCCCTGGTCGGCCCCGCTGCGCAGCCCGAACGCCTGACCGAAGTCGCGCAGGTAGCCGGCCGGGAGCGGTGCCGCGGCATTGCTGAAGTTGACCTGGACGTCCACGTCGTCCGCCTCCGCCGACGGAGTCGCCGAGGCACGTCCGTCCGCGGAGTTCGCGACGCCCCGGTAGACCGCCCGCACCACGTAGTGGTAGGTCGTCCCGTTGGCCACGCCCGTGTCGGTGAACGAGGTGGCCGAGATCGGGTCGGCCGACGTCGGCCCGCTGATCAGGGTCGCGTCGCTCGGCGTGAAGCCCGCGGTCGTGCTCCGCCACACGCGGTAGCCGACCCCGACGTCGTACGGGTTGCGGCCCCACGAGAGCGTCACCTCGCCGTCACCGGGCATCGCCACGACGTCGGGGACCGTGATCACCTCGGGACGAATGTTCGTGACGAGGTAGACGTTGTCCTGGTAGTCGTAGTTGATCCCCGAGTAGTCCATGGACAGCACGTAGGTGCCCGGCACGAGCACGCCGTCGCGGTCCTTGACCGGCCACAGCCGCACGTGCTGGCCGCACGGCGCCGCACACCCGTTGTCGATGTCGGTCTGCTGGTTGTTCTTCGTGTGGTCGCCCCACTCGCCGTCGATCGCGAAACCGAAGGCACCGGTCGGGTTCGCCTCGCCGTACGCGGGCGCGGTGCCGGCGTTCGTCGAGGCCGGCAGCAGCGACTGCGCGTACTGCCCGCCCATCCCGGTGAGATGGAGACGCGTGTCGTTGCCCTTGTTGTGCCAGCGAGCCGTCGCCCCGTTCGGGTACGTGTGGTAGGCGGCGAGCTGGCGCAGCGTCACCGGCTTGGTCGTGTCGACGCGCGACCAGTACGGCGAGAGGACCTCGTCGCCGATCGGCAGGAACTCACCCTTGCTCGTGAACGTCGGGAGGTTGGTCCCCATCCCGAAGGCGTCGACGATCTGGGAGAGGTTCGGCTCCTGCCCACCCTCGCTCTGCGACTGCCAGAGACCACCGAGGTGGATCACCTGCGTCGGGTTCGTCTCGGCGTTCGACTGCACGGTCAGGGTCCCGTCGTGCAGCTTCGTGCCGGTCGCGACGAACCGTACGGTGAGGTCGACCGTCTCGCCCGGGTCGACGTCGAACGGCACCTCGGGAGCTCCGACGACCTCGAACGCGCCCGTGACCGGAAGGCCCGTCACCTGCAGGGTCTCCGTGCCCTCGTTGCTCACCTCGACCGTGTGGGTGTCGGCGACCTTCTGGTCGCCGTCCGCCGGGTTCTGGATTCGGTTGAACGTCAGCTGGTCGTCGAACGGCACCGGGTCCGGGTTCACTGCGCTGAGCTCGGCGTCCTCGACCGTCGTCGGGACGTACGGCTTGACGTTGCTCACCACGAGGACGATGTCCTGGCTGTCGAACGACGAGCCCGGCACCTCCTCGGTCGCGACCACGTAGGTGTTCGGCTCCGGGGTGCCGTCGGCGTTCTTGTACGGGTAGACCCGCACGTGGTGCTCACGTCCGGCGTCCCAGGTGTTGAAGACGTCCTCGGTGTAGGCCGTGCGTCCGTCGAAGTACGGCCAGGTCGAGTAGAACCCGAAGACCGTGTCCTCACCCGGGTCCGCGACCGTCGTCCCGTCGGGGTCGATCATCAGCCCCTGCGTGTCGGCCGCGGAGACGCTGAACTGCTGGTGCAGTCCGTCGGAGTCGCCCGCGTCGTTCCAGCCGACGTGGACGGCCGGGTCGTCGTCCTGCGGCCCGTACGCCGCGATCGGGGTGATCGTGATCGGCGCGTCGAAGAGGGCCTTCGTGAACGTCTGGCCCGCCACCTCGTCGCCGATCGGCCCCTGCGTCGACGGCATGGCCGCGTCGGACGGGTTCGGGTCGCCGACGTCGATCGGGATCTCCCAGGTGTCCATCACCCGCTGCAGCGACGGCTCGTTCGCGCCGCCGACGCCCTGCGCGGCGAGGCCCCGCAGCCGCACGGTCTTGGTGCCGGCGTCCGTCGCGACCTGCACCGTCGCCGTCTTCACCCCCACGCTGCTCGGGCTGAAGGCCACCGCGATGCTCAGGCTCCCGCCGGACGGGATCGTGACCGGCAGCGACACCGAGCCCGGGAGGGAGAACTGACCCGGGTTGTCGCCGGCGAGCGACGCCGCGGTGATCGTGAGGTCGTCGATGCCGGTGTTGCTGATCACCGCGTTGCGAGCCCGCGAGGTCACCCCGGTCTGCCCGCTGAGGACCACCCGGTCGGTGGCCCGGGCCACCGGACCGCCGCCCCCGCCCTGCGGACGCAGCAGCTGGATCGCGGAGTGGCTCCCGCTCTGCGTCATCTCGGTCACGTAGAGGTTGCCCGTCGCCAGGTCCTGCGTGACGTCGAGCGGCGCCTGCATGTTCGTCGTCCCGGTGATGCCGAACGTCTGGTTCGAGAGCGTGCCGTCGGCGGCGACGTCGAACGAGACCAGATCCGAGCCGCTGCTGTAGCGGGTGTAGATCAGCTTGCCGTCCAGCGCCCCGCCGAACGCACCGCCCTTGTACTCGATGACGCCGTTCGCGCTGGCGTGCAGACCGGCGTCGTAGACGTCGGACAGGCGGTAGTTCGGGTCCGGCTGGGTGCCGACCGGGTACTTGGAGTTCTCGAACGGATCCTTCGCGGCCGTCGGGTTGCCGTTGTTCAGGACGTACTCGCAGCGGGACGGGTTCGGGTGACCGTAGTAGCCGTCCTTGCGCACGTGGAAGATGTAGTCGGTCTCCTCCGGGTTGCTGTTCTGGGCGGCGACCTTCGGCTGCCCGACGTACCCGCCGTCCGGCCGGTGCTCGCACGAGTCCGGCAGGTCGCCGTCGGCGGGGACGGCGGGCACGTTGCCGCCGGCCGCGGAGCCGTTCGTCGGGACGTACAGCTCGCCGTTGCTGTGCCACAGCAGGTCGTAGGCGTTGCGGGTGCCACGGCCGTAAATCGTCACCGGGGCGTCGGTGGCGAACGGGTCGTAGTCGCCCGCGCTCCCGGTCCGCACGTCCAGTCCGGTCGACGGCAGGTCGTCCGGCAGGAGCGACTCGTCCAGCCGCAGGACCGCGGCCGACAGCAGCGTCTCGTGCCGGTTGCCCCAAGCGCCGTCCGGAGCGCCCATCGCGTTGTTCGCGCCGACGTTGAAGTACAGAGCGCCGTCCGGACCGAAGGCGATGGAGTTCGCTTCGTGATCCTTGATCGAGCGCGGCAGCCCGTCGAGCACCGCGGTGTAGGTCCCGAGGTCCGGGCCGGTCAGCTTCGCCAGCCGGCCGGAGGCGTCCGGCACGTTGCTCGCGCCGAGGAACGGCGCGTTGTCCGTGATCCAGAGGATCGGGTCCTCGGCCGTCGACGCGGGGTCGAAGGTCAGGCCGATCACGGTGCGCATGCCCGGGTTGTAGGTGTCGCCGACGCTGGTGCTGTAGTCCTGGACGGTCGTGATGACCTCAGGGTTGGGGGCCAGCGTGCCGTCGTCGGCGATGTCGAAGCGGTAGATCTCGCCGGTGACCGACGCGGCGTAGAGCCTGCCGTCCGGTCCCACCGTCACCGACGTGTACATCTTGCCGTGCTCCGCGCCCGAGTCGACCCGGTCGAAGGCGACCGGGCCGCCTCCGCCCGTGCTCGTCCCGGTCGTGAACGCCGTGGCGTACGGGAGGAAGCTGCGCCCGTCGACGTCCTCGACGCCGGCCCCGATCTCGAGGCGGTAGAGCGTGTTGTTGTCGAGCGCGTCCTTGGGCGAGAAGTTGATCGTGTCCGATCCCCCGCTGGTCTCGACGTTGCCGTCGACGACGGAGCCGTCGGACAGGTCCACCAGCTCCACCGCGTCGCCCAGCGTCGCCGGGTCGACACCGCCGCCGATCAGCCGCAGGTCGCAGACGATGCCGCCCGTCGGGACCACGCCGGTCGCGACGTTGTCCGGGGTGCACTTGAGCACCGACGGCCGCTGCGCGGCGCCCTGGATGCTGTCGACGGTGACCCAGTTGATCTTGCTGTTCGTGCCACCGTCGGGCGTGACCGTGAGACGGCCGTCGGTGACCGTGACGATGCGGCTGCCCGTCGTGTGGTTCGAGGCCGAGTTGAGGATCCCGGGCGAGACGAACCCGGCGATCGCGTTCTGGCCCTCGACGTTGATCCAGTGCTCGGAGTCCACCGAGGTGCCGTCGTCACCGACCGAGACCTCGACCTCGTAGCTGCCGTTGGGGACGGCCATCTCCCAGATGCCGTCGATGTCCTCGCCGCCCTCGGCGTTCGCCGGGAGCTGCATGTGCATCAAGCCGGCCCGCAGCTGCTCCGCCACGGTCAGGCCGGTGGCGGCTGCCCGGCGGTTGCGGCCGTTGCCGACCAGGCTGACCGGCGTGCTCGTCCCGAGCTGCAGCCAGCCGTAGGTCAGGCCCGTGCCCTGGTCGGTGCCGGTGCGGGGACCGTACGGCTGCCCGAAGTCCTTCGCCCAGCCGGTCGGCGGGACCGTGACCTCGTCGGAGAACCGGACCTGCTCGTGCACGTCGGGGTCCGTCGGCGGATCGGAGCTGACGATCTCGAGGGTGTTGATCTTGGTGTTGACGCCGCCGATCGCGTCGACCGTCAGGCGACCGTCGGTCACCTGCACGACGCCCGTGCCCGTGTCGTACTCGTTCGCGGCCGTGGCCTGGAACGAGTCGATGATCGTCGAGCCCTCGGCGCGCACGACGTACTGGCTGTCGTAGACGTCACCGGCGCCCGGCTGGTCGCCGACCATCACGGTGACCTCGTACCACCCGTTGGGCACCGTGCGCTCGAACGCGCCCGCGGTGTGCTCGCCGTTCGTCCCGGCACCGCCGTCCACGTCGTCGTACTGCAGGTGGATCAGACGGTTCTGGAGCGCGGTGACCGGGGCGGTGCGCGTGCGCACCCGGGTGTTGCGCGTGAGGTCGAGCGGGTCGTGGTCGCCGTGCGGGTCGGAGGCGACGCTGTCCTGCGTCACCCAGCCGATGCCCGCGGCGTCCGACCACGCGCTGCCGTCGTTCTTCGTCCAGCCGGCCGGGTAGTTCTCGTCGGCCGTCGTCGTGAAGACGTAGCTCTCGTCGACGTCCCCGCCGGGCTCCGGCGCATCGGTCGTGTCGATCTCGACGTAGTTGAGCTTCGTGTTCGTGCCGCCGATCGCGTCGACCGTGAGACGACCGTCGGTGACCTGGACGACCCGGGTCGCCGCGCGGTACTCCTCCGAGGCGCTGCCCTGGAACGCGCTGATCGCCGTGACGTCCTCGACGTGGATCGTGTGCAGGCTGTCGTAGCCGTTGGCGCCACCGCCCTGGTCACCGACGCTGACGGTGACCTCGTACCAGCCGTCCGGCACCGAGGCTTCGAATGCACCCGACGCGGCGTTCTGCGACGCGTTGAGGGGCGGGGTGGACGTGCCGTACTGGAGGTGGACCAGACTGTTGTTCAGCGCGGAGATGCCCGTTCGAGCGCGGAACCGCGTGTTGGTCGTCATGTCGAGCGGCACGTGCGTCGCCGAACCCAGGCTGTCCTCGCGGACGAAACCGTGGCCGGTGTCGTCGGAGTAGGCGGTGCCGGTCTGCTTCGTGTAGCCGTCGACGCCGGGCCCGGACTCGGGCTGGAACACGTAGGCGTCGTGCACCTCCGGCCCCGGGACGTCGATGTCGACCGGGTCGGATGCGGCCGACTCGTTGCCCGCGGCATCCACCGCGGTCACCCAGTAGGTGTAGGCGTTGCCGGCCTCGATCGTCTCGTCGACGTACGCGGACTCCGTCGTGGTGGCGAGCGGCTCCTCGTCGGCCGCGAGGGCCTCGGCGGCGCTCGCGTCGGCTGCGGAGCGATAGACCGCGAAGTGGTCGAAGTCCGCCGCCTCGCTGTCGTCCCAGTCGAGCGCGACCTGGTCACCGTCGAGCGTGGCCGACAGGCCGGTCGGCGCGTCCGGTGCGGTGGTGTCCGCGGGCGTCGCCGAGGCGCTTCCCGACGGGTCGGAGATGTTGCCGTGACCGTCGACCGCGACGACGACGTAGAAGTACGTCGTGCCGTTGGTGACGTCGGTGTCGGTGTAGGCCGGGGTGGGCAGGAGCTCGGGCCCGGCGATGCCGTCGCCGTCGACCTCGACCGGCTCGGACTCGCCGCGGTAGACGCGATAGCCGGCGACGTCGTCCTCGGCACTCGCGGTCCACGACAGCTCGACCGCGGCGTCGCTGCCGACAGCCTCGAGACCGCCCGGCGCAGCCGGCGCGGTCAGGTCGGTCGGCGTCGCCCCGGCGGTCGCCGACAGGGGCGACTCGTTGGCCGAGTCGTCGGTCGCGGTGATCGCGTAGGTGTAGGCGGTGTCGTTCTCGACGCCGGCGTCGGTGTACTCGGTCGTGCCCGCGTCGACGGTGTCCACGAGCTCGTCCGGCTCACCGGTCCCGCTCGTGCGGTAGATCGTGTAGGAGTCGAGGTCGTCCTCGGTGTTCGCGGTCCACGACAGCGCCACCTCGCCGTCGCCGGCCGTGGCCTCGAGACCCGTCGGCGCTGCGGGCGGCGTCTGGTCGCCCGCGTCCGCCTTCGGTGTCGCCTCGACCGGGTCCGAGTCGGCCGAGGCCTGTCCGGCCTCGTCGAGGGCCCGGATCACGTACGTGTAGGTCTTGCCGTTGTCGACGGTCAGGTCGACGTACTGGCTCTGCGCGGCCCCGACCGCGAAGACGACCTCGCCCGCGGTGCCTCCGGTGCGGACGATCTCGTACCCGGCGAGGTCGTCCTCGGTGTTCGGGGACCAGGTGAGGGTCACCTGCGCGTCGCCCTCGGCCGCCTCCAGGCCGGTCGGCACCGCGGGCGCCTCGTCGCCCATCGGCGTCACCTGTGCGGTCCTGGCGGGACCGGAGCGGTTGCCCGACGTGTCCACGGCCACCAGCTCGTACAGATAGGTCGTGCCGTTCGTGACCGAGGAGTCGATCCGGTCCTGGGCGTTCGGGCCGAGGGTCCAGGTCTTCGGGTCGCCCCCACCGGTGCGCTTGAGGACGTACTTCGCGAGATCGCGCTCGCTGCCGGTCGTCCACGTCAGCGAGACCGTGCCGTCACCGGCCTGGGCCTCGAGGTCGGCCGGGACCGACGGGGCCGTACGGTCACGCGGGATCGCGCTCGTCGCCGTGCGGTAGGAGCGGTTGCCGCGGCGGTCGACGGACTGGATCGCGTAGGTGTAGCGCTTGCCGTTGGTCAGCCCGGTCTGGGTGAAGCGCGGGGTCGTGACCTCGCGGACGAAACGGCCGTTGCGGTAGATCCGGTAGCCGCGCAGGTCGAGGTCGTTCGCGCCGCGCCAGCGCA
Source organism: Mumia flava (assembly GCF_002797495.1). Classification (NCBI taxonomy): domain Bacteria; kingdom Bacillati; phylum Actinomycetota; class Actinomycetes; order Propionibacteriales; family Nocardioidaceae; genus Mumia; species Mumia flava. Next base: position 1,800,164 of record NZ_PGEZ01000001.1, read on the forward strand.
GCGCGACCGTGCGGTCACCGACGGACTTCTTCAGGTAGGCGGGGCGCCGCGGCGCGCGGCGGTCCGGTGCGCGGACGTACTCGGCGCGGACCGTGCCGATCCGGCCCGAGCCCTTGCGGTAGACCACCTGGAAGGTGTGCTTGCCCTTGCGCACCTTGCGGGTCGCGCTGACGTAGCGTCCCTTGCGCGAGGTCGCGACCTTGCGGCCGTCGATCTTCAGCACGGCCTTCCCGCCGGCCGCGAGGGCGCGGAACTCGTACCGTCCCTTGAACCTCTTGGTCTGCGTCCAGACCACGGAGACGCGCTTCTTGCCGCGGACGGTCTTGGCGACCGTCTTCGTGCAGCGCACCGAGTCGGCACGGCCGCGCGGCTTGCTCTTGTTGTACGTCTCCTGGAGCCAGCGGTTCTTCTTCCCGCACTTCGTGGCGTTCGGAGCGGCGGAGGCCGGGTCGGAGAACCCGGGGACGAAGACGAGCATCGCGATCACGACAGCCAGAGCGGCGAGGATCGCAGGGAAACGTGGACGGCGAACTGCAGTGGGCACCGGGGACCCCTCCCGAGATAGTTGAAACTGCTCACCGAGGTTAAGTCGGCGCGCCGACAAAAGTCTCCACTTCTGAGGAATCCGTCACATTTTCGTGACCCAGGCCACGGACGGCCACGTGCCCGGCGGTGGGTACCCGCCCGTCCGGCGCGGCGGTCCATTTGTCGTACGGATCAACATAAAACCGCAGGTCAGAGCCATTGTGATGATCTTCACGAAGTCGGGCCCCGACGCCGATCCCGGCCGCCCGAGCACCTACCCTTGGCCCCACGACACCCGTCGTCCGGCCGCTCGGGGACCCGGTCCGACGGTGGCGCACAACCTATCCACATCAGCTCGCCGGCTCCCAGCCGAGCCCGGCAGTGCGATCAACACGCTTGAATCGCGATGCGAGAAGGACAAACGATGGCCGCAGACATCAGCACCCACGACCCGATCACGAGCAGCTACCGCTCGAGCCACACCGAGCTCCAGGCCTGGGTGGACGAGGTCGCCGCCCTCACCGAGCCCGACCGGATCCAGTGGATCGAGGGCACCGACACCGAGTGGGTCCAGCTCACCGACGAGCTGGTCGAGGCCGGCACGTTCGTACGGCTGGACGAGACCAAGAAGCCGAACTCCTTCTGGTGCGCCTCCGACCCGACCGACGTCGCACGCGTCGAGGATCGCACCTTCATCTGCAGCGTCGACGAGGCCGACGCCGGGCCGACGAACAACTGGATGGCCCCGAGCGAGATGAAGCGCATCATGCTCGACCTGTACGCAGGCTCGATGCGCGGCCGCACGATGTACGTGATCCCGTTCGTGATGGGTCACCTCGACTCCGCCCACCCGATGTTCGGCGTGGAGATCACCGACTCCGCCTACGTCGTCGCGTCGATGAGGGTGATGGCGCGGGTCGGACGCGAGGTGCTGACCCGGATCGAGGAGACCGGCGCGGCGTACGTCCCCGCCCTGCACTCGGTCGGCGCCCCGCTGGAGCCGGGCCAGGCCGACGTGGCGTGGCCGTGCAGCGACACCAAGTACATCGTCCAGTTCCCCGAGGAGCGGATGATCTGGTCGTACGGCTCGGGCTACGGCGGCAACGCGCTGCTCGGCAAGAAGTGCTACTCGCTGCGGATCGCCTCCGCGATGGGGCGCGACGAGGGCTGGATGGCCGAGCACATGCTGATCCTCAAGCTGACCTCGCCGGCCGGGGACGTCAAGTACATCGCCGCGGCGTTCCCGAGCGCCTGCGGCAAGACGAACCTCGCGATGGTCGAGCCGACGATCCCGGGCTGGAAGGTCGAGACCCTCGGCGACGACATCGCCTGGCTGCGCGTCGGCGCCGACGGCCGGCTGTACGCCGTGAACCCGGAGTTCGGGCTGTTCGGCGTCGCGCCGGGGACCGGCTGGGACACCAACGCCAACGCGATGCGCACGATCGCGCAGGGCAACTCGGTCTTCACCAACGTCGCGCTCACCGACGACGGCGACATCTGGTGGGAGGGCATGACCGACGAGGCGCCGGCGCACCTGACCGACTGGAAGGGCCGCGACTGGACCCCGGACTCCGAGGAGCTCTCCTCGCACCCGAACAGCCGGTTCTGCACCCCGATCCGCCAGTGCCCGATCCTCGCGGACGAGTACGACGACCCGAACGGCGTCCCGATCGACGCGATCCTGTTCGGCGGCCGGCGCCGTACGACCATCCCGCTGGTCACCGAGGCGCGCGACTGGACGCACGGCACGTTCATGGGCGCGACGCTCTCGTCGGAGACCACGGCGGCCGCGACCGGAGCCGTCGGCGTGGTCCGGCGCGACCCGATGGCGATGCTGCCGTTCATCGGCTACGACGCCGGTGACTACTTCAGCCACTGGATCTCGATGGCGAAGAACAACGACGAGACCAAGTTCCCGAAGATCTTCTACGTGAACTGGTTCCGCCGCGACGACGAGGGTGGCTTCCTCTGGCCGGGCTTCGGCGAGAACAGCCGCATCCTCAAGTATGTCGTCGACCGGCTCGAGGGCAACGTCGAGGCGAACGAGACCGCGATCGGTCTCGTCCCGTCCCCCGACGCGATCGACACCGAGGGCCTCGACATCACCGCCGACCAGCTCGCGGAGGCGCTGCGCGTCGACGCCGCCGAGTGGAAGGCCGAGATCCCGCAGATCAACGAGTGGTTCGAGAAGTTCGGCGACACCCTGCCGACCGTCCTCTGGACCGAGCTCGACGGCCTGAAGTCCCGCCTCGAGGGCTGAGAAGGTCTTTCTCGCTCGCGCCTCGACCAGCGGAGGGCCCCGTTGGTCGAGGCGCGAGCGGAGCGCCACACCGCTGGTCGAGGCCGAGCGGAGCGAGCGATCGAGACCCTCAGCCCCGCGGTGACCAGCCGATCGCCCCATCCGAAGCATCAGGGCCCGCTCGAACGACGCCCCTCCCGAAGTGACGTCATCAGCGCCTTCCAGGACTCGGGCGTTTCGTAGTCCAGCTCCCGGACGATCGTGACGCGGTCCGGGTCCGCCGGGCAGTGCGCCGCGCCCCAGCTCCCGATCGTCGCGAGCACCGGAACGAGGTCGACACCGCTGTCCGTCAGGCTGTAGACGGCCTTCTGCTTGTGCGTCGGGTCGTCGGAGCGGACGAGGATCCCGGCGTCGACCAGGCGGTCGAGCCGGTCGGCGAGGATGCTGCTCGTGATCCTCTCGTCCGAGCCACGCAGGAGCTCACGGAAGTGACGGCGGTCCGTGAAGACGATGTCGCGGAGGATGAGGAGCGTCCACCGGTCGCCGAAGAGCTCGATGGCGAGATTGATCGGGCAGCCGGACCGTCCGGTCGTGGCCATGCTCAGCCCTCCGAGTCCGCGTAGTGGCCGATCTCTTCCGCGAGCAGGTCGACCGTGGCGTCGAACGCCGACACCATCGGCCAGTGCCCGCTGACGAGGTGCCTGCGTCGCCACCCGGAGGCGGTCCTGGCCACGCGTGGCGCGTCGTTCCACGCCTCGTCGGTCGCGCCGTTCGGCGCGAGCACGACGTACGTCGACGGTTGTTGCTCGACCGACGCCGCGAGCTCGGCCGGGTCGAGGACGGTCCGGCCGGGGTGGGCCGTGAACCTCGCAGCGAGGACGTCGCGGTCGCCAGGCGCGAGATCGGTCTCGTGGTCGAGCATCTCGCGAGTCGGGGCGAGCCAGAGGTCGCCCGCGGCCGCGATGTCGGCCCGCTCCTGGTCGCGGTCGGTGTCTGAGCTGCCCCAGTCGTCGAGGAGCGACCGCCCGGGCCCCGGGATGAATGCGCCGAGGTGGACGAGCCCGATCACTCGCTGTCCGAGCCGGTCCGCTGCGGCGGCGGTCACCACCCCGGAGTAGGAGTGCGAGACGAGGACCGCGGGCCGCGCCTGCTCCTCGACGTGCTGGACGAGCTGCTGGACGTGGTCGTCGAGGCGGACGGCGGCGACGTCGGCATCGCGTAGGCCGGGCTCGAGGCCGCGGAGCGTGATCGACTCGGCGTCGATGCCCCGGCCGCGCAGACTCTGCACGGTCGGCTGCCAGATCCAGCTCCCCATCCAGGCTCCGGGCACGAGGACGGTTCTCACTTCTGACGTGTGCACGCGTTCCCCCAACTGATTGCGTTTCGCGATCGGTTCTACCGTACGCACAACTGCTCCAGAAATGCAACCAGTCGCCGAGGCGGTCGTGAGTTCGTGCACGCCGTTCGGGCGACAATGGGTCATGGCCGACTCCGCAACGATGCCCGCCGCCTTCATCGGGCACGGCAACCCGATGAACGCCCTCGAGCGCAACCGCTACACCGAGGCGTGGCACGCGTTCGGCGCCTCCGTGCCTCGTCCCCGCGCGATCCTCGTCGTCTCCGCCCACTGGTACATCAACGCCACGGCGGTCACCGCGATGCGTCGGCCCCGGACGATCCACGACTTCTACGGGTTCCCGCAGGAGCTGTTCGACGTCGAGTACCCCGCGCCCGGGATGCCGGAGCTCGCCGAGGAGGTCAGCGACGCGGTTCACCCGACGTGGTGCGGCGCGGACGTGGACTCGTGGGGGATCGACCACGGCACGTGGTCCGTGCTCACCCACGCGTTCCCCGACGCCGACATCCCGGTCGTCCAGCTCAGCGTGAACGCCGACAAGCCCCTCGACTACCACCTCGACCTGGGCCAGAAGCTGAACGCGCTGCGCGCCGACGGCGTGCTGGTGATCGGGTCCGGCAACGTCGTGCACAACCTCGGCGGGATGGACTGGTCGCTCGGCGACCGCGGCTACGCATGGGCGCACCGCTTCGACGAGGCCGCGCGCGAGCTGATGACGCAGAGCCCCACGAACATCGCGACGCTCGACGGGCACGGCGACTACCGGTACGCCGTCCCGACCCCCGACCACTTCCTGCCGCTGATGTACCTCGCGGGGATGGCAGACGCGTCCGGGCGCGGGGCGGACGTGCTCGTCGACGGCTACACCTACGGGTCGCTGTCGATGACCGCGTACACGCTCGATCTCGCCAGCCTCACGCTCGGTACGGAGGCAGGCGCCGGCGCGGAGCCGTCGACCACCGCACCGCCGGACGGATCCAACATCTGAGGCCCGTCAGCCGGTGTTGCGCAGGCCCGCCGCGATGCCGTTGATCGTCAGCAGCAGGGCCCGCTGCAGGTCGGGATCCGGCTCGTCACCGTCCGCGCGGGTCCGCTCCAGCAGCGAGACCTGGAGCGCGTGCAGCGGCGCGAGGTAGGCGTCGCGGAGCGAAAGCGTGTGGCGCAGGACCGGCGCGCTGGTCAGCAGGGCATCCTGCCCGGTGACCCGGAGCACCTGCTCGACCGTGCGCGCGTGCTCGTCACGGATCACCTCGAACAGCGGCTGCGCATCGTCCGGCACCAGCGCCGCGACGTACTGGGCCGCGATGTCGAGGTCGGTCTTGGACAGCGTCATCTGCACGTTCGACAGGAACGTCCGGAAGAAGGGCCACGATCCGTACATCTGGCGCAGCGCGTCCTCGCGGCCGTCCGCGAACGCCGCCTCCAGACCCGACCCCACCCCGAACCACCCGGGCAGGATGATCCGCGACTGCGTCCACCCGAAGACCCACGGGATCGCTCGCAGGTCGTCGAGCCCGCCCGCGCCGCCGGGGCGCTTGGACGGCCGCGACCCGATGTTCATCTTGCCGAGCTCGTCGACCGGCGTCGCCGCCACGAAGAACGGCACCAGCCCCGGATCCCGTACGAGCGCACGGTAGGCCGTCTGGCCGTGCGCCGCGACGACGTCCATCGTCGCGTTCCACTCGTCCAGCAGGTCCTGCGGCAGCAGCGAGTGACGGTGCAGGACCGACGCCTCGATCACGGCCGCGAGCGCACCCTCGAGGTTGCGGCGCCCGAGCCCGGGCAGCGCGTACTTGTCGGAGATCACCTCACCCTGCTCGGTGATCTTGACCGGACCGGTCAGGCTGCCGTTCGGCTGCGACATGATCGCCTCCGCGGTCGGACCGCCACCGCGCCCCACCGAGCCGCCGCGCCCGTGGAACAGCCGCAGCGCGACCCCGTGCCTGGCCGCGACGTCCCGCAGCGAGCGCTGCGCCCGGTGGATCTGCCACTGCGACGCCGCGATGCCTGCGTCCTTCGACGAGTCCGAGTAGCCGAGCATGATCTCCTGCACGTCGCCCCGGGCCGCGACCACCCGCCGGTAGGCCGGGTCGGACAGCAGCGTGTCGAGCAGCGGACCGGCGATCTCGAGCTCGGCCACGGTCTCGAACAGCGGCGCGAACCCGATCCGCGCCGACGCCGGCGAACGCTCCGAGCCCGGGTCCACCAGACCCGCCTCGCGCGCGAGCACCACCACCGCGAACAGGTCGTCCACGTCGTGCGTCATCGACACGATGTACGTCTCGACCACGTCCGGGCCGTACGTGTCGAGCGCACGACGGATCGTGCTCATCAGCGCGAGGGACGCCGCCGCGGCCTCGCCGAGATCGGACGCGCCCGCACCGGTGAGCGGACGACGCGACGCCATCTCGCGCGACAGCAGCGCGATCCGCGCCGGACGGTCCAGCTCGGCGTACGGGGTCTCGAGCTCGCCGATCCGGTCGTACAGCTCGGCCAGGGCCGCGTGGTGCTTGCCGCTGTGCTCGCGCACGTCCATGGTCGCCAGACCGGTCGAGAACGCGACCGCGGTGCGGATCGTCCGCAGGATCGCGCCGTCCCCGGTCAGGTGGTCGCCGTCCGCGAGCATCGACTCGCGCACCAGCGTGAGGTCCCGCACCAGCTCGGCGAAGTCGGCGTAGTCGCGGCCGGGCTCGTGAGCGGTCTCGTGCACCAGACGGTCGCGGGTCCGCTGCAGGCGGACCCGCACGAACGTCAGCTTGACGCGGTACGGCTCCTCGGCGTTGAGCCGACGCACCGTCTCCCAGGTCACCGGGAGGGCCTCGGCGTCGGCGGCGAGGCTCTCCTGCAGCGCCGGCGTGACGTCCACGAGCCGCGTCGACGACGTCATCTCGGTGAGCAGCTCGGTGACCATCCGCTCCAGCTCGTCCAGGCCGGCGCTGTGCTGGATCCTCTGGATCTCCAGCGTCACGTCCGGGGTCACGTTCGGGTTGCCGTCGCGGTCGCCGCCGGCCCACGTACCGAACCGCAGGGGCCGCGCCGACGCAGGCAGGGTCACGTCCAGGCGCGCGAGCTGACGGTCGAGCTCCTCGAGCAGGTCGGGGACGACCTCGGCGGCGATCGAGCGCAGGTAGTAGACCGCGGTGCGGGCCTCGTCCTGCGGCTGCGGGCGTACGACGCGGAGCTCGTCGGTCTGCCACAGCAGGTCGACCAGCTCGGCCAGACGGCGCTCGTCGCGCGGTGCCGCCGAGGCGGGCCGCCGCGGGTCCTCGGTCGCCTCCACGGTCTCGGCGACCTTGCGCAGCAGCCGCATCACCGTCCGACGGCTCGCCTCGGTCGGGTGAGCGGTGAACACCGGACGGTACTCCACCCGCGCGAGGACCTGCTCGACCAGCTCCCGATCGACGTCGCCGTCGGCCATCGCCTGCGCGATCCGGCCGACCGTCCGGGCCAGCGGACCGTCGTCCGTCGCGGTCAGCTCGCGCCAGCGGTGCAGCTGCTCGGTCATGTTGGCGAGCTGGAAGTACGCGGTGAACGCGCGGGCGAGCACCACGGCCGTCTGCGGCGGAACGTCCGCGAGCAGGCTGCGCAGCTCCGCGTCGTCGGGCTTGCGAGCGAGCGTCCGGACCTGCTCGACGAGCGCCAGCAGCTCCGGCCCCTCGTGCCGCTCCAGCGCCTCGCCGAGCAACGTGCTGAGCAGGCGTACGGAGGCGCGCAGCGCCGCGTGCTGCTCGTCGGACGCCACGCCACCGGCGAAGAGCGCGGGGTCCGGCTCGCGGCGGTCGGCCTCGAGGATCTGCTCGGGAGTGCGCGGGGAGGTCATGGCCCCAGTCTGTCGTCGGCGTGTGTCGGGCATGTGAAGCGGCCCCGCGGACATCGGTGACACCGCGCGTCAGCGAGCCTCGCACGCCAGGGGCGACTCGCGGGCCCGCCACGAACGACTCGCGGGCCCGCCAGGAGTGACTCGCGGTCAGAGGGGGTCGCGGAGGACGGGGCAGGACATGCAGCGCGGCCCGCCGCGACCGGTGCCGAGCTCAGACCCGGGGATCCGGACCACCTCGATGCCGGCCGCCTCGAGCCGGGCGTTCGTCTGCACGTTGCGCTCGTACGCGACCGCGAGCCTCGGCGCGATCGCGAGGGTGTTGTTGCCGTCGTCCCACTGCTCGCGCTCCGCGGTCACCGCGTCGAGGCCGGTGTCGATCACGCGGATCCGCTCCACGCGGAGGGCGTCGGCCGCCGCGTCGAGGAACGGGCGCGGCGCACCCACGACGACCTCGTCCCCGTCACCGGCCACCACGTCGTAGGCGGTCAGGGAGTCGGCGAGCGGCGGGTACATCACGACCGCGTCGACGTCGACCATCGTGACGACGGTGTCCAGGTGCATCGTGGCGCGCTCCTGCGCGATCGGCACCGCCAGCACCCGGCGTACGAGGTCGTGCTCGAAGCACTGGCGCGCCAGCCGCTCCAGACCCGCGGGGGTGGTCCGCTCCCCGACGCCGACGGCGATCACCCCGTCCCCGAGCACCATCACGTCGCCGCCCTCGAGGTGCTCGCGGTGCGTCCCGTGGATCCGCGCCGAGTGCGCGAAGCGCGGATGGTGGGCGTAGATCAGGTCGGTCAGGTGCGACTCGCGCTCGCGGGCCGGCATCGCGAAGCTGGTGATCGCGACCCGGTCGCGCAGCCAGACCGAGGAGTCGCGGGTGAAGAGGAGGTTCGGGAGCGGGTCGACGAGGAAGTCGTCGGGCTGGAGCAGCGACGTGACGACGCTGCGCGTGCCTTCGAGCTCGTCGTTGCGCAGACCGCCGGTGAGGATGTCCGCGAGGCGGTCGGGAGGCTCCGCCGACAGGGCGGCCGAGAGGTAGTCGGCGATGGTGTCGCCGAGCCGCAGGTCCCCGGCGACCCCCGCGATCGCGGTCGCCCGCGCGGCTGACGAGGCCTCGAGCGTCTGGACCAGCAGGTCCCGCAGGTACAGCACCTCGACCCCGTGCTCGCCGAGCGCGGCCGCGAAGGTGTCGTGCTCCGCCTGAGCCCGGCCGACCCACGGCAGGCCGTCGAACAGCAGGGAGTCGTTGTTGCGCGGCGTCAGGCGCTTCAGCTCCGGGCCCGGGCGGTGCAGGACCACCGTCCGCAGCCGTCCCACCTCGCTCGTGATCTGCGCCGTCGGCGCGTCGGCTGCACCGGTGTCCATCCGATCACCCTAGGCTGACCGGGTGACGGTTGCGATCTCAGTGCTGGCGCTGGTCGCCTCGCTGTCCGCGCTCGCGATCGCGCTCACCAGCCAGATGCAGCGGCGCCGCGAGGACGACCTCGAGGGCCAGAGCGCCCTCGGCGGACGGGTCTCCGAGCTGGAGGTCCGTGCGAAGGAGGCGTTCCGGCACGTCGCCGTGGTGCGCTACGACGCCTTCGGCGACACCGGCGGCGCGCTCTCGTGGAGCCTCGCCCTGCTCGACGACACCGGGGCCGGCTTCGTCGTGTCCTCGATCCACGGTCGCGCGGAGTCGCGGACGTACGCCAAGAGCATCACCGCGTGGAGCTGCGAGCAGCCGCTGACCCCCGAGGAGCAGCAGGCAGTCGACGCGGCTCGCCCCGCCTGACCCCTTCGCGCTGTGTGACGTGAGCCCCGGTCCGCGCGAGCAGTTTCGGGGCTGCGGTCACACAGCGCGAAGGGGAGGTCAGGCGTCGGGCCAGGCGACCGCGAGGTGCTGGACCTCGGTGAACGCGTCGATCCCGAGCGTCGCGCCCTCGCGGCCGAGGCCGGACTGCTTCACGCCGCCGAACGGCGCGGCCGGGTCCGAGACCAGGCCGCGGTTGACGCCGACCATGCCGGACTCGAACGCCTCACCGAGCCGGATCGCACGCTGCAGGTCGCGGCTGTAGACGTACGACGCGAGGCCGAACTCGGTGTCGTTCGCCATCGCGACCACCTCGTCGTCGTCGCTCCACGTCCGTACGGTCGCGACCGGGCCGAAGATCTCCTCGTGCGCGATCGCGGCATCGCCCGGCACGTCGACGAGCAGACGCGGCGCGACCCAGTTGCCCGCACCGGACGGCGCCTGGGCCTGGTAGGCGACGCGTGCACCGCCGGCGACCGCGTCGGCGACCAGCTTCTCGATCCGCTCCGCCGCGACCGGCGTGATCACCGGGCCGGCGTCCGTGCCGTCGTCGGCGCCGTGGCCGACGTTCAGCGCGGCGATGGCCTCGCCGAACCGCTGGACGAACGCGTCGGCGACGTCGGTGTGGACGTAGAACCGGTTCGCCGCGACGCACACCTGGCCGCCGCCGCGCAGCTTCGCGGTCAGCGCACCGGCGACCGCGGCGTCGAGGTCTGCGTCGTCACAGACCACGAACGGTGCGTTGCCGCCGAGCTCCATCGAGCTCTCCAGCACACGGTCCGCGGCCTGGTGGAGCAGGATCCTGCCGACCTGGGTCGAGCCGGTGAACGACACCTTCCGGACGTGCTCGTCCGCGAGCAGCGCCTCGACCACGGCCGGCGCGTCGGTGGTGGTGACGATCCGGACCGCGTCGGCGGGGACGCCGGCCTCGACCAGGATCGCGCCGACGGCGAGCGCGGTCAGCGGGGTCTCCTCGGCGGGCTTCAGGACGACCGTGCAGCCGGCCGCGAGCGCGGGCGCGATCTTGCGGGTCGCCATCGCAGCCGGGAAGTTCCAGGGTGTGACCAGCGCGGCGACGCCGATCGGCTTGCGGTGGACGAGGTGCCGTACGCCACCGGCCGGCGCCGGGTCGTACGAGCCGTGCGGACGCACCGCCTCCTCGGCGAACCAGCGGAAGAACTCCGCCGCGTACGCGACCTCGGCGCGCGCGTCGGCCAGCGTCTTGCCGTTCTCGGCCGTGATCAGCGTGGCGAGGCGCTCGTGGTCGTCCATCATCAGGGCGTGCGCGCGGTGCAGGATCGCCGAGCGCTCGCGGTTCGGGCGACGGGCCCAGTCGCGGCCCGCGGTCGCGGCCGCGGCGGCGGCGACCCGGGCGTCGGTGACGTCGTGCTCGGCCACGTGCGCCAGCACCGCACCGGTGGCCGGATCGGTGACGGCGAACCAGCCCTCGCCCGGGTCGGTCCCGGCGAGCGCAGCGTCGGTCCGGACGTCGGGTACGCCCGCGAGCAGGGCGCTCAGGTCAGTCGTGTCCACCGTCGCGGTCATGCCGTACCTCCGTCGGTCGGGGCGGCCTCGGCGAAGACGCCGTCCAGGATGTCGAGGGCTTCGTCGAGCAGGTGGTCCGGCATCGACAGCGGCGGGAGGAACCGCAGCACGTTGCCGAACGTCCCGCAGGTCAGCACGACCACGCCCTGCTGGTGCGCCTGCGCGGCGACCCGGGCTGCGAGGCCCGCGTCGGGGGTGGTGGTGCCCGGCTCGACGAGCTCGATCGCGATCATCGCGCCGCGGCCGCGGACGTCGCCGATGCGCGGGTCGCGCTGCTGCAGCGCCTCGAGCCGGCTCAGCATCCGCTTCTCGATCTCGCGCGCGCGGCTGACGAGGTCGTCGGCCTCGATCGTCTCGAGCACGGCCAACGCTGCGGCGCACGCGGCCGGGTTGCCGCCGTACGTGCCGCCGAGGCCGCCCGTGTGGACGGCGTCCATCACCTCGGCGCGACCGGTGACCGCGGCGAGCGGCAGCCCGCCGGCGACGCCCTTGGCCGTCGTGACGAGGTCCGGCACGACACCTTCGTGGTCGGAGGCGAACATCGCGCCCGTGCGGGCGACGCCGGCCTGCACCTCGTCGGCGACGAACAGCACGTCGTTCGCGCGGCACCAGTCGGCGACCGCCGGCAGGAAGCCCTCGGCGGGGACGACGAAGCCGCCCTCGCCCTGGATCGGCTCGATCACCACGCACGCCAGGTTCTTGGCGCCGACCTGCTTCTCGATCACCTCGATCGCGCGGGCGGCCGCGTCCGGGCCGGACAGCCCGTCGCGGAACGGGTAGGACATCGGGGCGCGGTAGACCTCGCCGGCGAACGGACCGAACCCGTCCTTGTACGGCATGTTCTTCGCCGTCATCGCCATCGTGAGGTTCGTACGCCCGTGGTAGGCGTGGTCGAAGACGACGACGGCCTGCTTGCCGGTCGCGTGCCGTGCGATCTTCACGGCGTTCTCGACGGCCTCCGCACCGGTGTTGAACAGCGCGGTCCGCTTCTCGTGGTCGCCGGGGGTGAGCGCGTTCAGCTTCTCCGCCACCGCGACGTACCCCTCGTACGGCGTGACCATGAAGCAGGTGTGCGTGAAGGCGGCGACCTGCTCGGTGACCGCGTCCACGACCCGCGGGGCCGCGTTGCCGACGGTGGTCACGGCGATGCCGGAGCCGAGGTCGATCAGCAGGTTGTCGTCGACGTCGCGGATGACGCCGCCGCCCGCCGCGGTGACGTACACCGGCAGCGTCACGCCGACGCCGGACGCGACGGCGCTCGTGCGGCGCTCGGACAGCGCCCGCGACCGCGGGCCGGGGATCTCGGTGACGAGGCGGCGCTCCTGGGGCAGCGTGGGGCCGCCGATGAACTGATCGGTCATGGACGGAGCGTACGTCCGTGGCCGCCCGGCGGGGCATGGGCATACCGCACAGTCTCAACTGACTCGATGTGCAAGAGTGGCACGGTGGACGCCCTTCCGACGCTGACCGTCGCCGACCTGGTCGCGGTGCCCGAGCTCGGGATCACCCGTGCGTGGATCCCCGACCCCAGCGTCCCCGTGCGCTGGGTCGCCACCAGCGAGCTCGACGACCCCACCCCGTTCCTCGAGGGCGGTGAGGTCCTGCTGACCACGGGTCTCGCGACCGCCGCCCACGGCGCAGCCCAGTGGCGGGCGTACGTCGGGCGGCTCGCGACCCTCGGCGTGAGCGCGCTCGGGCTCGGGGTCGGCCTGACGCACGACGCGGCTCCGCAGCCACTGCGCGAGGCGGCGGCGGGGGCGGGGCTGGGGCTGTTCGAGGTGCCACCACCGACCCGGTTCGTCGCGATCAGTCGTGCCGTCGCCGCGCTGCTGGAGCCGGCCGAGCAGGCCGCGGCCCGGCTCCAGCGCGAGCTGACCCAGGACGCGACCCGACCCGACGCCCGCTCCCGGGTGACCGCACGGGTGGCACAGGTTCTGCGGGGCGCCTGCGCCGTCGTCGACCCCGACGGCGCGGTGACCGACGGCGCACTCGACCTCGACCCCGACGTGCTCGCCTCCGCGCTCGTCCGGATCCGCGCCGACGACCGCCGCTCCTCGACCTCGATCTCCGGACCCGACTCGTCCACCGCCGTCCACCCGGTCGGGCTCGGCGGGACGCCCCGGGCGTACCTCGTGGCGACCACACCCGGGCGGTGGTCACCGTTCCAGCGCAGTGCGGTGCTCACGGCCGCCGCTGTGCTCTCGCTGGTCGAGTCCGGACGGGCGGAGCAGCGCGATGCCGAGCGCCGGGTCGTCGCGGCCGGGGTGCGACTGGCGCTCGACGGCGACGCTGCGGGCGCTTCGCGCGTGCTCGACCTCGCCCGACCACCACGCACCGTCCCGGACCCGCTGTGCGCGCTGCACCTCGGCGGCACACCGGGGGCGGTGACCGAGGCCGTCGACCACATCGAGACCGGCGCTCTCGTCGGGACCCACGAGGACACGACGGTGGTGCTCGTCGACGAGGCCGGGATCGACCGCGTCGTCGAGGCCGCACAGCACGCAGGAGCCTGGGTCGGCGTCGGCCCCACGGTCCCCGCCGCCGAGGCGGCGCGCTCCGCGGCCGGCGCGTCCGCCGCTCTCGCCCAGGCGAGCGACGCCCGCCCCGTCACCCGCTGGGCGGAGCAGACGCGGGCGGGGATCGGAGCCCTCGTCCCGCCCGGAGCCGCGGCCGCCTTCGCGTCCGAGGTCCTCGGGCGGCTGCGCGCCGAGCCCGACGGGACGGCGCTCGAGGACACCCTGCGCGCCTACCTGGAGGAGCAGGGGCATCCCGGCCGGATCTCGGACCGCCTCGGCATCCACCGCAACACCGTCCGCGGCCGGATCCGCCGGATCGACGCGCTCACCGGCCGCCCCGTGGCTGATGCCGGTGCCCGTGCCGACCTCTGGTTCGCGCTGCAGACGACCGCCCCGCCCGCACTCGGGTGACAGCGACCCTCCACTGCCGTAACCTGTCGCGCAACTCACGTTTTCAATGGGGTGCCGTACGGCCGCGTACGGCACGGAGGGAAGGAACGTGGATGCGTTTCGCGACGAGTCCGACGAGCACCGAGCACCGCCGCAGGGCAGCAGCGATCCTGGCGAGCGCCGGCCTGATGGCCGGCTCGGCGGGCGTGGTCGTCGCGGTCGCCGGTGCGCCCGCCCAGGCGGCGGAGGTCACCGGTGACTTCGACTACCTCTGCGCCACGGATGCGGCCGGGCTCGATCTCGGGGTCCAGGACGTCGGCGTCGAGGCGGTCGTCGACCTGCCCGAGTCCGTCTCGCCGGGGTCGGTGATCGCGGCGAGACAGACGACGATCACGTTGACGCTGCCCGAGCTCCTCCGCAACGCCACGTACGTCCTGCTCGGTGCGCGCTCGGTCGCCGGCTACTCCGACGACGCGGCGGTCGCGCTGTCCGACTCGGGCACCTACAGCGAGTCGGTTCCGATCGCGAACCTGAGCGCGAGCGACGTCCCGGTGCCGCCGAACGTCGGCGACGCCTGGATCATCCCGACGACCGGGGACGTCCCCGCGATCGACCTTCCCGGCGACATCTCCGGCACCGCCACCGTCGCGATGCCGGCGGCCTTCACCGTGGCGGCGACGCTGTACTCAGGGCCCGACAACACCGGCGACATGATCGGCGGTCCGGACGGCGTCACGATGGACTGCACGATCGAGTCCAGCGACCCGACGCTGGCGACGATCCCCATCACGGACGCGACGGAGCCCACCACCGAGCCCACCACGGAACCGACGACGGAGCCCACCACGGAACCGACGACCGAACCCACCACCGAACCCACCACCGAACCCACCACCGAACCCACCACCGAACCCACCACCGAACCCACCACCGAACCCACCACCGAACCCACGACCGAGCCCACCACGGAACCCACGGACTCCCCGACGACTGCTCCGACCACCGCGCCCTCGGACTCCCCGACGACTGCTCCGACCACCCCGCCGGCGACCAGGCCGACCGCGACCGACGTGCCCCCGCCGCCCACGCAGAGCGACGGCGGCTCCGGCGTCAGCGGCGCCGCCGGGAGCTACCCGGTCCCGATCGCCGTGCCGGCGGGCATGAGCGGTCCGGCCACGCCCGAGGGCACCACGCGGTACGGTCTGGCGGGTGCACTCGGGGTCCTCGGCATCGCGCTGCTCGTCGGCGCCGCACTCCTCGGACGTCCGCTCCGCCGGTGAGGAACCGATGACCGGCTCGGCCGCGCCCCTCGACCCGCAGGCTTCCTCCCGCCGCTGGGTGGCGTGGGGCGTCGGCTCGGTGCTGCTCGTCGCCGCGATCCTGATCGCGCTCGGAGTGGGACGCGCCGACCCGGGTGCAACCGGTGCGTCCGGCCCTCGCGCGGCCTCGGGGCCGGTCCTTGCCGCGGGCGCTCTCCAGGGCTCGGCCGACCGGGTGGGCACGCGGCCGGCCCGGATCGCGATCCCCGCGATCGACGTCGACGCCCAGGTCACCGACGTCGGTACGGACGCACGCGTGCTCGAGATCCCCGCCCGGCCGTGGATCGTCGGGTGGTGGCGCGACGGGATGGGCGCGGGCAGCATCCGTGGCGCCACGGTGCTCGCGGCCCACCTGGACTCGGCGGTCTACGGGCCCGGGCCGTTCACCCGCGTCGGGCAGCTGCAGCGCGGCGACGCGATGACGATCCGCGACATCAACGCGGGCGAGCACGCCTACCGGGTCGCCTCGGTGAGGATGTACGACAAGACGACCCTGCCGTACGAGCGGCTGTTCGACCAGTCCGGGCGCCAGAAGGTCGTGCTGGTGACCTGCGGCGGCGCGTACGACGAGCAGGACGGCTGGGACTCGAACGTCGTCGTCACGTTCGTCCCCCGGACCGAGACCTGACGGGCCGCGACCTCCTGCCGGATCGGGCGGTCAGCGGACCGGGCGCCGGCTGCGGTGCAGGAGGTAGAAGAAGTACGGGGCGCCGACCAACGCGGTCAGCAGGCTGGCGGAGAGCTGCGTCGGTGCGGCGATCGTGCGACCCAGCGTGTCCGCGAGCACGAGCAGGCACGCGCCGAGGAGGGCGGCGGTCGGGATCACCCAGCGGTGGCGCCGGCCCACCAGGGCGCGGGCGGCGTGCGGGGCGACCAGTCCGACGAACGCGACCAGCCCGATCGCCGCGACCGCGACCGCGGTGAGCAGCACCGCACAGCCCAGCAGCGCGAATCGCGCGTGGGCCGGCCGGACCCCGAGCACCCGCGGCGTGTCCTCGTCCACGGACAGCAGGTCGAGCCGCCGGTAGCCGATCATCGCCGCCGGCACGAGCACGGCGCAGCCGATCATCAGCGGCACCAGGTGCTCGTACGTGCGGCCGTAGGTGGAGCCGGACAGCCAGACCAGCGCCTTCGAGGCGCTCCACGGGTCGGTCGTCACGATCAGCAGCCGCACGATCGCCTCGGCCGCGAACGAGACGCCGACACCGACGAGGACCAGCCGGTCCGTGGCGAACCCACCACGGGCGGCGAGCCCGAACACGATCACCGCAGCGATCAGCGCGCCCACGCCGGCGGCACCGACGAGCACCCAGAACCCCGCCAGGGGCACGAACGTCACGACCAGCACCGCGCCGACGGACGCGCCGCCGGAGACGCCGATGATCGCCGGGTCGGCGAGCGGGTTGCGGGACACGCCCTGGATGATCGTGCCGGCGACCGCGAGCGCGATCCCCGCCAGGATCGCGGCGACCACCCTCGGGACCCGCGCCCCCATCACGCTGGTGACGACCGGTCCTGCCTGACCGGACAGCCAGTTGGCGACGTCGCCCAGCAGGAACATCCGGTCGCCGATCAGCACGGCTCCGACGGCGAGCCCGAGCAGCGCGACGACGAGCAGGGCGACGAGCCCGCCGGGGTGGCGGACGCCGACGCCGCGGACGTCGAGTGCGTTGCCGGCGTCGTCCAGACGCGTGGCGCGGAGCCGGAAGGCGAACCAGACGAGCACGACGGCGCCCAGCAGGGACGTGACGACTCCCGTCGGCACCTCGACGGCGCGCTGCGCACCGAAGATGGCACGGACCGCGACGTCCGCCGCGAGGACCACGACGACACCGGCCAGACCGGAGACGCCGATCAGCGCGGCG